>NZ_AP025698.1:0-368333 GCF_023167465.1 Methanothermobacter tenebrarum | reverse complement strand
TGATGATACGATAAAATGGATTATTGATTGGACTGATCCACCAGCAGTTAAAATGGCCAAATCAAGATTCCCAGAACTTGGCGGAGACTATGGATGGGAAATAGACCCGGGACAGACAAGGACGGTCTCATTCAAACTAAAGGCGGTTGGCCCCTTTGGTGACGAACTTTCTTATATTACTCGAGCTGGTGAAGACCAAACTTATTATTGGCCTCTTGTGAGTGAACCAGGCCTTGACACTTCATGGTTTTTGCCTAATGAGCTTGAAACGTTAAACCCTGATCTTAAGATCGTGAAGTGGACTGGGAAATTTGGGTTCAGCCTTTATAATGTTGATAATGAGCCGGTTTATGGTATAGTACGGGCACCTATTGTACCATCAAATTCAAAACTTACATACAGTGATCCGAAGGCTACATTTATTGACTATGAGTCGGTTCCAGGGGCCAATGTGGCAGCATGGGATGTTGCAATACCCGGAAGAAGTTACTCAAATTTTGTATACACTTATGAGTGGCCTGCAGGAGCTGGTGAAGGTTACAGTTATTATGGCACGCCCCTTAAGTCCAATTTTAGCGCTGCTGCTGGTGAGTATGCTGGTAACAGGACGGTCCCTGGTAGGGAGACCGGGGCTCCTTGGGGGCCATTGTTAATAGGTGCTCTTGTTACAGTGGCTGCTATAGCATATACAAGATTACATTAAAATTTCCCCCATTATTTCAATTTTGGTGAGGCTATTGCGGGTATCAACATTTTTGGTAATAGTTGGCATGTTCATATTGTCCCTTTATGCTCTTATAGAGGTGAGTTTTTATGCTTCTGAGGTTAACATAAAACAGGAGGAGCCTAATGTACCTATTGTAGAGATTCCTTCTATTAATCTCACCAAAGAGGTTAATAATAAGTCTGTTTTTTATGGGGTTTATCATGAGCCGATGTCTTTTAAGCCCGGGAATGGTACGGTCATCCTTTTTGGTCATAGGACCATGTATGGGTCCCCGTTTTACAAATTGGATAAATTGAAGAAGGGTGATAAGGTTTATCTAAATTGGCCAGGGATTGGTTTGGCAGAGTATACTGTGAACAGGTCTTTTATTGTTCCCGCTTCGTATCAGATATCAATATTTCAGGGGGATAAGTTGTTTCTTATAACCTGTCATCCTATCGGTTCTATGAGTGAAAGATTGATAGTGGAATGCGATCTTGTTAAGATTCGCCCATTCCAGAAGAATTTGAAGGTTGAGAATCCTAAGAAGTATTATGCGCTCATTATTATCGGCGCTTTCTTTGGTGGGGGGCTCCTGGTTACTAGAATTTACCCTGTGAGGGAAAAGAGGAGGTTCATACTCATGGCCACGGTAGCTTTAACCCTCTTTCTCCTTTTTGGTTATTTTTTCCCAACACCGCCAGAGTTTATAGCTGAGAAGCTTGAAGAATTAAATAATATAATGGGATTCTGTGGGGGGTATCTATGAGTAGTTTAGATGAATATTTTAAGTGTCTTTCTGATAGGGAGAGGGCTATTTTTGAGGGTGCTATAAGTATGGGTGCTCTTTTCCATCAATTCACAGGCACCCCAGTCAATCAGGACACCCTAGAATCGCTTAAAGCAGCTATCGAATCTTCTATAAGACTCCAACCGAGTATAGAGGATGTTAAGGTTGAAATACACCTAGATTATGACGAAAATGAGTTTGGGTATGTCTCCCTTGAGGGTAGAATGCTAGATGTTAAGATAACTTCAAGGTTCAAGAATGTTAAGGCCATTATACGGATGAAATACATTGATGAACTCAAATATCCACTCATCTATGTGGAGAGTGTGAAAGAAGAATAATAAGAGACTAATAGACTGGGAGGATTATACCACCCCCTCATAGGAGGTGTTATATCAGCCACACCCCCCACATGTGGGGTGAACTACCCCTCCCTAATGGGATGGGCTTCCTGCTTCAACGACGCTTGGTCTCCACAGGCGTGAATTCAGGTCGTCCCAAACCCTACCCATCCTCCCTACAGTTTTACAGGGCTATGGATGAGGACACCGCATCCCAACCTCCTAGTGGAGGACAAAATGTATTAAATATATAAAACTTTTCGGCTTTCATCCCCCAATACGGGGAGTTCCCGCCGGTAAAGTTAAATGTCAAATAATAATTATAAGGGTATAGGATAAAAGGGATTTTGGGAAGATGTCCTATGATACGTATAGATCCTGAACTTTGCAAAGGATGTAACATATGCATAGAGTTTTGCCCCGAGAAAGTCTATGAAGAATCTGATACATTAAATAAAAGGGGAGTTTACGTCCCAGTACCTGAACATGAGGATAGGTGTAAAAAATGCAAGATCTGTATTTTATTCTGCCCAGATCAAGCCATAGCGGTGGATGAAAATGGTTGAAGAATACTTCATACAGGGGAATCAGGCATGTGCAAGGGGGGCTATAAAAGCCGGGTGCAGATTCTTCGCCGGTTACCCCATCACCCCATCAACCGAGATAGCCGAGGAGATGGCCCTGCTCTTACCAAGAGAGGGCGGCGTTTTCATACAAATGGAGGATGAGATAGGGGCGCTAGGAGCCGTGATAGGAGCTGCCTGGAGCGGTCTAAAGGGTATGACAGCCACTTCAGGTCCTGGATTTTCACTCATGCAAGAACATATAGGCTATGCTGCCATGACAGAAACACCCCTAGTAGTTATAGATGTGCAGAGGGGTTCCCCCTCCACAGGCCAACCCACAATGGCCTCCCAGAGCGACATGATGCAAGCCCGCTGGGGATCCCATGGTGACTATGAAATCATAGCCTTAGCACCCTCATCAGTCCAAGAATGCTTCGATTTCACCATAGAAGCATTTAACCTCTCAGAAGAGTATAGGATACCCGTAATGGTGATGGCTGATGAAATCGTGGGCCACATGCGAGAAAAGATAAGAATCCCAGAAAAGGTGGAGATTATAAAGAGGAAAAGGCCCAAAGGAGATCCTGAAGAGTTCATACCATTCAGAGCAGATGCTAATGGGACAACACCAATGCCACCATTCGGTGAAGGTTACAATATCCCAGTCACAGGACTCACACACGACGAAAAAGGATACCCGGATGCTTCAAACCCCGAGGGCCATGAAAAGCTCGTGAAAAGATTATGTGACAAGATACTAAACCACCGAAAGGACATAGTTAGGGTGAAAAACTCCCACACCGAAGACTCTGAGATCATAACCATATCCTATGGAGCCCCTAGTCGCTCCGTTGCAACAGCCGTAAAGGATCTGAGAAAAAAAGGCCAAAGAGTAGGTTATATGAAGATAGACACGCCATGGCCCTTCCCAGATGATGAAGTGAGAAAAGTCGCCGAGACAGCTGATAAATTACTCGTCGTGGAAATGAACCTTGGACAGATCTTCTATGAAGTTCAAAGAGCGGCTGATGGCATGGCAGAAGTCGAACTCCTCCCAAAGTTGGGTGGAGAAATACATAACCCAGATGAGATAAAAGCCAAGATAGAATCCATGATCTAGGAGGACCCTGATGACATTGGAAAATCCATTCCTAAAATACCTGAGAAAGGATAGACTCCCACATATTTTCTGCGCAGGATGTGGGAATGGCATAGTAATGAACACATTCTTCAAAGGCATGGAACTTGCAAATATCGACTTTGAAAATATAGTCCTAGTATCTGGTATCGGTTGCTCATCAAGGATCCCAGGTTATGTGAAATGCGACTCACTACACACAACACATGGAAGGCCGATAGCATTCGCCACAGGACTCAAACTAGGAAACCCCAAACTTGACGTTGTAGTCTTCACAGGCGACGGGGACGCGGCGGCCATCGGGGGCAACCACCTCATCCATGGCGCCAGGAGAAACATAGACCTTACAGTAATCTGTATAAACAATAATATTTATGGGATGACAGGTGGCCAGATAAGTCCAACCTCCCCACGTGGAAGCTATGGTAGTACAGCACCCTATGGTGCCCTTGAAACACCCTTTGATTTGGCCGAGCTTGTGAAGGCTGCTGGGGCCAGTTATGTTGCCAGGTGGACAGCCGCACATCCATTACAACTCGCAAATTCCATTAGAAGAGGTCTTGAAAATAAAGGATTTTCTTTTATAGAAGTGTTATCACAGTGTCCAACATATTTCGGCCGTAAAAATCGTATGAGATCCCCTGTTGAGATGCTAAATTGGATGAAGGATAATAGTATAAATAGGAGGAAAGCCTTGAGGATGGAGCCAAGGGAACTGGAGGGTAAAATAATCGTGGGGGATTTTGTAAAAGAGGAGAAGGAAGAATTAACCACCATAACCTATGATCTCATCGAGGAAAAGTGTGGTGAAAGGTTCAAATCAATAAAATCAGCTTATAAGGGATGATTAGAGTGAGAAGAGAGATTAGGATCGCAGGCTTCGGGGGTCAGGGTGTGGTGCTTGCCGGGATAGTGATAGGGAAAGCCGCGAGTTTATATGATAAACTCCATGCCGTGCAAACACAATCATATGGTCCAGAGGCAAGGGGTGGCGCATCCAGATCCGAGGTAGTTATAAGTGACAATGAGATAGACTATCCAAAGGTCCGCGAACCTGACATATTCGTGGCAATGTCACATGAAGCCCTCATAACCTACCTGGATGATCTGAAAACTGGAGCCACACTCATAGTCGACCCCGACATGATCAAAGAAGAAGAGATAAAAGATTTCATCAAGAAAAAAAAGATAAAATATTATAGAGCCCCGGCTACTAGAACAGCAAAGGAGGAGATAGGCATCCCAATAGTCGCTAACATGGTGATGATAGGAGCCTTCACACGGGCCACTAGGGTGATCAGCGACCAGGCGGCTAAAAAGGCTATAGAGGATAGTGTGCCGCCCGGAACCGAGAAGAAAAACCTTGAAGCGTTCGAAGCCGGGAAAAGAATACTAGAAGTGGGGGATCCCAGATGAAGTTATATGAATATAATGCTAAGGAACTCTTCAAAAAGGAGGGCATACCCACACCAGATGGGGGTGTGGCCAACACACCCGAAGATGTTGAGAAAATAGCTAAAAGATTGGGGAAGCCAGTAGCTATAAAATCACAGATCCTCACAGGGGGCAGGGGCAAGGCTGGTGGGATAAGATTCGCTGAAAACCCGGAAAACGCCTACAAGGTGAGTGGAGAGCTTTTATCCTCCCTGATTAGGGGGGAGAAGGTGGAGAAGGTCCTTGTAGAGGAGAAGATCCCCATTGAAAAAGAATTCTATATTGGTATTATAGTTGACAGGACAATGAAAAAACCCCTTATAATGGCAAGTAGCGAAGGCGGTGTTGAAATAGAAGAACTTGCCCGCGAACATCCAGAAAAGATCATTAAATATTATGTGGATCCCCTCGGGGAATTCTTACCCTATGAGGCCAGGGAGATCGCCAGGAAAATGGGCATGGAGGGCAAACTCATAAGCCAGGTAGGTGGCATAATCTGGAGACTTTATAATCTCTTCAGAAAATATGATGCACTCCTCGCAGAGATAAATCCACTTGTCCTCTCCGGGGGCAACCTGGTTGCGGTTGATGCCAAGCTAGAAATAGATGATGATTCAATCTTCAGACACCCTGAATTCAGGGAACAGGAGGAATACGAGGCTAGTGAATTCGCCTTTGTTAAATTGGATGGTAACATAGCGGTTATAGGGAATGGTGCGGGACTCACATTAACAGCAATGGACCTTATAAAATTACAAGGTGGAGAACCCGCAACCTTCCTCGATATAGGGGGTGGCGCTTCCCCAGAAATCATAAAAAAGGCGATTGAACGTGTAATATCATATCCCAGGGTTGATGTTGTCTTCCTAAACGTGCTCGGTGGTATAACAAGAGCAGATGATGTGGCAAAGGGTGTTGTAGAAGCTCTGAAGGATGCTGAGAGGGATGTGCCCCTCGTAATAAGACTTACAGGTACGAACGAAGAGGAAGGGCAGAGAATCCTCAAAGAGGCCGGGATACCATTCGAAACATCACTTGAAAAGGCCGCTGCAAAGGCTGTTGAAATTGCAAGGAGACTATGATATCCTCCTTTTAACATTTATAGAATGTGCCATTACAAAAGCCGATAATATAATATAAGTAAGGAGTGCTGACGAGTTAAATGAACGATTAAACAAGAAAAGGCCAATGATGCTCTGCGTCAGAAAAGCTGAAAGAGAGCCGATAAGCAGGGCCTCCCTTCCAAGATATCTTCTACTCCCATTCAATCTCTTCTCTCTGTATATTCTAAGAACGTGAAGGCCTGTGATAGTTACTATGAGTACCCATGATAAGAGGAACAAGAGACCGAAATATCCAGCGTCAAAGGCTACTGCAAATATACCAGGTAGCATATAATCTATATAATCCTTTTTATAGATAAGCACGCCATAAAAGATATGATATGGTAATCCTAACTGGTGGATTAGCGTCACTGGGAGTGTTATATAACCATCAGCCCCGCCTAGACATTCTGACCTCCAATAGCAGGAGCCTACCATATGACCCCAAAATGTTGTTCTTGTAAGGACTAACTTCAAACTGGGGATAGTATAATTTTCTAGTCTGGTAATCCTGAGAAGTGGGCTTAAAACTGGCATGTCAAGTATCCTTGCTAAGGATTCCATGAGTGCGAATCCACCTATAAGGGCTGATACGAATCCCATGATGGATTTTCTTGTTATCCGCGCAGTCCTTTTGAAACTTTTTGACATTATATAATATCCTATCGCACCTCCAAGGAACCATAGAAGGAGGAATGAACGGTGCATCAAACCCCCTGCAATTGCTATGACGAAGAATAGGATGTAATTTAATGTTTTGATAGAAGTTGAACGTATACCCGCCTCTGATAAGAGATTTGACGCTGCCAGTACACTAACCCATGATAGGACTGCGAATGGGCCGAAGGGGTGTGTGAACTCCTGGTGTGTGAATAAAGGTAGAATTAATAGGAGGGTGTCGATGGAGAATAAAAGGGCGAATAATGTTGTGACAAGAGTGCCTAGAAAGAGGACTAGGCTCAGGGAAACTCCCACTAGATTGAATAAGATTATTACACCGGCATGGATTATTATGGCAACTTCTATGATGAATTGGAGGTTGTTCTTTGCTATTAACATGTTAATCTCTCAGAACCCCTTTTATGTGGATAGTAAACTTATTAGGTAATCATAGCGGCTTTGTAACCATGAATATAATTGATCTTCTAGTCTAGGACCGTGTGTCTCCTTTTCCAATCTCTTTTTGATGTTGGTGGTTAGTCCATGTACTTTCTGTGAATTCGCGATTACTTGTGATATATCCTCTATTTGGGTGCTTGTGAGGTTAATATCTAGTTTATCCGCGGTGTTGCTGACTATCTGTTTTATCTTATGGGTATCATTTATATTTTCAAATTCTGTCCTATTTTTGACTTCACTGATTAGTTGGGCGATGCTATCACCACTTTCACCGGTCTCATTTACTAGTCTGGTTTGGAGGTGTATTTCTTTAAGGGATGCCATTTTAACTTCATCTGGTATTTTAGCCCCTATGAGGGTCTCATATGATCTGAATATGCCTAGGAGAGTTGCTTCTCCAGATGCTGGTAATGGTGAGGACACCACCACATAGCCCCTTTCTATACCAGCGGATTTTAAACTGTTTGCATACATTTGAGGCGTTACATTTTTTATTTTACTCTGATCAACGATTATTGTAAGATTATCATGGTCTAGGTCAACCATTGCACATGAAAATATTTGACCCTGATTATATACTTCGCCTGTAACATTCTCTGATATCCTGTTAACATCCTGGGCCCTTATAACCTCTATATTAACATCTTTTATACTTTTATCTGTTTTTGATTGGAAATAATCCATCATAGCCTTTTTATATTCTGGATTTTTATAGGTGGTTTCTCCTATTGTAATTGAAAGCCCTGAAGCTCCATAGACAAATAGTATTGAGAGTATTAGGGCCAATAGGATGTATCTCATTGGGATTCCCCCACACTTAGCCTAGGAGTACTACTCTGCTCTCCTTTGATTTGTCGATTATATTCATGTTGGTTAGTTTGGCTATTTTGTCTGCGAATTCATAAACTTCGAAGAATAATGGCATGTTTTCCATTTCTAATCTTTTTCGTGAATATCCTAGGTACATGTAGGCTTTAACTTCCACGAAGTCTGGTTGGGCTTTTTTTATGAGGGTGGCGTAGCCCCTTGGGTTTGTCATGTTTTTTCCATTAACTGCTGTTATCCTTAAAACTTTTCGACAGTTGAAACTTGGGAGTAGTTCTAATGATCTGTTCAGGTGCTCCCATGCATTTTCTGTTTGTGGTCGGCAAAGTTTTTTGTGGATTTTTTCGGAGGGTGCGTCTAGTGAAATGTAGAGTTGGGTGGGTTCTTCTGAAAGATTTTCAAGTGCCTTGTAGTTGATGCCGTTGGTAACTAGGAATGTTGTGAATTTCCTTTTATGGAATTCCTTGATGAGTTCATTTATCATCGGATATAGTAGTGGTTCCCCTGCTAATGATATGGCTGCATTATTGGGTTCTTGTGCTTCAAGGAGTTTTTTCTTGTTAGCTTTTTCGTTGCCGAAGAATCCGCAGAGGAGGTTCCTCTGTGCGTTGATACAGTCATCTATTATATCCGCTGGTTCGTCATAGTCCCCGTCCCATTCTGTTCTCGTGTATTTAAGGTCTCTCCAACAGAAAAGACATTTTTGTTGGCAGAAGAATATGCTCGGGGACATTTGCAAGCACCTGTGGCTTTTAATACCATAGAATTTTTGCTTGTAGCATGTTCCCTCATCTAATATGCTCTTTTTTGTCCACAGGCAAGTTTTCACTGCTGTATGGGCATGTTCACCAACGAATCTGTACCCCATCCTTTCCAGTCTTTTGAGTTTCTCGAATTTTGAAATGAACACAGCCACCCACCTATACTCACACAATAAACCCACTAGGAGTTATACCCTCTCCTCCCTTGTTATCAGGGATTGATAGTCATATGATTGTGCCAATACTTATGATATTGAAATATTAATATATTCTTGTAGGGGGTCATAAAGTAGATAAATAGGAGGGCTTATTTAATAGTTTTTATAAAGAGTGATTACACCCCCTATTAAATTTGGGGGTAGAAGTATTTGGAGGCTTATCATTGAAGTATGATACTCCCATTGTAATATTGAATTTTAAAACTTATATTGAAGCTACTGGTGAGAATGCTGTGAATTTAGCCCGTGCTTGTGAAGGAGTGGCTGATGAAACTGGTGTTAATATTGTGGTCGCGCCACAGCATATGGACCTTTTTAGGGTGGCTGAAAGGGTTAAAATACCAGTGGTCGCGCAACATATCGACCCTATAGATGCCGGTGGACACACTGGTAGCATACTCCTAGAATGTGCGGAGGAAGCCGGGGCTACGGGAACCCTTATAAATCATTCAGAGAAGAGGATGAAACTTGCAGATGTCCAAAGAGTAATAGAGAGGGTTAAAGCGGCTGGCCTTGTTAGCATAGTCTGCACAAATAATGTGGATACGAGCGCGGCTGCGGCTGCGATGGGCCCTGATTTCGTGGCGGTGGAGCCTCCAGAACTTATAGGATCTGGCATCCCGGTGTCTAAGGCAGAACCTGAAGTGGTCGCTGGGACTGTGGATGCTGTTAAGAAAATAAACCCTAATGTTAAAGTGCTCTGTGGGGCTGGGATATCTACAGGTGAAGATTTTAAAGCGGCTATTGATCTTGGATCAGAGGGAGTGCTCTTAGCTTCCGGTGTCATATTAGCTGATAACCCCCGTGAAGCTCTCTTGGACCTGGTAAGTAGAATATAAATTAATCTGGGGGTGGACATTGAATGTCAGTAGATTTCAAGACCATAGACGACCTTGAATTGAATGGTAAAACCGTACTTTTAAGGATTGATATAAACTCGCCTGTAGATCCGCACACCGGGAGAATACTTGATGATACACGTCTCAGACTTCACTCAGAGACCATAGATGAGCTTGCGAGCATGGATGCGAAGGTGGTTATATTAGCCCACCAAAGCAGGCCAGGTAAAAAGGATTTCACAACCCTGGAAAGGCATGCGGAGGTTCTATCGGATGTCCTGGGGCGTCCTGTAAAGTATGTGGAGGATATTTTTGGATGCGCTGCCAGGGAGGAAATTTCAAAGATGAAAAAGGGGGATATAATACTCTTGGAGAACGTCCGTTTTTATTCAGAGGAAGTCCTGAAAAGGGAGCCTAGAATCCAAGCAAAAACTCATCTTGTCAGAAAATTATCCCCACTTATCGATTATTATATTAATGATGCGTTTGCCGCAGCCCATAGATCCCAACCCTCACTTGTAGGTTTCGCGGTGAAATTACCCTCCGCCGCTGGGAGGGTTATGGAAAGAGAATTAAAGATCCTATATAGTGCGCTTGAAAATGTTAAAAGGCCTTGTGTTTATGTTCTCGGGGGTGTTAAAGTCGATGACTCCATAAAAGTCATAGAGAACGTCCTGGGAAAGGATAGTGCTGATTATATATTGACCGCGGGTCTTGTGGCTAACGTGTTCCTGAAAGCGGCTAAGATAGATATAGGTAAATGTAATGAGAAACTGATAAAAAAGAGAGGCTACAAGAACCTTATAAAAGTGGCTAAGAAGCTTATGAAAAAATTCAGGGATAAAATACTCATACCAGTTGACGTGGCAGTATGCAAAGATGATAAAAGGTTGGATGTGCCCATAGAGGATATCCCGGATCTTCCCATTTATGATATTGGCCTGGAAACCATAAAGGTTTATGCAGAGAAGATAAGGAACGCTAAGATGATAGTTGCAAATGGTCCTGCGGGGGTTTTCGAGAACCCGGAGTTTAGTATAGGCACCGAGGACTTGCTTAATGCCATATCATCATCATCAGGTTTTTCCATAGTCGGCGGCGGCCATTTAGCCGCTGCAGCGGTTCAAATGGGCCTCCAAGATGGTATAGATCATATAAGTAGTGGGGGCGGGGCTGCTATAAGTTTATTGGCTGGTGAGGAATTACCAGCCGTTAAGGTGCTCTGTAATCCCCCGAATATTTAAATTTATATCATATTATCTCACATAAGTATATATAGTGAAGATTTTTATATTGCGTGTTTACCGTAAAATATTTAAATATTAATAGCCTAATATGATGAATGCCTCGGTAGCTCAGTCTGGTGGAGCGCGAGACTTGTAATCTCGTGGTCGCGGGTTCAATTCCCGTCCGGGGCTTCATATAATCCCAATGGGACCATAGGGTAGCCTGGTCGATCCTTTGGGCTTTGGGAGCCTGAGACCCCGGTTCAAATCCGGGTGGTCCCATATACTATTGTACCCGCCTTAGCTCAATTTGGCAGAGCATCGGACTGTAGATCCGAGGGTTGCCGGTTCAAGTCCGGCAGGCGGGATTTTTCCCCACCTCCCCCCACAAATATTTTATAATGGGAAAATATTTATAAGTCGTAATAGAAAATATATAACATTCAACGTTTCTAGGGAGTAGATATAATCACACTCCGAGTTAGTGTGCCTAGGGTCTCATCAAAAATGTTTAATCTGAATAGAATGGAGGGTAAAATATTTAAGGGAGTGAGATGGATAGATTGGGATAATCTCATTTTAGAAGACTGCCCTGGTGGTGTAGGGGCTATCATGCGGGCCTGTCGAGCCCGCGACTCGGGTTCAATTCCCGGCCAGGGCGTCCCCATAGGGCCCGTAGCTCAGTCTGGAAGAGCGCTTGGCTTTTAACCAAGTGGTCGCGGGTTCAATTCCCGTCGGGCCCGTTCCCCTGATTTTAGGCCATATTTTTCATGTGGAGGATGAATTGTGAAGAAGGATATATTAAAACATCAACTGGTACCGGAACATGTTATTTTATCCGAAGAGGAGGCCGAGAAAATCCTCGAGGAGATGAAAATCCACGCCGAACAACTACCTAGGATAAGGACTGACGACCCTGTAGTGAAGGCTATAGGGGCGAAAGAGGGGGATATACTGAAGATAATAAGGGAAAGTCCAACCGCGGGCAGATTTGTAACATATAGGATAGTTCAAGATTGATCAAGATTATATTTTTTTGGAGGAAGTCCATGAGAGAAAGTGCATGGGAATTGGTAGATGCGTTTTTTGACAAATACAATCTGGTAGACCACCACCTTGAATCCTACAACGATTTTGTAAATAACAGGATACAGGAGATAATAGATACTAGCGAGCCCATCGAATTCGAAGAGGGAAAATATAGAGTGGAGACTGGAGCCCTTGAGATAGAGAAACCCTTCATCAAGGAAGCTGACGGATCCACCACTAAAATATTCCCAATGGAGGCCAGGCTTAGAAACTTAACCTATTCAGCGCATATGAGCCTTGAAATGCGACTTTTAAAAGAGGGTGCTCCAGAGCCAGATTTCGAGAAAGTCTACATTGGAGAATTACCAGTGATGTTAAAATCGGAAATATGTCATCTCCACGGGCTCAATGAGAAGGAACTCATAGAGAAAGGGGAAGATCCACAAGACCCTGGAGGATACTTCATAGTCAACGGATCCGAGAGATCACTCGTAACCACAGAAGAGATAGCCCCAAACAAGATCATCCTAGAAAGGATGGGTGAAATCGAAGAGAACAGGGCCAGGGCTATTGTAACATCGATAAAAAGCGGTTTCAGGGCTCGTATATCGGTTGAATATAAAAAGCCCAGGAGGAAAGGGGTGTACCTCCGTATATCATTCCCATACGTCCCGGGAGAAATACCCCTCGTAATATTATTAAGGGCCCTTGGATTGGCCACAGACGAGGAAATCATAACAAGCATCTCTGATGACTTGAACTATCAGATGGTGGCCACCGATGATATAGAAGTTTCCTCTGATAAACTCAAAATAGACTATGAGAAATTAGAGAAATTGGAAGAGGAAGAACGTAGAGAATACCTGATATTAAGCGCCATCAAATATATTGGTAACAGGGTCGCCAAGGGTATGACAGAAGATTACAGGATAAGAAGAGCAGAAGATGTGATAGACCGTTACTTGTTACCCCATATTGGCACAGAACCCGAAAAGAGGATTGATAAAGCAATTTACCTCGCTGAGATGACTGAAATGTTATTACAGGTCATATCCGGTGAAAGAGAACCCCACGACAAGGACCATTACACCAACAAGAGATTAAGAGTCTCGGGGGATCTTATGGAGGATCTTTTCAGGGTAGCGTTCACAAGTTTAACAAGGGACATGACCTACCAGTTAGAAAGGAGCCTTGCAAGGGGCAAGGAGCCCTCAGTGAAACAAGCAGTCCGTTCAGACGTCCTCACAGAGAATATAAAACATGCGATCGCCACAGGAAACTGGGTGGGTGGCAGAGCAGGTATAAGCCAGTTGCTCGACCGTACAAGTTACATGGGCACGCTATCACACCTTCGAAGGGTAGTATCCCCATTAAGCCGGAGCCAGCCACACTTCGAAGCCAGGGACCTCCACCCAACACAATTCGGGAAAATATGCCCAAATGAAACCCCAGAAGGTCCCAACTGTGGCCTGGTAAAAAACCTTGCATTAATGGTTAAAATCTCAGAGGGCGCGGAGCCAGACGAGATAAAAGATGTGATCAAAAAAATGGGGATCATAAACTAGAATGGGGGGTCCATTAAATGGCCAAGATTTATATTAACGGAGAACTTATAGGCACTTGTGATGAGCCTGAAGAGTTTGTTGAGGAGATGAGGGAAAAGAGGAGGCAAGGAGAAGTCTCCCATGAGATGAACATCACATATTATCCTGAGAATAATGAAATTTACATTTTCACAGACCCTGGGAGAGCTAGAAGACCCCTCATAATAGTAAAAGATGGTAAACCACTCCTCACAGAAGAACACCTAGAACTTTTAAGAGAAGGTGAAATCGGATGGGACGACCTTGTAAAAGAGGGTGTGGTAGAATACTTAGACGCAGAGGAGGAGGAAAACGCTTATATTGCAATCTCAGAGGATGAACTGACAAAGGAGCACACACACCTTGAAATAGACCCTTCAACGATGCTCGGCATATGCGCCGGTATCATACCCTTCGCAAACCATAATTCATCACCAAGGAATACAATGGAAGCGGGCATGACCAAACAGGCCTTGGGCTTTTACGCGTCCAATTATAAGCTTAGGACAGATACGAGGGCGCATTTACTTCACTATCCACAGGAGCCCATAGTGAAAACCAGGATAATAGATGTTATAGGATATGATAATAGGCCCTCAGGGCAAAATTTCGTAGTTGCGGTGATGTCCTATGAGGGCTACAATATGGAGGATGCTCTCATCCTAAATAGGGCCTCACTTGAAAGGGGACTTGCAAGGTCAACATTCTTCAGATCCTATGAAGCTTCTGAGAGGAAATATCCTGGAGGCCAGGAGGATCGTTTCGAAATACCTGAGAAGGGTGTGAGGGGTTATCGTTCAGAGAGTGCTTACAGGCATCTTGACGAGGATGGGATAGTGAACCCTGAATCAAAGGTCTTCTCTGGTGATGTTCTAATCGGTAAAACATCCCCTCCACGTTTCCTCGAAGAGATAGATGAGTTCGGTACTGTTGCGGAGAGGAGGAGGGAGACCTCAGTCACCGTGAGACATGGTGAAAAGGGCGTGGTTGATGCTGTTCTCCTCACAGAAACTGTTGAGGGTAATAGGCTGGTTAAGATACGTTTAAGGGATCAGAGACAACCCGAGTTAGGTGATAAGTTCGCTTCAAGGCACGGGCAGAAGGGTGTTGTTGGGCTCATAGTACCTGAGGAGGACATGCCATTCACAGAGGATGGGATAATACCTGATCTTATCATAAACCCCCATGCGATACCCTCTAGGATGTCTGTTGGACAGGTGCTGGAGATGATGGCTGGTAAAGCAGCTTGCATGGATGCTAGGAGGGTTGATGGGACACCATTCACTGGTGAAAAAGAGGAGGATATAAAGGAGGCCCTCAAGGCCAATGGGTTCGAAACTGCCGGGGTTGAAGCATTATATGATGGTGTTACAGGTGAAAAACTTCAAGCAGAGATATTCATAGGAGTGGCATATTATCAGAAACTCCATCATATGACAACCGATAAGGTATATGCACGATCAAGGGGTCCTGTACAGGTACTTACAAGACAACCAACAGAAGGCCGGGCCAGAGAAGGTGGTCTGAGATTTGGTGAAATGGAAAGGGACTGCCTAATAGCCCATGGCGCGGCATTAACGCTCAAGGAGAGGCTGTTGGATGAATCGGATAAGTATGAGGCTCTTGTCTGTTCTGAGTGTGGTATGTTGGCTATATACGATCGTATAAGGGGTAAAACATATTGTCCAATCTGTGAAGATTCGGAATCATTCCCAGTTGAGATATCCTATGCATTCAAACTATTATTAGACGAGCTTAAAAGCCTCTGCATATTCCCAAAGCTCATCCTAGAAGATAAGGCATAAAAAAAGATGGAAGGGGAGAGACCAAACTTGAAAGGCATTCTTAAAAAGATTTCCAAGATAAACTTTGGGCTGCTTTCACCAGATGAGATAAGGAAAATGTCAGTAGCTCAGATCATAACACCCGACACATATGACGAGGACGGGTATCCTATCGAAAATGGTCTGATGGACCGACGCCTTGGCGTCATAGACCCCGGACTGAGATGTAAAACATGCGGCGCCAAGGGAGGGGACTGTCCAGGTCACTTCGGCCACATAAACTTGGCAAGGCCGGTAATACACGTCGGATTCGCTGATACTATACATAAGATCCTTAGATCCACATGCAGAAAATGTGGAAGGATACTCCTAGGCGATGATGAGATAGAATATTATACGCTCTTATTCAATGAAGCTATGGAGAGGGAGGAGAACCTCACAGATATTATAAAGGAAGTTTATGATGTTGCAAGGCGTGAAAGATGCCCACACTGTGATGAAGACCAGGGAGACATCAAAATAGACAAACCAGTATCCATAGTAGAAAAAGATCACAAATTAACAGTCGATGAAACCATAGAACTTCTAGAAGATATAATTGAAATGTTAGATGAAGGTTACACGCTCGAATCACCCGAACTAATAGAATTACTAGAAAGAAGGTACAGATTAACATCAACGGAGATTAAAAGGTTAACTAGAGAACTTGAAGAGAGCCTAGAGAGGATCAGAGTATCCCTAGAGGAAGTTAAGAATTTCAGGAGAATCTTTGAAAAAACCGGTAGAAAATCAACATTCGACGAGATCATAGAATCCCTGGAAAAGTTAAACGAAGAGTCAGAGGAAGGGTCAGATAACCCGGTAACTGGATTGGAGAACCTCAAGGAAAAGACGGAAATATTAGAAGAATTTGGTAAAACCTTGAAAGATGAACCAGAAATCGGGGACGAGATTGGAAAACTTCTTAAAGTAATTAGGGAAGTTGAAGAGAACCCGGAGAAAATATCAGATCTTAAGGTGGAGTTAAAGGAGATAATGAGGCCCATGGAAGTTTTGGAGGAGATTAGGGGTCTTAGGGAGCTCCTTGACGTGATCGATTATAAGTTGACTCCAAGCGAAGTTAGGGAAAGGCTGGAAAGAATAACTGATGAGGACTCCCTGCTACTTGGGGTGAACCCTGAGGTTGCAAGGCCAGAATGGATGGTTCTAACGGTATTACCTGTTCCTCCTGTAACTGTAAGGCCTTCAATCACCCTAGAGACTGGTGAACGTTCAGAGGATGATCTCACACACAAGCTCGTTGACATACTAAGGATTAATCAACGCCTTAAGGAGAACATGGAAGCTGGAGCGCCCCAACTTATCGTTGAAGACCTATGGGAACTTTTACAATACCATGTGACAACATACTTTGATAATGAAGCATCAGGCGTGCCACCAGCAAGGCACAGGTCGGGAAGACCCCTCAAAACATTAGCTCAACGATTAAAGGGCAAGGAAGGACGATTCAGGGGCAATCTTTCAGGGAAAAGGGTTAACTTCTCTGCACGTACAGTAATATCCCCTGATCCTAATATAAGCATTAATGAGGTGGGCGTGCCTGAGATAATAGCCAAGGAGGTCACAGTACCAGTACATGTGACCGAATGGAACATAGATGAGGTCAAAGAGTATATTAAAAATGGACCGGATAAACATCCAGGAGCAAATTATGTTATAAGACCAGATAACCGCAAGATAAGGATCTATGAGGAGACAAAGGAGGCCATACTCGAAAAAATAGAACCAGGCTACATCGTCGAAAGACACCTCAAAGACGGCGACATAGTATTATTTAATAGGCAACCATCATTGCATAGAATGTCAATGATGGCACATGAAGTCCGCGTACTACCATACAAGACATTCCGTTTAAACCTTTGTGTCTGCCCACCATATAACGCCGACTTTGACGGGGACGAGATGAACTTGCACGTTCTGCAGACAGAAGAAGCCCGCGCAGAAGCCAAGACACTCATGCGCGTACAAGAACACATACTCTCACCAAGATTCGGCGGACCCATAATCGGGGGCATACACGACCACATTTCAGGAGCATACCTCCTAACAAGAAAAGGTACAGAATTTGAGGAAGGAGACGCATTCCAACTCTTGAAAAGGGCGGGAATATCATTACCCGACAGAAAAGGGAGAAAATGGACTGGAAAAGAGATATTCAGCATGGTACTTCCTGATGATCTTAACATAACATACAAGGCAGAAATCTGTAGAAAATGTGAAGATTGCCTCAAAGAAGAATGCGAATATGATGCATATGTTGTAATAGAAGACGGACAACTAAAATCTGGGGTAATAGACGAGAAAGCGTATGGTGCCTTCTCAGGCAAAATACTGGATCATATTGTGAAGGAATACGGTACTGATAAAGCCCGCGAATTCCTAGATACGGCTACAAGATTGGCCATAGCCGCCATAATGAAAGTAGGATTCACAACAAGCATCAGAGACGAGGAAATACCAGAAGAAGCCAAAGAAAGGATAGAAGCCCACTTAAAGAATGCTGAAAAAAGGGTTGACAGACTAATCGAAGCCTATGAAAACAAAGAACTTGAACCATTACCTGGTAGAACACTTGAGGAAACCCTTGAAATGAAGATAATGCAAGTTCTGGGAGAGGCCAGGGACAAGTCAGGGGAAATCGCAGAAGAATATCTTGACATGGAAGAAAACCATGCAGTTATAATGGCCCTCACCGGTGCAAGGGGGTCCATGCTCAACTTGACACAGATAACAGCATGTGTAGGCCAGCAATCCGTGCGTGGAAGCAGGATCACAAGAGGATACACTAAGAGAACCCTACCACACTTCAAAAAGGGTGAATTAGGTGCTAAGGCGAGGGGCTTCGTACATTCAAGTTACAAGGAAGGCCTAGACCCCTTGGAGTTTTTCTTCCATGCAATGGGTGGGAGAGAAGGTCTTGTTGACACTGCTATCAGAACAGCCCAGAGCGGTTACATGCAAAGAAGACTTGTAAACGCTCTCCAAGACTTGACGGTGACGGACGATGGTATGGTAATCGACAATAGGGGGATTGTGGTCCAGAGACTTTATGGGGAAGATGGTGTCGACCCGGCAAAAAGCGATTATGGTGAAATAGTGGACCTTGAAAAACTAGTGGATGAGATTAGAGCGGGTAAATAAAATCCCAGTGTGGGTGATTTTGTGGAAACATTAGAGAAGGTTAAAAAAATCGTGGAAAAAAAGGACTTTGAATTCCCAGAAAAACTTATATCAGAGATGGCTAGGGTGGCCGAGGATAAACAGTTGGATGATGATGAACTCAGCGAATTGATAGAAAAGGCTCATCGAGCATATGAGAGGGCTAAGGTAGAGGAGGGGGAGGCTGTAGGTACTGTTGCAGCGCAGTCTGTGGGCGAACCCGGTACTCAGATGACAATGCGTACCTTCCACTATGCTGGGGTGGCTGAGCTTAATGTTACACTTGGCCTCCCAAGGCTTATAGAGATTGTTGATGCCCGTAAAAAGATTTCAACACCTACAATGGACATATACTTTGAGGAGGATAAGAGGGATGATGAAGAATTTGTGAGAAAAATTGCTAACGAGATTGGTAAAAGCACCCTGAATGATGTCCTGAAAAATTTCAATATCAATTATGCTGAGATGAACATTGTTGTTGAATTGGACGAGGAAAAAATCAAGGAAAAGCGGCTTAATTATGAGGATATAATACAACGTGTAAAAAAAGCTTTTAAGGAAGTAGAAATAAATGATAATATACTAATATTTGAACTTGAACCTTCAAAGCGTACCATAAGGGATCTTAGACTTCTAGCTGATAAAGTACGCAATCACCAAATAAGTGGAGTTAAAAACATAGGTAAAGTGGTTGTCAGAAAAGAAGAAGATGAATGGGTAATACATACTGAAGGTTCGAACCTTGGAGCTGTTCCCAAAATAGATGGTGTTGACAAAGTCAGGACAATGACAAATGACATACATGAGATAGAGAAGGTTCTAGGGATAGAAGCAGCGAGGAACGCTATAATACACGAGGCAAAGAAGACAATGGAAGAACAGGGACTGACAGTGGATATAAGACACATCATGCTAGTAGCTGATATGATGACGGCAGATGGTACGGTGAAATCCATTGGAAGACATGGTGTCAGCGGCGAGAAGGCGAGCGTCCTTGCAAGAGCATCCTTCGAAGAAACAGGAAAACACCTTCTAAGAGCCAGTATAAGGGGAGAAGTAGATAACCTCAACGGTATCATAGAGAATATCATCATAGGCCAACCCATACCATTAGGCACGGGCTCCGTGAGCATTATAATGAAACAAGAGGATAGGGGGAAGTAAATGGACATAGATAGAGGGATAAGAGTAGCTGTGGATACAGGTAACGTTATATTAGGCTCGAAGAAATCCATCCAAAACCTGAAACTAGGTAAAGGCAAACTGGTAATAATAGCTGAAAACGCCCCAGAGGATATAAAAGATGATGTGGAATATTATGCTAAACTTTCCAATATTCCCGTCTATGTTTATAATGGGAGTAGCGTTGAATTAGGCTCAGTATGTGGTAAACCCTTCACTGTCACTACTCTCCTCATACAAGATCCTGGTGACTCAACAATACTAGAAATAGTGGGGTAGATTCCGTGAATATAAAATTCACTACAAACGAGATAAGATACATTGCACTCTTTGAAAGCATGACAGGTGCAATGGTGAAAGATTGTATAGTGGATGATAAAAATGGGAAGATAACATTCCTTGTTAAAAAGGGGGACATTGGCCTCGCGATTGGGAGAAGAGGCAGTAACGTGGCCAAGGTCCAGAAGGCCGTTGACAAGGGAGTTGAAGTGATTGAGCACTCCGATGATCCGGTTGAATTCATAGCTAACCTATTCGCCCCCATAAAACTGAGGAGCATAAGAATACTCCAAAGAGACAACGGAGAGAAAATAGCCACTATAGAAGTAAACCCAAAGGATAGAAGGGCAGTGATAGGTAGAGGGGGCCAGAATATTGAAAGGGCCAGGATATTAGCAAAGAGGCAGCATAACATAAATAATATCATAATTAAATAATCTTTCGGGAGGGAATCACACTTGCCAGGACTTTTCGCAGCAAAAAAACTCAAAAAGGACAGACAAAAGTTTAGATGGAAGGACCCGCAATATAAGAGAAGAGCATTACGCTTAGATGTTAAAGCAGACCCCCTTGAAGGAGCGCCACAAGCAAGGGGTATAGTAATAGAAAAGGTTGGTATAGAGGCAAAACAGCCAAACTCAGCTATAAGAAAATGTGTAAGGGTCCAGTTGATCAAGAACGGTAAACAGATAACCGCATTCGCCCCTGGAGATGGTGCGATCGGTTTCATCGACGAACACGATGAAGTAATCGTGGAGGGTATAGGAGGCCCAGCAGGGAGGGCGATGGGTGACATTCCAGGCGTCCGCTGGAAGGTCACCAAGGTCAATAATGTATCACTCCAGGAAATGGTTAAAGGTAAGATAGAGAAACCAGTGAGGTAATATTTATGAGTTTAGTCTTTGACAAATGGGAGATAAAAGAGGTGAAAGTCGAGGACAGGGGACTGGCCAAATACATTTCCCTGGAAGAGGTGCTCGTCCCACATACAATGGGAAGACACGTGAAAAGACAATTCGCAAAATCAAAGGTTTCAATAATTGAAAGACTAATAAACAAGGTTATGAGAACAGAAAAGAACACTGGGAAAAAGAATAAGGCATACAAGATCGTTAAAAGGGCATTCGAGATAATAAACCAGCGGACAAAGAAGAACCCGATAGAAGTCCTAGTTAAGGCCATAGAGAACACATCCCCACGTGAGGAGACAACAAGGATAAAATATGGGGGTATAGCTTATCAAGTCGCTGTTGACGTATCCCCACAAAGGAGACTCGATTTATCCTTGAACTTCCTCACAAAGGGTGCCATGCAAGCAGCCTTCAAAACCAAAAAATCAATAGAAGAATGCCTGGCCCAGGAGATCATATTAGCCTCAGAGTATGATACAAGGAGCTTCGCAATCCAAAAGAAAGAAGAAAAAGAGAGAATAGCCAGATCAGCGCATTAAGGTGATTTTAGTGAGTAGACGTGCTAAGATGATTAGCAAGATCAAGGAATTAATGTACAAACCAGATTACATCCGCAACATAGGCATAGTCGCCCATATAGACCATGGAAAAACAACACTATCAGACAACCTACTAGCCGGTGCAGGGATGATATCAGCAGAACTAGCAGGCGACCAACTATTCCTAGATTTTGATGAACAAGAACAGGCAAGGGGGATAACCATCGACGCGGCTAACGTATCCATGGTCCACCCTTACAATGGCAAAGAATACCTCATAAACCTTATAGACACCCCAGGACACGTAGACTTTGGAGGGGATGTTACGAGGGCTATGAGAGCCGTTGACGGGGCGGTGGTCGTGGTCTGCGCAGTCGAAGGCGTGATGCCCCAGACAGAAACAGTACTAAGACAAGCCCTCAAAGAACACGTGAAACCTGTACTCTTCATAAACAAGGTAGATCGTCTAATAAACGAACTAAAACTCAAACCAGAAGAACTCCAGGAAAGATTCATAAAGATAATAAGCCAAGTCAACAAGCTAATCAAGAGCATGGCACCCAAAGAATTCAAAGAAAAATGGCAGGTGAGGGTAGAAGACGGGAGCGTGGCCTTCGGATCAGCCTACTACAACTGGGCGATAAACGTCCCTATAATGCAGGAGACTGGCATAACCTTCAAGGACATATACCAATACTGTAAAGAAGACAGGCAAAAAGAACTAGCCCAGAAAGTCCCCCTACACAAGGTACTCCTTGGGATGGTTGTGGAACACCTTCCAAGCCCATCAGAAGCCCAAACCTACAGAGTACCTATAATATGGCAAGGAGACCTGGAAAGTGAAGAAGGCCAGTCAATGCTCAAAACAGACCCTAATGGGCCACTAGCAGTCATGGTAACAGATGTTAGGATAGATAAGCACGCTGGTGAAGTGGCGACTGGCCGTATATTCGGGGGGACCATCAAAAAGGGTGATGGGATATTCCTCGTAGGATCCCATGGAACCTCCAGGGTTCAACAGGTTGGAGTCTACATGGGCCCGGAGAGGATAAACACTGATACTGTCCCGGCTGGTAACATTGTCGCTATAACCGGCGCCAGGAACGTTGTTGCAGGCGAAACTGTATGCGATACCGAGAGGAAGATAGAAGCATTTGAGAGCCTGGAACACATTTCAGAGCCTGTTGTCACAGTAGCTGTTGAAGCGAAGAATACCAAGGATCTTCCAAAACTTATAGAGGTTCTGAGGCAGATAGCGAAAGAAGACCCTACAGTAAAGGTTGAGATAAACGAGGAAACAGGTGAACACCTCGTCTCTGGTATGGGTGAATTACACCTTGAGATAATCGCTTATAGGATAAACGAAAAGGGTGTTGAAATAGAAACTTCAGAGCCCATTGTAGTCTACAGGGAGACTGTCATGGACACCGCAGGACCGGTTGAGGGCAAATCACCCAACAAACATAACAGATTCTATATAACCATAGAACCATTGGAAGAGTCAGTATTCAAGGCCATACAGGAGGGTCAGATCAAAGAGGGTAGGATAAAAGGGAAAGAGATGGCGAATAAATTCATAGAAGCCGGCCTAGGCAAAGAAGAGGCTAGAAGAGTGTGGGATGTGTATGAGAAGAACCTCTTCATAAACATGACCAGGGGTATACAATACCTTGATGAGATAAAAGAACTCATATTAGACGGTTTCGAAAGTGCGGTGGATAATGGTCCAATTGCAAAGGAAAAGGTGATGGGGGTTAAAGTAAAGTTAATGGATGCTAAAATCCACGAGGACGCCGTCCATAGGGGCCCTGCACAGGTTCTCCCAGCGGTTAGGAGGGCTATATACGCGGCTATGATGATGGCCGAGCCCAAGATCCTCGAACCAATACAGAAGGTTTTCATAAACGTCCCCCAAGAGTACATGGGTAATGCTACAAGGGAAATCCAGAACAGGCGCGGTCAAATCCTAGATATGAGCCAAGAGGGTGATATGGTGACGGTGGAGGCTAAGGTTCCAGTGGCTGAAATGTTCGGATTCGCAGGTGACATTAGATCAGCCACAGAGGGTAGATGCCTCTGGTCTACCGAAAATGCAGGATTTGAAAAATTACCAGATGAACTTCAAAAGACGATCATAAGAGAGATAAGAACCAGGAAAGGACTATCACCTGAACCATATGGTGCTGACCATTACCTCAGCTAAAAAAAGTACATAAACATTATATAATAAGATAATAAATATAGGAGATTTAACCCAATCATAGATAAGGTCAAACTTCAGATCATCACAGAATATTGGAGGTAATATTATGGCTAAAGCAAAAGAACACATAAACTTGGCATTTATTGGACACGTAGACCATGGGAAATCCACACTTGTAGGTCACCTTCTCCTACAAGCAGGAGTCATCAGCGAACAGCAACTAGCTGAAGGAGAAGACAAATTCAGATATGTTATGGATAGACTGGCAGAGGAAAGGGAAAGAGGACTGACAATAGACCTCGCACATACAAAGTTCGAGACAAAAAAATATGAATTCACCATCGTGGATTGTCCAGGACACCGCGACTTCGTTAAGAACATGATAACAGGAGCATCCCAAGCAGATGCTGCTGTGCTGGTCGTGGCAGCAGATGATGGTGTGATGCCACAGACAAAGGAACACGTATTCCTCGCAAGGACGCTCGGCATAGACCAGTTAATCGTCGCAATAAACAAGATGGACCTGGTAGATTACAGTGAAGACAGATACGAGGAAGTTAAAGATGAGGTGAGCGAACTCATCAAGACGGTAGGTTACAAGCCTAAGGAAGTTCCATTCGTCGCAGTCTCAGCATTCGTAGGAGACAACATAACCCAGAAGAGTGATAAAACACCATGGTACAAGGGCCCCACAATAGTCGAGGCATTAGACCAACTAAAACCACCAGAAAAGCCAGTGGACTTACCATTAAGGATACCAATCCAGGACGTGTACTCTATTACAGGAGTGGGCACAGTACCTGTTGGTAGAGTCGAAACAGGAGTCCTAAAGACAGGTGACAATGTCATATTCGAGCCACCAGGTGTGGGTGGTGAAGTCAAATCCATTGAAATGCACCATGAACGTATAGAAAAAGCCGAACCAGGCGACAACATAGGATTTAATGTGAGAGGTGTTGGAAAGAATGATATAAGAAGGGGTGACGTCGCAGGGCACCCTGACACGCCACCAACAGTCGCCAAACAATTCACAGCCCAGGTAGTTGTACTACAACACCCAGGGGTCATAACAGTAGGATACACACCAGTATTCCACTGCCACACAGCCCAGGTCGCATGCACCTTCACAGAACTCGTCCAGAAGATAAACCCAGCAACTGGTGAAGTGCAAGAAGAAAACCCAGACTACCTCAAAACTGGAGACGCTGCCGTGGTCAAGATACAACCAACCAAGCCACTCGTAATAGAAAAGATCAAGGACATCCCACACATGGGAAGATTCGCCATAAGGGACATGGGACAGACAGTCGCAGCTGGAATGTGCATAGACCTAGTACCAGCAAAATAAACCCCCCCACAATATTATATTTTTTTTTTTTTTTTGGAGGATGTAAATGCAGAAGGCACGGATCAAACTCACAGGAACCGACCCGAAAAAATTGGAATACGTCTGTGAACAGATAAAGAAGATAGCAGAGAGAACTGGAGTTGACATATCAGGTCCCATACCCCTCCCCACCAAGAGACTCATAGTACCAACCCGCAAATCTCCAGATGGTGAGGGAACCGCTACCTGGGAAAAGTGGGAGATGAGAATCCATAAGAGGCTTGTGGGGATAGAAGCCGATGAAAGGGCCATGCGCCAGATTATGAAGGTGAATGTACCAGATAATGTTAGTATAGAAATAGAACTTAAGGGCTGAGAAAAGCCCCACAAAGATCTTGTGACCTCTCTTTTTTCATGTGCCGGGATAGCCTAGCCAGGTAAGGCGCGGGACTTGAGATCCCGTGGAGCTTCGCTCCTCCTGGGTTCAAATCCCAGTCCCGGCGTCAAAAAACCTAAGCCCCTCTTGGGTGTTTTCTCATGATAAAAACTAAAATGGTACCTGATGAGCTTATAGCTGTTATAAGTTATACTGGCTGTTTTAAGAGGACCAGTAAGCTGCTCAGGGAACTTGAGGAATGGCTTAAGGCGAATAATGCCAAGATTGGGGGTTCTGGTTTTGTGATATTCTATACTGGCCCCCTTAAAGAGGAGGGAAGATATGATGTGGGGTTCCCCTTGGAGGAGGAGGTTGAGGGTGATGATCGTGTGAATATTGTGAGGATCCCTGGGCATAGGGTTTTATACACATTCTATGAGGGTTCTGGGAGGAGGGCTGCCTATGAGTCCCTTATAGGCTTTGTTGAGGAGAATAATATAGATGTTATAGGCTCGCCCAGGGAGGTTTATCATGGGGATGCTGTGGAGATACAGTTTCCTATAATCTAGGGCTGGTATTTTTTTATGATGTCCTTGAAGGTGTTGATTATGTATTCTATCTGTTCCATGGTCATGGAATATACGCTGCATTTGAACCATCGTGTCTGACCCCTCTTTATACCAACTATCCTCCTCCTTTTAAGCTCCTCATATAGGAAGAATCCCCTCCTTGGATGTGAACGTGCTATATTATCAAATATGGGTGTTTCGAATCTTACCAGGTCGTGTTCTTTCGGTTTAACCCCTAATTGTATTATTTCACCCAGTTTTTCCATTTCTTTTACGAAGTGTCTTGTTTTTTTAACTTCTTCATCCCATCTTTGGACTCTCTCTTTCACGTGTGGGAATGATGCCATGAGTGTTGCGATTGGAGCGCCCCTACTTGTACACCCTAGCATTTCTATTTCCTTTTTTTCGTGGCGTTCGGATCTTTTAAGTACGGTGTCTTCCCATTCGCTGGTCATCCCAAGGACTCCTATGGGCCCGGAGGCTGCCATGCTCTTGTGTCCGCTGCCAACGATGAAATCGGCCCCTATATCCTTGGCGTCTATTGGCATTCGACCCATGGAGTATGCGCAGTTTAGTAGTAGTGGGACGCCTAGTTTTTTGCAGGTGGATGCTATGGCCTTTGCGTTTGTGAGGTTTCCGTAGTCTCCATCGACGTGTGTTAAGACTGCTAGTTTGATCTCGGTCTTGTCGATGGCATCCTCTAATGTTTGTTTGTAGGTTTCTGGTTTTATTTCAAATGTTGGGTGTCCATTGTTTGGTGTTTCGATGATTTTGAGGTGG
Organism: Methanothermobacter tenebrarum; assembly: GCF_023167465.1. Taxonomy (NCBI): domain Archaea; kingdom Methanobacteriati; phylum Methanobacteriota; class Methanobacteria; order Methanobacteriales; family Methanobacteriaceae; genus Methanothermobacter; species Methanothermobacter tenebrarum. The sequence goes on along the minus strand of NZ_AP025698.1, from coordinate 341,486 downwards.
TTTCTTTCGGCTGCTAGGTGTGTGGTATAGTGTGCGTTCCCGTCTACTATTATTGTGTCTCCCTTGTTGCAGAGGGCGTGCATTACTGCGAATTTTCCCTCTCTCGCACCATGGACTGTTCTTACAAGGTCAATGTTTATGAAATCTGCTAGGTCGTCGAGGAATCTGTTGATGTCTGGTTTTTTTATCTGGTCTAGTCGTCCTTCACAATAATCGCATATGCTGTAACCGTCTGAAAATTCGTAGAGTGCTTCACGGGCCTCTGCTGGGAGGACACCCCCCCTTTGTAGGGGGTTTAAGTTTAGATTTTCCCTTTCAAGGGTTCTTGTAAGCCCGTAATCGTCACATTCCATTATTCTCCCCCTATTATACTCTTTAGTTTCTTGTATATTATTTCACGGTTTTTTGGGTTGATTTCGAATATTTGCACGTCTCCCCTATCCTTTATGTTCTGGATTAGTCTCCTGTGGAAGGCCGCTATCACGGTTTTGTCGCTTGAGAGGGCTTCTTCTACTTTAATCATGAATTGGGGGTCTTTAAGTTCCATTGGCGCGACCTCATCTATTATGATATAATCTGCGGATCTTATGGCCCTTTCTATGCCTGGTGTGCCCACTTTTTTGATCGTTTCAAGGTTAACACCATATGATCCTACTCTCGGCCCTGGGGCTCCTCTTTTCGCTAGTATACCCCTTTCACCGGTCATTATATCTATTATCTCGAATCCGGTCCTTTTTTTGCCTTCTCTTATCTCTGGTGTGAATATTCCACCTATCCTAGCCCCTTTCTCTTCCAGGTGATTTTTTATCCTCTTGATTAGTGTTGTTTTACCGGTTCCTGGTTTTCCTGTTATTATGATATTCAATTTCATCCCCCTGCCTATAGTAGGGTGGTGAGGCCTAGTTCCCTTGCATATTCTCTTGCCTGGTGGATTTCTTCTCTTGTGGGATATCTGTCTATTCCTGGGTATTCTAGGGCATGGTATACTGGCCTGTATTGTCCCATTATATTGATTGGCGTGTCTTTGCCTAGTTTGTCGGCTATCCATGATAGTATGGGTATTGTGCAACATTCGATGTGTCCTGGGAGTATTAGGTGTCTTATTATCATATTGGCTGATTTTTTGGCTAGTAGGTGGTTCCTTGTGGCTATTTCCCAGTAGTTGTCCGCATCTGCTAGTTTCTTGGCGCATTTGTTGTTCCCGAATTTGAAATCTGTCAGGTATAGGTCTGTGATGCCGTCTAGTAGGTTCATGGCTTCCTTTGACATGTAGAAGTTGCTGTTCCATATTATGGGGATGTTTTCTTTGCATTTTGATATGACTTTTAGGATGTAGTTGAGGTTGGGTGTGGGGTCGCCCCCTACGAAGTTGACGTTGAATGATCCTCTTAGTCTTTTTTTATCTATTATATTTGCAAGTTTTTCCGGTTTTATGTGGACGCCCCCTTGTGGGTTTTGGGATATGTCCCAGTTTTGACAGAATACGCAGTGGAATGTGCAACCTGAAAAGAATATTGTATGACTTGGGACGAGGGGCGCCTCTTCTCCAAAATGTAAAAATTCTGATGCTATCCTGGCTTCTAGTACGCCACAGTATCCTGGTTCTTTTCTGCGGTTAACATGGCAGCGTCTTTCACAGAAGTGGCATGATCTGAATATGTTATCGGCTATTTTTATCTTTAAATCTAGGAATGATGTTTCACAGGGGCCTGTTGTCTGTTTTTTGTAGTATTCTTTGAATTTTCTCCGGATTCTTTCGTGTTCGTCCCATAGTCTGTCTGTTGGCACGTCTTTGGCTTTTATGGATGCTGCTATTTTAAATCGTGCAAGTTTTTTATTTTCTCTTATAAGATGATAATCTTCTAGCATAGTATAATATTAGGGTGGGCATGTTTTTTGTATGTTATCCTCCGATGACCCTTATGGTTTCTATGAGTATCCTTGGTGTTATGAAGGTTCCTATTTGCCTTATCTTCGAGTCTATCATTTTTATCTGTTTTAGGATGCTGAATAGGTTGCCTGAGATCATGGCTTTTTTTATTGGATATTTTATCTCCCCTTTTTCTATTAGGAATGGGTTGTTGGCTTCCAGTGAGAAGTCTCCGGAGATTGGGTTGGCTGTGTGGGCGCCGAGAACGTCAGTTATGAGCATGCCTTTTTTAATATCCTCAATTTTTATTTTGTCCTGGAAGTCTAGGATGATGTTGGTGGTTGAAACTGTTGGTATGTTTGAGAATGATGGTCTTATACCATTACCTGTACTTTCAACTTTTCCCTTGGAGGCTGTATAAAGATCGTATATGAAATTTTTTAGTACGCCTTTTTCTATTATGGGTGTGCGTTGTGATGGTGTGCCTTCATCGTCTATGGGGGCTGAATAGAGGCCTCCTGTTATTCTCCCGTCATCGTATATGTTCATGTTTGGGTTCGCTATTTTTTCTCCGATTTTGTCCGCGAGGTATGATCTTCCCCGTTGGACGTTGTCTGCGTTTATTGCTGATGTGAATGTTCCGAGGATGCCGTTTATGGCATGGTAGTCTAGTAGTATGCTCATGTCATCTGTTTTTATCCTTTCGCCTCCGATGGAATCTTTAGCTATCCTACATGCGGTCTTTGATATTTTTTCCGGTTCTAGGCTCATTAGGCATGATGCGTCGGATTCGTAGGCTGTGGATTTAAGGTTGCCTTTTTTGGCGTTAACTGATATGTGGGCGGAGAATCCTGTGCTCTTGTATTCTGTTTCAATCCCATTGGAGTTTAATAGGAGTGTTTGGAGGTGGCTTGCTGTGAAGCCTCCGCTGGTGGGCTCGCAACCTTCATCAAAAACTTTATGTATCATTCTCTCCGCGAATCTATGGGCATCAGTAATCTCAAGGTCATGGAAGCTTTTATCATAGATTTTCTTCACACGGGGATAATGTGCTGGTTTGGAAAATTTAAAATTTTCATCTGGTTCATTCGCCCTCAGATTAGAGATTGCCATTTTTATGGTTTCTTCTATACGGTTCATGTCTGTGGTGTAGGAGAAGCCCATCCTTTTACCTTCTATGACCCTTAGGCCGAGGCCTGTTAATTGTTGTTCCTTTGCAAGGTCTATTTTATCCCTTTGGATGTTGACTTCTAATGTTTTCTCTTTTTGCATGTATATTTCAACGTTCTGGGCGTGTTTAATGGCTTCTTTGAATGTTTTTTCTGCTATATTATACAATCTCTCCCCCCCGGAATATGAGTTTTTCAAGTGCTTCTGCTACTCCGTCACCATATTTTTTGGTTGTCACGTAATCTGCCATTTTTTTGAGTTGGGGGTCTGCATTCGCGACTGCAACTTTTAAACCGGCTACTTTGAGGAAGTCGATGTCGTTTTCACTATCTCCTATTGCTATTATGTCATCTGTTTTGATTCCCATGTCTTCTGCGACTAGTTTGAGGGATGAGCCTTTATTGACGCGTGGATCTGTGAGGTGGATTGCGAATTTTGTATCATATACTTCAATGTCAAAATCCCTTAGGGCTTCTTTTATAACATCCTTTGGTACTGTCCGCCATATGGCTATCTCAGAGACTCTGAACTCTGAAAATTGAACCTTCTCCACAGGATACAAGCTCCTGAGGTGTTCATATGCCTTTTCGGCCTTTTTAATATCACCCAGTACCTTCACTTTCTCATTGGAGTATATTACACCACCATTTTCGGCTACAAGACCCCCTGAGGTTCCTATAAGTACAGAGGCTGCCCTGGTGAAGCATAGGATGTTCCCAGTGACGAGTATAACGGGCACTCCAAGGGATTCGGATTTCCTCAACGCTTTAAGGGCGGGTATGCTCAATTTCCTTGTTGGGTCGGTTATAGTACCATCAATGTCTACGGCAATTGCCTTCATAGGCCTATCCTCAAAATGAACTATAACGATATGCGATATTACAGGTTCCTTCCCTTGAGACCATACATGCACCAACAGGGTTAGTTGGTGTGCACTCGCTCCTGAAAAGTGAACAATCCTCAGGCCTTGCAACACCTCTTAGTACGGCGCCGCAGATGCAACCTGTTGGACATTCAATCACATCCCCTAATTCGATATCGAATTTTTCCCTAGCATTAAAATTTGAGAATTCATCCCTTATCTCATATACAGAATCTGGGATCTCGGGAAAGCCCCTCCATTCCCTACTAGTAACATAGAAAACTTCTTTCATAACCTCTTGGGCTTTAAGGTTACCCTCTTCCCTGACAACCCTCCTATACTCATTTTCAACTTTAGCCTCCCCATTTTTAATCTGGCGAAGTATCATATAAACGGCTAGGAGAACATCGATGGGGTTGAAACCTGCTATAACCTGGGGTATCCCATAATCCTCTGAAAATAGGATATAGGGCCTCGTACCTATTATGGTTGAGACGTGTCCCGGTTCTATAAGACCGTCCAGGTTCACTTCCCCGGATTCTATGAGGAATTTTAGGGCTGGGGGTATGAGACGGTGACATGAAAGAACTGAAAAGTTTTCTGGCGGATCTGCCAGGAGGGCTGAGGCTGTTGTGGGTGCTGTTGTCTCAAAACCTGCTGCCATGAAAACAACCTCACGGTCGAGGTTCCTCGCGATCTCAACGGCGTTGTTCACACCATAGACTATTCTAACATCAGCCCCTTCAGCCTTTGCATCAGCAAGAGACCCATAAGATCCGGGGACGCGGAGCATGTCCCCGAATGTTGTGATGGTAACGCCTTGTCTTGCAAGTTCCACGCATTCATCAATTTCCCTTGCAGGAACGCAACATACTGGGCATCCGGGTCCTGCGACAACTTCAACCTCACCTGGTAGAAGGGATCTTATACCATGTTGCATTATTGTATGTTCATGGGATCCGCAGACATGCATTATCTTAACTGGCTGTGAAATACGGTTTATCCGTGATACTATCCTCCTTGAAAGTTCCTTCATAACATCACCAAAGGATTACCTCTGCTTAAAATCATTATCTCAAATAAAGAGCATATATAGTTGATGGATAAAAAATGTGCACACTCATGAAATCTTCTATATTACGAAAAAAGAAAAGAGAAAAAGAGGAAATATTATATTTTTCTTGAAGTTGCGAATCCAGCGATAATTGACAGGACCGCGAATACCATTAAGGATAATGGCGTTCCTGTTGGCTGCATTGGAACTTCACCAGGCTTTGGTGGTTTTGGCGGTTTTGGTGTTGGCTTTTTGGACACTTTTATCGTCACGGAGTCTCTGTTGTTGTCAAGATTTGGATCGTATATGTCGCTTGTAACAGTAGCTACATTTGTTATAGTCACATCAGATACCATGACCTTTGCTATGACCTCTAATGTTGCCATGGTTCCGTTTGCAAGTTCTCCCACAGTCCAGATACCAGAAAGTGGATCGTATGAACCATTTGAACTGTCAGAGATCCATTCAAATCCTGCTGGTAGCAAGTCCTCTACAATGACCCCGGTTGCAGTGTCTGGTCCAAGGTTCTCTACTGTTATTGTGAATTTGACAGTATCCAGATAGTTTACTGTTGTCTGGTTAGCTGTCTTACTGATCGTGAGATCTGCTGCCGCTGGCACACTTATAGTGACGTTGGCATGATCGTTTTCTGTGTTGTTGTCGAATTCATTGGTCTTTGTTACACTGGCTATGTTGGTTAGTGTTGTGTTAGATGTTACAACCTTGCTGTGATCTCTAATGTTGCGCTCGCATCCTTGGCTAAGCTTCCGATTATCCATACACCACCATTTATTGGTGTGTAGATTCCGAGAGATGTTGTTGCTGATACTAGTTCAAGACCTGGTGGTAGTAGGTCGACGACTGTGACTCCGGTGGAGTCGTCTGGTCCTATGTTTGTGACTGTTATTGTGAATTTGACAGTATCCAGATAGTTTACTGTTGTCTGGTTAGCTGTCTTTTCAACTTTTATGTCTGTTACTGGTAGTGCTGTTAGTGTGGAGGTTGCGTTATTGTCTCCTGTGAATGGGTCGTATGCGTCGCCTGTGACAGAGGCTCTGTTTAAGAATGTGCCTGAGGTGGTTGCTCTGACGAGGATGTTTAGTGTTGCTGTTTCGAATGCTTGGAGATTGCCTATGGTCCATGTGTCAGTGTTGTTATCATAGGTTCCATGTGATGCGGTGTAGCTTAAAAATTGGAGGCCAGCTGGCATTAGGTCTGTGACTACAACGCCAGTGTTGTTATCTGGGCCTGCATTGTATACTGTTATTGTGTAGAGTATGTTTTCTCCTATGTATGGTTCTGTTTTGTCCACTGTCTTTGCGATGGCCAGGTCGGATGCTGGTGGGGAATTTAGGGTTGCTGTTGCATTGTTATTTACTGGGTTGGGGTCTGTGATGTCGCTTGTAACATTCGCCCTGTTGATAATGGTTCCTGTCTGGGTGATGCGTGCTATGATGTTTAGTGTTGCTGTTTCAAGGTAGTTGAGTGTGCCCACATTCCAGGTACCGTTGGCTGGAGTGTATGTTCCTTTGGATGCTGTGGCTGTCTGGAATAGTAGTCCGGTTGGTAGTAGGTCCTCTACGATGACTCCTGTTGCATTGTTGGGTCCGTAATTGGTTATTGTTATGGTGAAGTTTACGAGTTCGTTGAGGTTAGGTGCTGTGTTGTTTACAACTTTTATTATGCCGAGGTCTGCGAGCTCCTCTGCTGTTATTGTTACGTTTGTGCCGTAGTCTGCGTTGTAGTGGAAGCTTTGGCCGCTTTGGTCTGTTATAATACCATATAATTGTGTTGTCCCAGTCCCTATGACTTTGAAGTACCATACTGAGACGAAATTGGTTTTTCCTGGGCTGTCGAGGCGTATGTTATTGTTTGTGTTCGTCCCGTAGGTTGTTGTAACGTTTAGTGGCTGTAGTATCCTTGGATCATATGCCAGTGGCAGGTTAACAATATCATATCGTGAGGCTGTGGCTGATGTCATTGTTATGGCTATTATGTCGCCTATTGCTGGGGTGTTGTTGCTGGCTGTTATGCTGATTATCCTATTACGGTTTTGTGACATTAATCCTTCCACATATAGTGTGCCTGTTATTGTGTCTGGTGTCCCTGTGTTTGTACCGGCGGCTGTCACAGTGTAATTTCTTGAAGCTCCATATGCTAGGCTGGTTCTTTGTATCTCTATGAGGTAGAATACGTCTACGGTTGCACCGGCTAGTATGTCTCCAAGGTTTTTTATTGGGGTTTCACCTGGTGCAAGGTCTATGTATAAGTTGGTGGTTGTCCATGTGAGGTTGGCTGTTACATTTGTGGCTGTTGTAAGGGCATTATTGGTAATGCGTACTTGTATAAGGTATTGGTTTGGGCCTGTCCCCGGGTTATTGTGGTCGAGGCCTATTGTGTCCCAGGATCCTTTTGTTAGTGTGAGTGTTCCAAGTTTGAAGTTTACTTCGGCTGAGCGGGTTTCATCCAGGTTTATAGTTTCTGTGGGTATTATATGTCCTGGTGCTATTGCGGAAACTATTAGTGTGTTGTCTTCTGAGTAGAATGATATGTTATATGTTCCATCTGGGCCTGTTATATTTGATGCTATGCTCGACCCTGTGGGGGATTTCACATCTACTGTGGCTCCCTGGATGGGTTCTGTACTGTTGCAGCAGGTTACTGTCCCATTGATGAAGGTGTTTGGTGTATCATCTGCTGCAGAGGCTGTTCCAATAGCTAAAAAAATGAGAAGCAGTGATACTATGATTGCTAGTTTTCTAATATTTTTCACCCCCCATATTTTATACTGATTATATTATATTATCTACTATTTAACTTTATCTAGAAAGTTTTAGACATTATAAAATAGGAGAAATGGTATTATTTTTAAGGAAAATCATTGTAGTAAGTGTTAAATTAGGATTGGGGGGCTAGGGACGATCCTCTGGGCCTGTGGAGATGAAAAACTACATGGTACACTATCAGGTCCTCATTTGAAGCATCCATACGATAGGATGGGACGAGTTGCTAATTAATCTGCGGGTGGGGGTGATGGTAAATAGGCTGTTAGAGTATTATCCTCCTTTTTTTGGTGGATAATATTGTCTGGTGTGGAAGTGTGGGGGGTTAGTATTATTGTGATTTTACTGCTATATGATATATTTTAACTGAGTAGATGCCGGGTGGCGTGCCTGGTGGTATGTTGAGGTAGAGGTCTATTGGTATGGTCGCCTCGGTTAAGTTTTCAACTTTCCAGTGTTTTTTCACGAGGGCATAGTCTTTTTGGAAGGGTGTTTTTGGCAATCCTGACCCGTAGTTTGCATATTTAAGATTCTCTATTGGTATGGTTCCTCCCGGACCTTTTAGATCTCCTTCTGCTCTTACATATAAGTCTATGGGCACGTTTGATAGGCTTTTGATTTGTAGTCCCTTTGGTCCTCCCGGCCAGTAGTATTCACCCCATGATCCTACATACACGTTAAAGGTGAATGGATTAGTTGTTTCTTTCCCATTCCAGAGTGTTTCTATCTGAATGATTTCTGTTACAGTGACTGTAACATCTTGATTAGCTGATGTTGCATAAGCGGGGGTGAAAAGTAAGAATGCCAATGAGAAGCTTATAATTTTAAATATTAGTGGGTGGGGAATTCGCATTTTGCACACACCCCAGATTATCTTTTTTCTGATATTATTTTGGATGCACAAATGTATACAATCACCAGTGACTATAGTCACAAAAATTTATTATCAATTAGACAATCATTAATACAAAAAGACCAACATACAAAAAAAATCTAAACAGCCCACAATAACCTACACCACCCATAAAAAAATTAAAAGGTTGACCCCAGGCAAAAAAGCTTTCAAAGATGATAAAATGCTATAAAGGCAGATGATAAGACGCCAAAAAAAGGACACACTATGGTATTCAGATAAGTAATGTTCCCAAGTGATAGAAAAACCACACCCCCCAAAAGACCTTGGAAGGATTAAAAACTTTAACTGGACCCCCAGGTTAGTAGGGGGATACCATAATAGCGAACCAACTTCAGCGAACTAAGTTCCAGCCAACATCTGGGACACTGAACTTGTAATGGCATCAGCAACCCCAGTACAGGAGAAATCAAGCACAACACCCCCGAACAAGCCAATGACTATGGCAAAAACTTTATGATAAACACAGACAAAAGAGAATCCTAGTATAACCGGGACTAATGGTGGAACCTTGGAGTGCCAGGAGAGTCAGCGACCCCCTCTTGCATAATCCCTATATTTTTTCGGATCTCGGGTTGCTGAAAGTTCAACGTTCCATTAAGCTTCTTATGACAGCTTCAAGGAAATTTCTAAGCCTCCTCTCTTCATCTTCACTCCCTGCAGGGTTCAGTGGGAAGGCACCCACAGATGGGATCTCATGTTCACCATTCTCATGGAATACAACCTCCCTTGAGCCGGGGTAGAGTATGTAGGCCCCCCTGCTGTGTAGTATGGCATCCTTGTAGGTGTGCATCTTGTAGACATCACCATCCTTGTAGTCCTTCTCAAGTTCCTCCCAGGAGTCCCTGATGTCAATGTCCTCATAGAAGTCCTCTACCTTCACGGTGGAACGGTACTTGGCATCAAGGTGTATAAAGTAGGTGCACTCACCCACATCCACGAGTATTGAATAGTCTGGTTTGAATGGTAGGGAATAGGACCTGCACCTTGTGCTCCTGCCGAACCTGCCATTATATGAGAGAAGGATCCTATCTTCACCCATCCTGAAACTTAATATGGAATTACCCTTCCTTATATTGACCTTCCAGTCCCTTATATCGAATATTTCACGTGGATCCACCCTCTCACTTGTTATATCTTCAAGGATCCTAAATAACAGCGACTACTTTTATGATGAATAACTAGAAAAATTTCCCACTTCACCTTCTTCAAGCCCACAAGTTCCTTTATAAAATTTAATTCATTGTGAAGTGCTTAACTCACTTATATTTTGGCAAACATCGGTCTAAGCTTTCCTGAATGGATTTTAGCTGATCTTGAGTTCCTATGGTCATTAATTGGAGAATATAATCTAGTGATAGTGATCCTAGATCACTCGGGGAAACATCACTCCTTGGAGAATGGTCAGATCACCCAGGAAAAAAGAACTTGAAGGCCGTGGTCAGGGTCACCATGCCGGCACCGACAACTAACCGGTTGTGAACCTAATTTATTTTTCACGGTAACCCCAAGAACTTGGTGAAGTCGTCGGTGAAGGTTAGAAGGACTATCAGTGCCCCGGTGAGGACCGAATAAAGGTCATGTTCAGGGTGGAAGAGCCTTAAAAAGAATGAAGCATATCATATCCCCTGTGTATATGCCGGTGCACCGTGCACAGAGAGTGAAATAATGCCCCCTTATCTGAAGGTCCTGTCAGGTCTTCTATGACAGAGGCGGATCCTCATACATGAACACCTTCATAAAGCTGGAGGAAAGTGAAGCAAGAATGAAGATTATTATACCCAGAAGGCAGAGGCACGCCCATACCTCCTCAGTAGCACTCATCTGTCTGGCACCGCATTGCGGATATGCACTGGCATCGGCACTCAGCATACAGCCACATTCCCTGTATGGCTTCAGGGGCCATGAACCCTCATCTTTCCTTGGATTTTTACAGGTCCATCTGGATAGTCCATAGTTTTCATCCTGAAAGTGCATCTTGCTCATATTATATACATTCCATATTATAATTATGTAATAAAGTATTAGTATGTACTCTGAAATTCGCGTAATTTTTGTTTGAATAGCAATTTTTCAATCCCTGTTGAATAAATTTACAGTTTAATTCCTGGTGTTCTTATACTTGTTGAGATTATATAAATAATAATGCTGTATTCATTTACATGTTCAATGCTGGGATAATTTTTATCGAATACTATGAAAAAGGAGATAAATTTAAGAAATTTATAGAACCAATATAGTAAAAAAGGATTCTGATGGGCGTTTTGATGCTTCTGAAATTCTGAATCGTCTTGCATATACCATCATTGACCAGCAGAGAGATGTTTCATCGGTAGTTATTCCGGTCTGGGTAACTTTAATGTATCTCGGTGTCAACCATAAATTTTTATCCAGATCAAAGCATGCCGGTGAACTGGTACAGTCCGTACTGCAGGCTTATGGTCACCAACAGTATTACACCCGTGATGATCTTAAATTGACTGGAAAAAGGGGGGCTTCACCTACGGACGCTTTTATTGATGTATATAAAAAATACGATCCCGAATCTTTTCTCAATTTTATCATGAATAACAGTGGAAATATTGAGATAATCTTCAAAGAACTGGCTAGGTTGAAATTTATCTCTACAAATCAGCTTCATTCTTTCTGCGGGACATTGAAGGCATTAAATATGATATACTTCCGGTTGATGTTAACGTGGCTTACTCTTTCCAGCTGACAGGGCTGTATTTCCTGGAAGATGATGGTATGCATTCCTTTGATAGAGTAATTAATTCCATTATAAGCGCATCAAAAAGAAATGATCCTGTGAACTATAAGAAAATATCTGACAAGATGCTTCGGTTATGTTATTCAAGGGATTTGAGTCCTCATATGGTGAACAGATATTTTTTCCTTCTCGGTTCTGATTTCTGCCAGAATCTTAAATGTGATGAATGTTTCTTATCTGAATCATGTTATTTATTTCCATACGATTCCGTCTATTTTAAAGCACAGTTCCCCACTCAAATATATTTCTTCATTTATACTCATTTAAAATTAATGTGTTATGCGTATATATCCTTGGCTAATTAATGCGATCAAGGGTTGTAGCCCCCTGTACCCATATTCCAATAGTGTATCCTATATCTAACCATGAATGACTTTAATGGGAACTCACATAAATGCACCTTTGTTAAAAAATCTATAAAATTATAAAAAGATTTTTTCTTTTTAAATATAATGTTAAGAATTTAAAGTTTGCGATGGATTCTTCTTATTAGCAGGATGATAGAAGGTTCTTTGTAGGGTACAGGATATCTCCAGGGACTGTTGGAAAGCTGAGAAATTCTAACACCCACTTCCCAAAAAAAGTACTCTAGCATAGATCAAAGCCTAGTTTGTCCATTCCCGATTACAGAGCATGGAAACATGAAGACAGCCATCTAGCAAGTATAAAATTGAAGCAGAATAAGGATTATAGGGAATGTATTAAGTTGACAGCACCCTCAAATCAATATTCTAATCGGGAACCACCTGGTGATCCTATAGTTAAAATAGTTGGTCTACACCCTTTACATAGCTTTGAATGGTTTATCTAGATTTTCATCCTGTTTTGGTTAATATCCTATTGAGTATTTTATTCTTTAAAATACAGTTTTTATTTTTTACATTTGGATAGTTCACATGTTTCGGCAGTCTAGGCCCCAGCGTCGATGATATTTTCTGGGTTACCTTGTTTAGTTGGAGTTTCGTTAAATATTAATTGGTGATGAATTTGTGGAAGGTTTGGATAAGGTTTTGGATTTAAGGTGTCATGCTTTTTTTGATGGTAAGAGGGGTTTTGATTGAGATGATTATTTGTTGGGATTGGGTGGACGACTTTTATTCCATCGTCGTTTAGTTTGTCGAATGCTTCTTTTTTGGTTGTATGTATGGGGTAGATCTTTTCGGGTTCTATTTCTCTTATCATTTCTGATATTTCAAGGCCATTGGCGTGTCCGGAGGCGTGCATTCCCTTTTTTATAAGTGGGAGGTTGAAATGGTCGAGCCAGTTTTTCACTTTTTTATAGTCTAGTATCATTTCTTCGTCAAAGGGTTCTGTTGTGGATCTTATGTAGATTCCGTTTTCTGGTTTTTATGTCGATAAGTTCTTTTAGTTCGAAGAAGTCGCATCGGAATATGTATTTGTCAGGGTTTTCTTTAAGGTCTTTGTATGTGATGGTGTTTTCTCGGTCCAGGAAATCTCTTTCCCATTATCATAGTCCAGTTTTAGATGGTATGGGTCGATTTTAGAGAGCCAGTTCCCGTTGAAACATGCGAATGATTCGTCCCCTAAAAGGCCCCAGTCTTTTCTTGGTATGTAGATTGCAACATCTTCTGTTTTGGGATAGTCTTTTCCATGGAATAGGTCGAGGATGTATGCTTGTTTCAGTTTATAACTAGGGTTCTGTCTGTGTTGATTGCGGCTTTGTAGAAGGTTAAAAGTCTGTCTAGGTCTCTTATGGGGTAGTCGACGATAACGAGTCCATTGAAGTTGGAAATTTTTTCGATAACCTCGTTTTCTATGTCTTCTTCTGTTAAGTTCTCTTTTTCGGTTATTCTGGTGCCTTCAGAGATCATAATTGTTGGATTGGCCTTTTAGCTTTTTTTACAAACTTTTTTGTTGTTTTTGGTCTTCTGCCGTGGAATCTGAGGTCTCCGGTGTATATTATGGTGTCGTCATCGCTTTCGATGATGTATCCACATGCTCCTGGGAGGGAATGGTCAACTGACACGCTTTTTATTTTGAAATTTCCGATTTCAAAATTTTTATATGGTTTTATCACTTTAACATCCCTTTTTATCTGGGCGGGTTTTCCCTGTAATCTTTTATAACCTTCGTTTCTTTTCTTGGGGATAAAATGGAATGTCTTTTTTAGGTGGATTAATTCTGTGAATGGGGTTCTGCTGGTCTCTTCCAAGGCTTTTAGAATGAGATAGGATTCTTGGGTTACATATATTGGGATGTCTTCCCTTAAATGGTGGATGTATGCTGAGTGGTCCATGTGAGCATGGCTTATCAGAACGCCTTCAACGGACGGCTCCTCTTCATAGGGGAGTCCGCAGTGCCTCAAATAATCTTCTCTATATATGCCTTTTATACATGGAAGGAGCCCGAATTCAATAAAATCTAGAATGCCATTAGCCTTTCGAGGCTGTAAAAATTCAGAAAAAAATTGATTTGCCCTTGAGAAGCTCATGCCGAAGTCTAGAAAAATGGATGATTTAGTATCGGTCAGCAGGATTTTGTTCCCACCGATTTCATCTACCCCACCATAAAAGTCAATACTTACCATGGTATTGTTTATATAAAACATTTATTTTATACCTTTTTTTACTTAGCATAAAGAGATTAAGATCAATCTTACCTAGGCGCATACAGACTTTGCCACCACCCCATATTCCTTGAAAAAAAAGGACTCCAATAGGCCTCCATCCCCCTACAGGGTGCTGGACTTTTTTGTATAAGGTGAAACTCGACCCACCAGACAATAAGGGAATGCGAGAATAAATGTGCTCTTTAACCCCCAAAAAAGCCCCCACATTAATTTTTGAAAATAAACTTATATAAGAAAAGAAACTCTAATACTATTAGGGGTTGTGTGTAACATGAATTCAAGGGATGAGTCCGGCCAGGCCATGACCGAATACTTACTGGTTCTCATCCTCGTGATTATACTAGCAATAATAACAGTACTATTCATCAGCCCATACTTCAAAGGGCAGGATCTTAGCAGTGCAGAAGATTAACGTGTCTGCTGTATGTGGGAGGATGTTATATTATCCGATGGGTGATATGTTATTTCTTCAGAGTTTAGATGAATGGATGGTATGGGGATATTATGGGATGGATTTGCCCCCAATAACTGTTAGAAGTTTATCTGTCCTCCCTTGCGTTCATTAGGATTAGATACTCTTTCATCGTTTTTTCAAAAGCTAATAACTCTTAAGGGGTTTTTAGGGAATATTTTGGAAGTTTCTGACTGGGATACGATATTTTACAAGAGAGCATTTTTTAATGTCTATGGGGTATCTTCTATTTTGTGTAAAGAAATTTTTTTGGTGTGATCTTCAGAACATATTCTTCATCTAGGAATTATGAATTGTTGTGGAAGTGGAATATTGGGGGTTTTTCTGAGGATAGTAAGCTTAAAGTTTGTGGGGTGATCTTTTTTTGGATTCTTTTTTAGTGCAATTTGGGATTGTCTTTCCAGTTTGGTTGCTTATGGTCTTATTGTAGTTGTTTTATCATTCCTTCAATTATGCTTTTTAGCACTTCACCTGTTACGGGAATGGTGTAATGGTTTCCTCTGACTGTGATGTTGATTTGTGTGTTGTTGGTGTTGAGGAAGTATTCTGTTTTTTGTTTGTTCTCTCTTTGGGAGGCTATCCCATTATTGTGTGCTTCTATGGAGAGGATTTTTCTCAAGTCGATATTTATGGTGCGTTTTTCACCTGTAAATATTATTCTCCGCGTTGTCAGGGTTAGAATTCCTTTGTCGATTTGTTTCAGTTCTTCATGGGATTCGCTTTGAGCTTGCACTCCCCCGAGGCGGAAGGAAACTCCCTTCGCAACCCTTATGGTTGGTCCGCCGTAGAGTCCACGTGTCTGGCGTACGGCCCTTGGCTCCCAGAAGGTGACTTCGTCGAGGACTAGGACTGCTTTCTCGTCCTTTTTCAGGATAATTGGGGATTCGGGTTCTTTGAAGTTGATCTTTCCACTGGCGGCATCGGCAAGCCACTTTTTCAGGTCGTGTTTCTTTTGGAGGGCGTCGGACATTCCACCATGGGCTATTCTGGTCCATTCCCTTTCACTGAGGGCTTGTCGGGCATAGGTTTTCCATGTATCGTTTTCTGTGTTTGAGACTTTTTCGAGGGAATATTTGTCACCTTTTCTGATGAATACTGCGCCGCATTCACTACAGCGGTAGCCGTTCCTGGTTACAAGTCCCATAAGTTTTTTCTCGGTGTAGGGGTTTAGGGGTCCTCTTTTGCAGACGGGGCAGTGTTCTGTCCATGAGGCTCCTTCTATGTTTTGAGGCGTGCTGGGGAGGCTTTTCATTTTTTTAGTCCTGAACATGTTCATGTAATCTTCCATTTTTTCTTTATCAATGTCGGTTTTAACGGTTACATTGCGGGGGTTATATCCGTGGGATGAGATTGTGACTATCATGACAGCGGGGCTGATGCAGATGAGTTTTTTGTTGAGGGCTTTTAGTTCTGAACGTATGTCTGTTATGAGTTTCTCCATCATGGTATTGAAGTCTTCTTCTTTGATTTTGGTTCCGTTGAGTTTTTTTGCAATTTGGAGGATCTTGCTGTTGCATTCTTTAAGGGTGTTCATGTCTTTCTGGAGGTTTTCGGTGGTGAGTTTTTCTAGGTTTTCAATGTTATCTCCTGTAAGTTTGATATCCTTAAACTTGGTGTGGGAATCCTTAGTTGGGGTTTCTTTTTCCTTCTTGAGGATTTTTTCAATGTCATCTTCGTGGATGAGGGGTTTGCCGCACTTGATGCAGTATTTTGCATAGTCATGGTTTTTTTCCCCACAGTTCCAGCAGTAAACCATGAAACCACCATAGTTTATATTTACATAGAATGTGTAATCAGTATTACATAAGCATTTTTGTTGACCTTGGGGGGTCTGTCGGAAATTTTGAGGGATGATCATAGGACTTTTTTTGACTCGTCGTGTTTATTTTTAGGGTTTATCCGTGATATTGTACCATGAGGATTTTCAGTTCCACATTTTTGGATAATATTTAGCCGTTGTTTTTTGTCACTTGACTTATTTTTTCTATGGTTTGTGTGATAGTTTCCCTTAGTTGATCTCTTTGTAAATGTGAATGGGGGGTGGAGTATATGTGTGGATAGGGGTTGCAGTGGTTGTGTAAGCCAGCTCACCAAATAATGGATGGATGGGGGTTGCTTGATTATTATCTCTTTTTTTAGAGGGGGATTCTTTAGAGCGTGTGGGGGGTGGGAGTTAACCATTAAGAGATTTTTCTTACTGCAGGATTAAAAAAATAAGAAGAAAAAAGAGAAATTATTTATTTTTTTAATTCTAGGGATTTTATAATGTCTTCAGCATCATAGGTTCCGTGGATAGGGGAAAATGTTACTAGGAAAACCTTCCCATTCATTTCAAAATAGTAAAAAGTTGTTTTGGTATCTGGATTGTAGTATGTATCACACGTGACTTCTCCTACAGTACTTCTTTTATAAAAAATGCCGGTGTTATTCGCTTCAAGATCCTCTAAACTAATATTATCAAAAACAGCTACTGATATAGTATATTCGTCATCTTTTCGGAGTAACACTATTTCACGACATGCTCCAGTAAGGTTGAGTGCGTGATTGGTAATTTCCATTCCTTCGGGTATCTTGAAGGAAAAATATTCTCCGGAGAATGTGTTTTTATCATTGGATTCATGGGTAAAAGTGTAAGTAACTATGGCAATAATTAAAATCAATGAGATGATCACAACCCTCTTTAAAGTTTTCTCCTCCATGATTGAAAGGTACTGTGTTAGTGTTATATTAAGGTTACGATTCTCTTTTTTTGGGGTTTTTTAGTCGTTTATAGCTTTGTATTTTTTTCAGATGTTTGTGGGGGGTGTGTCTTTTGGTAGTTTTGTTCGCTATACTATCCTATAACGAACATTGGATCCATGGTAAAACTAAAAAACTCGGGACTGCAAAATATTTTTCAACCACCAAACACAACTCTAATAATGGGATCTTCATGGATTACAGAAAGCTCATAAGAGCCAAGGACCTCACCCTTCTAGTCCTCATAACCCTTGACATAGTGCTCCTCAGCTACATCTCATTCTACCCATCAAATACCACGATTGTTAATGCTATAGACCAATTTGACCTTATTCTATGCATCATCCTCTTCATCGAATTCGCAGTAAACCTCAAAAGGGCTGATAATCGTAAGAAGTTCTTGAGGGAAAACTGGCCAGATGTATTCGCATTCATCCCTGTGCGCTTCTTCAGAGTCTTCAGATTTATAAGAATCATAAGAGTTATGAAGGTGCTCGCCCTCTTCAGGAAATACCTCGAGAAGTTCTTCACTTTCCTAGTGGATACGCACCTTGACAAGGCATTGGGCATACTGCTTTTTGCAATTGTGGGCGGTGCACTGTTCTTCTACACGGTTGAATCAGGAGTTAACAGATCCCTCCACGACCCCTTGGATTCTTTCTGGCACAGCCTCACAACGACAATTGCGGGAGAGGTTGTGATATCCCCAACAACCATCTATGGCAAGGTCATAACAAGCATCCTCATGCTGGTAGGAATTACCTTTGTGGGTTCCTCACAGCTTCCCTGGTCTCATGGTTTGTGAAGAACCCCGAGGAGGAAAGGAGAGTCCATGAAAGAATCGAGGACATTGAAAGGGGTATAGAGGACCTTAAAAGGGAGGTTGCTGAACTCAAAGAGATGATAAAGAAAAGATGATGGAGCCCCCCATGGAATTGAAACTATCTGCTGACGATCACCACCACTCCAAGGCCTGCTATCAGCACCCTTCACTGGCAGGTTACGGGTGTCCTCACTGGGACGCCACTCTTTACAAGAAGGTCACAGAGAAGAAATTAATAATCAAGGTTGAAAGCCGAGGTTATAGGTGAAATGCCGAGATGATCTTGTGAGTATTGGCAAATGTTGCAAGTTCTATGGTTTTTTTGGATAGTGCCTTTGGAGGGAAGGGTCAATGAACTATGAAGCCCCCACACCAGAGGGGCTGATTTTACCGTTTTCCATTTGGGGTAGAAAAATTACATCAAAGAATAAACTGCTGGTATAATTTTTTTGATAATCTTTTTTGGGGGGGTGAAAGTGGCACTTAGAACCGGTTTACTGAGAGTGAATGTTTAACCTTGTAGGAGCGCCTATTTGGGTTTTTTGAGGTTGTATCATTGGCTGATGGCAAAAAACTGACCCGGAAGATGTAATAGAAATGGCAAATCAGGTGAAGAATGTGGTGGAATATTCTCTGGGATCTGCTCAGGAGGTTTTCAGAGGTCATCTCGCCACGGTAGTGACTAGAAACCCTGAATTTGTAAATCTATTAGGAAAGAATCCTTTAGAAGACCCAAGAGTAGTTGCAGACTTTTTAGGAGAATATAACTCAGAAGCTCATAATTTCAAAAAAATATAAGTTGCCGAGTCTTCTATGGGAATCGACAAAGACGAAAAAAATCCATACTAGTAGTGATGGGAATACTCAACGGCATAATATGACCAAAGGGCGTTTCAAGAAAATAGGATAATCCCATGTTCCAGTAGTTGGCTAAAATTGTCTTCACCAGGTTTATCCCATAAAAGAAAAAAGGGGCCAAAAAAACTCTAGATCTAATTTACAAAAGCTAAGGTTCATGGCCAAGATCAGCTAAAAAAACTAAACTATGGAATGCTTTCATATACCCAAATAACCAGTTGTAATAATAAAATTGGGGATAATATGAACTTTAACGGGAGTGGCGAAGTTAACCCAACAAGGGTTATACTAAATAAAAAAACATGCTAAATTTTAACACATAAATTTTGACCCCGATGGGGATCCGCACATAATACCCGTGGGGGGTGCCCCCGCAGATGTAGAACTTATCAGAATCTACACTCCCCACCACGTTTCTGCATTTTCTAATCTTTCTATGCGCCGGGGAATAAGCGTAGATTTGTGTCAATTGGGTTTACAAGAAGATAATCCAGAGAGAATACCAAGCACTGGGGGGTCCGTTAAAATCTTGCCAGTTCTCCTAATTTTGAGTGTGGTTGATGATTTATATGGAGATAAAAAAAGGATCACCTACTGGGGTGCAAAGTGTGGTCTTATGGTGAGTACAACTCCCCAATGTCACAGTAATTGACCTTGAATAAAAGCTTTAATCATGTGAAGTGGGGGGAACCCATAATGTTTATTAGTATGTAATGGATTGAATGTAGTGGGAGGATAAGGGGTTTGCGTTACAAGAAGATAATTTTACTTTTAATTGTTTGTATTTTTATTGTTATTTCGTTCTTTTTAGCGTTAGGATCTGTGAAAAGGGATTCTTTCAGTGACTTGGAGGTGAGCCCTTCCAATGCATCATATATTGTGGTTGGCACTTCCTATATTGAGGTTTCTCCGGGGGAGACCGTTGTCACGCAAGTGGATAGGGTCATAAGGGACAGGGCATCAAACTATAACGTGGATGTCCCCCCAGATCACAGGCCAAAAAAATTATAGTGAGCTTGTGCCTTGGATGGAAGGTGCTAGGGTACGTGAACTGATGAAATATGCAAATGTTACAGTTATACCAGCCACCAATGTGACTTTAAAAAATCAATGGAAGCTATTTCGCACCTGATGATAAAGGAAATTTTATTTTTGAAGTTGATGTGAGCAAGTTGGCCCCCTCACATGCGATTAGGATTGATGAAAATACATGGAAGGCGATAGACACTCATGGGGTGAATGTCCTAGTCCCCACAGCATTCACTGGTTGTTGGTTGTGGAGACACCCCCGGGAAGGCTGAAGCAGAAGAATATTTAGCAAGACATGTTATAGACTGTTACGCGCCATGTGACAGGTTCACATCTCATATAATGCCCTACAAGGGCCCTGGGACCATCCTTGGTAGCGCGCCTATAAGACCCCTAAAGAGGGGTGAGGGGTGGTAATCGGGGTTCAACCAGTATATTTCAGCGTACATGAGAAGATAGTGGTTCAAACAACCACCAAGGCTTACCCTGATCAGTACTGTGACACCCCATACAGGTATTTCACAACCTTAGAGCGTAAATATGGGGTTGACTTGGATCTAATTGTTGTTGATGCCAATGCCGTGAAGCTTATAAAGTTGTGGATGAGGCGCGTAAAACTGGGGCCGATGTTATAGGGGTCAGAGTATTATATGAAAGGGATAAGAAACCAGTTGAAGAGTGGTTAAAAGAGGATAAAAAATCATAGGGCGATTTTATTCCACTCAGCCCCTTATGAACCCGGTTATTCGCCTTTCTTTGAATTCCCATATCAAGTGGCTGGACAGGACCCAGCCCCTAAATTTATCGGGAACGTTCCAGATTCAAAGATACAAGAAATATTCAAGGAGATAAGGAGCCTATGGGAATGATAAAATAAGAGGCAACCTTATAAACCCCCCGAATATGCTAGGTTAGCTCTTCCCCACTAAATCTTCCAATCTCTCTATGAGGTGGTGGAAAAATATGAAAAACCTTGGAATTTTTTTTGTATTATTTTTTCTAAAATTGGGAGAATGTCACGTATAGGCCGCGAAAAAATGATAAGGTTTATATAACAGTTTTTTGTTAGTAAGTGGCTAGTGGTGTTTATCATGAAAAGGTTACTATGGATAATAGCCCTACTATCACTCCTAATATTTACAAACAGCGCCTCGGCGGCCCAGTTAACATACAATGAAATATCCGACGCCTCGAAGATAATAGCTGATCAAGCATCAAAAACAGGCACAATACCATCTCAGGTCACAGTAAACAACAAAAACATAACACTAGACGACTACCTCTACGCAGCAACAACCACAACAATAAACCTAAACACCAACCAAAAAACAAGCATACCTATCAATAATTATAAACCACCAACAGATCCATTAAAGACCACAGCAACCGGAACACTCACAAAAACAACATACCTACAAACAGCACAAAACATCAAAAAATACATGGAAACATACCAACGCTCACCAAACTACGCCACCACAACAATCGGCCGAGTAAACTACCAGAGCCTAATTTACGCCTACGCAAGGATAATAAACTTCTACAACGAAAACCAGAGACTACCAAACTCCGTGACAATAAAAAATGTGAAAATCACCACCATACCAAACACACCAACACCCCAGTTATCATACAATGAAATATCCACTATTTCCAAGGTAATAGCAAGTTATGTAAATCAAAATGGTAAAATACCATCTCAGGTCACAGTAAACAACAAAAACATAACACTAGACGACTACCTCTACGCAGCAACAACCACAACAATAAACCTAAACACCAACCAAAAAACAAGCATACCTATCAATAATTATAAACCACCAACAGATCCATTAAAGACCACAGCAACCGGAACACTCACAAAAACAACATACCTACAAACAGCACAAAACATCAAAAAATACATGGAAACATACCAACGCTCACCAAACTACGCCACCACAACAATCGGCCGAGTAAACTACCAGAGCCTAATTTACGCCTACGCAAGGATAATAAACTTCTACAACGAAAACCAGAGACTACCAAACTCCGTGACAATAAAGAGTGTGAAGATTGCGTCCTCATCTCCTGTGGGGAATACTTCAACTGGTAAAACATCAGATGACGTGAAAAAGTTGATACTCAGTGATAATTCCATAGCAGGGGATCTTCTAAATAGTGCGAGTGGTGTCATCAGTTTTATAGATGAGAAGGGTGAAGTTCCAGGGACTGTGAAGCTTTCTGGTTCTGTCACAGTTAGTAAGGCCCAATTCTTGTACTTTGTAAGTCATATGATCCTCTATTTGAGTGATCTTACAAGTTCTGATAAGAGTAAAGCGGCGCAGGCGGCGGCTAATTATAACAAGTTCCTAGAGGAGCTTAGGGCTTTAAGCCAAAAGGGGGTGAACCCGGCGCCAAAACCTTTAAATGGTGTTGGTGTGGGTAGATTAACAAGAGATGATTATGTGGATCTGGCGAAAAGAGTGGAAAATTTCATCAAGGCTTATGGTCGTCTGCCGAATTCAGTTAGTAGTCCAATAGGGAACCTTGGATGCGATTTCCTAGTCCTAGAGTTTTCAAGGGTCTTGGATTCGTATAAGGTGAATGGGACGTTACCAGCTAGTATTGAAACTTATGGTGATATTTTCAAGTTTAAGACGCCAGTTATAGCAGGTTATCTTGGTGCCTATAATATTCAGGTGACTCGAGATTATGTGATGGCTACTGGGAGATGTACTTGTGGGTTGAAGGATTATTCAAATTATTATACAAGTGCATTTGTCAATTATTGTTCATGTTGTGGCAGGTATGGGACATTAGCCTTCGAACAGGGAGGAGCAGTAGAGGGTAATTACGAGGGTATGTGGTATTGTACCCATTGTGACGCTGATTACTGTATAGTGTGCGGGAAATTGCATGTCAGTGGAAGCAAAGTATATCTGAAACCATATACTGGCCAGTGTAATGTAAGCAGTGGCTCAATAGTTACTTTGAAGTATAATTATAGGATTTTCAGGATCTTCCAGGATTCCTATGCGTACAAGGATGTATATGCGAAGGTGAGTGACTCCTATACAACGGTTAAATATACGGTGGGGACAATCTTCAGATTCTTTTAAACTTGGCGGGGAGCCCCCCATCTGACAGGTGGGGGTATACTCCCCCAAATTTTATTATTGGTGGCATGTTTCTATTGGGGGTTTAATATTTGGTGACTCTGTCAAGTTCATAATTTGCAATTGTTATACATTGTTCGGCCATTAAAGAACGGTTTGAGACTCTGACGATATCCTTTGCAAATTGGAGTATTAGTTTTTCATCTTCTTTTTTAACTCCAAGGTGATCGCCCAATATAAAGAGTGGGTTTTCCATTTTATCTGTTAATTTCCTTAAATCTTTCCCATCTTCTCTCATATAATATATTTTATAGGAGTTGGAGAGTTCTTCTAGTAATCTTTTAAGGTTCTTTTTTGAGGTGAGGATTCCGGAGTTTGTTTCAACCCATTTTTCTCCTGCTTTAAATTTTAAAGCTTTTCTTATAAGCCCTGCAACACTCCTTTCATCAGGTGACATTCTCTTAACCTCGTCACTTTTAATCTTCACAACCCTTGGGGGGTTAGGGTCGCCAAGTAGGAGAAGATAAACCTCCACGGATCTTCTTATAGAATGGGACAAGAAAATGGCCTGTGAAATGCAACGACAGAGGATATCCATGCGCCCAGCCCCTGGAATGTTCTTCAGGCTAAAGGGACTAGTACTGGCCTTATTTCCTATAACGAGAAAACCTCTCATAGGTTGTATGTTTGTTCCCTTTTGATGTAAAACTATTTCCAAGTCCCTTGACATAATAGGATTAGATTTCCATGAAAGTTCTATTCATAGAACCTCCTAAGGATCCATGGTTCCTAATGGGCGAATATCAGCCACCACCATTGGGTATATTAGAATTAGCAGCTTATATCGAAGCTAAAAATGAGAATATAAGCATAAGGGTCTTGGATTGTCAGGCTGAAAGGGTTGGCTGGAAAGGGGTGGAAGAATATATAGACTCATCCCCCAGACATGGTCATCCCAAGTTCTCTAGCAACCTGCAACGCTTATCTAGTTCCTAGAACTGTTGAATAGCGAAGAAGGTTAACCCGGAGATAATAACCGTTTTAGGCGGTCAACATTTCACGGCCACAGCCCATGAAACCCTCAAATCATACCCGGAGGTTGACTTCATAATCCGCGGCGAAGGCGAAGAAACACTCAACGAACTCATCCAGAACATTAAAGGGGACAGGCCGATTTCAAAAATTAGGGGCTTATCATTCAAATACTATGGTAAAATAGTACATAATCCACCCAGGCCACTTATCCAAAACCTGGACGAATTACCATTCCCAGGTTATCATTTCGTGGCAGAACATAAATATCATTTTAAGATGATGGCTGGTAAAAGAAGATATGCTCTTATAGAAGCTTCGCGTGGGTGTGACCATCATTGCAGTTTCTGTTCACAATGGAAACATTGGAGGGGTTGGAGGGCTAAGTCACCCCAGCGTATAGCCGATGAAATAGAGCATCTATACAACGAATATGGGACCGACTTTTTATGGTTTACTGATGATAACCTGGGTTCAGGGAAAAGAATTGAAAGATTATGCGACGAATTAATAAAAAGGGACATTGATGATCTGATGTGGTTTGTCCAGGCTAGAAGCGATGATATTATCAAAAACAGGAATATATTGCCTAGGATGAGAAAAGCCGGTAATTATTGGATCATGGCCGGATTAGAAAGACATGATGATTCAACCCTTCAAGACTTCAATAAGAATATTAGAACATCTGATGCTAAGATCTCCATGGATCTTTTAAAGGAGAATGATATATTTGCCCAGGCAACATTCATTATAGGGGGAGAAAAGATTCCCACAAATCCCTGGAGGAGTTGCGAGAATTCGCTAACATGACAGATCCAGACCTTGCAATCTTCATGATCTTAACACCATCCCCGGGAACAGACCTTTATGATATTGCCAAGGTTAATGGGTGGATAGAAGACACGAATTGGGCTAATTATGATATGATACATGCTGTTATGCCCACAGAAAACCTTTCAAGGTGGGAGTCCGGGAAGAGTTATACGAGTGTTACAGGAGCTTCTATAGGAACATGAAAAGACGCCTAAAGGGTCTGATCTCCCTAAACACGCTGAAGGGGAGAGTTTACAGGTATATGGCTGGCAGAGGACTTCTCCAAGCACTGGGGGAACTATTTTGAAAGTCTCTAAAAATCTGATCTTTGCATATTTTATGGGTGTTTCCCTGATTGGCCTTTTATTTTTACCTGTGCTGGTTTTCTGGATCCCGGCTAGTGTAAACTCCCATTAGCAAAGGTATCTTATCTTTTCAATTTTTGGCTTAATTTGCCTTTTGGGCGTGTTGGCCGGGCTTTTCCCTTCAAAATTCCGGGGTGAGAGCCAAGGTAAGAGTGGTGTGAAGTTTAGGGGGCATCATCCCATTTGTGGAAACTTTTCAGGGCATGTAATCCAATTTGCGGATAGGAGCTATTGTTCAGGTTGCGGTGGCTTGGTCGTGGGGGGTGTATTAGCCATATTTGGGACATTATGGTATCTTACCGGAAGACTACCCTGTGAAAACGGGACTATAATCTTCTGGGCCGGTTTTACAGGAGCTTTAACCGGTCTAGTGTATAATGGCCTGTTTAGGGTGCGTATAGGTTTCTTGAATTTGTCTGTGAATGCTTTTTTTGTCCTGGGAGCCTTCATGTTACTTTTAGGTATTGAAAAGGCAAATAGTATACTCAGTGAAGTTTACCTTATACTATTAATCCCCATTTGGATTTTCACCAGGATATTATCATCTCAAAGAGAACATAGGAGGATATGTAAATTTTGCGATCTAAAAAAATGCATGGAGTGATGAAAAAATGGTATATTGTCCAAAATGTGGTAAGAAGAATGAAGAAGATGCAGAATTCTGCTCAGCCTGTGGAACACCCCTACAAATGGTGAAACCAAAGGGGGGCACGTGTTTCGGCCAACCAGAGGAAGGTTACAAGGAAGAATGCTTCGGGATACCCCATGGGGGTTTGATAGTGGGTGTGATCTTCGGAACACTCCTCATCATCATCGGAATATCAGCCATACTAAAAATAGACATCGGATACATAATAGGCCCATTCATAATGATAACCATAGGAATACTCATCATAGTCGGCGCACTATACAAAACTCGCCAAAAAAGCTAACCACCAGCATCCTAGACTAGAACATAAGGTGGAGGGGGTGCGTCCCCTGCATACAATAGAGGATATACTAGTATATCTTGCCTATGAGCCGGGTGTGTCCACTACCCTGGTATACAATAGGCAGACCAACTACGAGAAGCCAAGATCATCAAAAGGCCACCCCCCGGAGTAGAACGCTAGGGGGGTGCGCCTATTTTTTCAGCCCTCTCTCGTAGACTCCTGTAGGTAAATGCTTACGAAATCTCCTTCCCTGATGTCATAGAGTTCAAGCTGATCCTCCGGGATTTTAAGGGCGCCCTCTGGTGTTAAACGCTCCCAGATAGTCCTCGAAATGCTCCTTGTCGTCACAGTCCCCCCACGGATCCTAGCATGCCTGACAAGCTTATAATTCACATACTTACCCTCTTCCATCCTAAAGGTTTCCCTAATACTCCTAGGGATTGCAATCGTTCCATCTTCCCTAACCTTACCGGTCACGTACAATCCAATCTCCAAAATAAACCACCCCCCACAATATTGGGGTATTCACCACTAGAAAAATATACTATGAAAATTAATATTATAGTTTACCCTCAATATGTACAGGTAAGGTATATTGGGGGGTTTGGGTGGATATGAAGGTTAGAGCCCATATATTTATCAGTGGCAGGGTGCAGGGTGTTTTTTTCAGATATAGAACCCAGGATGTTGCAATGGACCATAATGTGAAAGGTTGGGTGCGTAACCTCCCGGATGGTAGAGTTGAAGCCGTCCTCGAAGGCGAAAAGGATGACGTGGAGAAGGTAATAGAGTTCTGCAAAGTAGGACCACCCGGGGCAAGGGTCACCAACCTAGAAATAGAATGGGAACCATACAAGGGAGAATTCAAAAACTTCCAGATACACTACTAAAAAAAAAAAGAAGAAGAGGAGGGGTGGGATATTAGAAGGGTAAGC
Source organism: Methanothermobacter tenebrarum (assembly GCF_023167465.1). Taxonomy (NCBI): domain Archaea; kingdom Methanobacteriati; phylum Methanobacteriota; class Methanobacteria; order Methanobacteriales; family Methanobacteriaceae; genus Methanothermobacter; species Methanothermobacter tenebrarum. The sequence goes on along the minus strand of NZ_AP025698.1, from coordinate 314,378 downwards.
TGGCGTACACCCCTCTAATAGTAGCTGTTGCCGTGTTCCAATTGTTTATCACACCGAGGCTGTTCCTGGTACTTGTCGGATCCGCGTTATACCATACACCATTGATGTAGATTTGCGCCCAGACATGCCCGTAGGTTCCGCTGGAGAATGTGCAGATCCCATGCACATAACGTGCCGGTAAACCGGCCGCCCTGGCAAGTGCCACGACAAGATGCGCCTGGTCACAACAGTTACCAGTCCGATATTTTAGGGTTCCAACAGCACCATACCTTGTATTATAGTAGAAGCTGTAGCTTATATTGTCACGGACCCAGTTAAAGACGGCCTTCGCCTTATCCCATGCGCTTGTAAGACCGGCTGTCAGCCTAGCGGCCAATGCCTGGATACTGGGATCATTCACTTGACAGTTTGCTGTGGCAGCAAGATATTGACTAAGTCCACTGTTTTGACCAGAAAAGTCTGTTATAGTAACATAATTGGGTAATCTTTGGTTGTCACTGTAGAAGGCGAGTATCCTACTGGTGGCATAGACCATGTTAGGATATGATATGCTACCAATGTTTGCCGTGGCATAATTTGGAGCCCTACCATAGGCTTTGATGAAATCTAGAACCTTATTTATTACTTGTATGTATTCCGATTTTGTGATTTGTCCCGTGGCAGAACCTGAAGGATTCGGAGCCTCCGTGACCGTCCTAGGGGTTAGCGGGCTTGTCTGACCAGAATTTAACTGGACTATCACCTTTAACATTAATTCAAAGAACTGTGCAACAGTTAAATTCTGATTAGAGACTGTAACATATGCTGGTAATCTCTTGTTACTTTCAATGAAACTTTTCAAGTTTTTGGCCGCTGATAAAACCCCTGATATGCTTATACTTGAATTGCCACCTGTTCCACTAGAATCTTCACCGCCTTCCCCTATTTGGCCCGTTGTTGAATTGGCACTAGAATTGGTAGGATTGTCACTTAAAGGTAAACTTTTAATGTTGTTCAGGTTTTCCAGGTTCACATAATTGGGTAGTCTCTGGTTAGCTTTCTTGAAGCTTATGATCCTCGCAAATAGCCATACTAGAGATTCGAATTTGATCATCTGATTATTGAATGTTGCGAAATTCGGCGCTCTCGAATTTAACTCAATAAAATTATATACCCTCCCTGCCAATCTAATGTAATCTCCCTTGGTTATTGAACCTTTGAGGTTCGTCCCTGTGGATTTAACTGGTAATCCCACGTATTTTAGTTCGAGATTTTTGCCGGTAAGGTATGCTGTCAGGAGTTGGAGAAATTCTGCGGGGCTTACCTGTTCTCCAGCAACCGTAACATAGACTGGTAGTCTGTTATTGGTTTTGATGAAATTGTCCAATCGGACTGCTGCATCTTCAATTTCTTTATTGTTCAAGGTAGGGGATCCGGCCGCTGCTTGCAATTCATTTGAGCCCTCATTCTTGTTATCTGTTTCAATTTTGGGCGCTGAAGGATTATCGTTAGTGGTGTTGTCATCTGTTACCTGATCCCGGATTTCGGGCATGTTAGGGCTTTCCTCTGCAGATCCTGAAGTCTGATAATATTCTTGGATTGTCAGAGGCATGTTTTGCGTGACATTTTCCTCTGCATGAACGAATCCAATGTTTAATAGTAGTATGCATGCAAAGAGCATGCATACACTTTTTATTTTAATCGAAATTTTACCGCCTCCATGTCACATCAAATCCATGTGACAACCAAAACTAGACTATAACCTAATATATAAATATTACGGTTCAAATCCCTGAAAAAAAACTCGATTAGAACTTTTCAAATAAAAATAAGCCACATGAAAACCCCTCATTCTAATGGTCAATGGGACTCCAACCACCAACCCCATATCAGAAAAACACACCCCCTCCTATAATACATCCATCATAAAAAACCCATCAGTTCATTTTGAAACATTTGCAAAAATTAGGAAACCTTATAAGCCCAAAAAACCATCCACCAAAAAAATTTCCAAAAAACAGAGAAAACGACACCAACCAAAAAAACCCGCAAACACCAAACAATACAAAAAAACCGCCAAAGAAACCCACATCAAAAAAAAGACAACCTAACTCCAAAAATTTAATTAATCTCAAAATCATTACCCCGACCATCACCTAGAATACCCCACCATATTGGACTAATACAAACCCCCCACACATACTTCGCATTATCATAAATGGAAAATTTTCCCAAATAATCCCCAGAAGGTCCTCATAAATTGGAATTGTAATAATCAAAAAAAAGATCATAAAAACCAGATAGGATACTCACCCCCCAAAAGAGGGTGGATCTCAAATCATGCACATGTATCTCAAAAAACTAGGTGTATACTGCCAAAGCCTGCTTCAAATCATACAATTTTCAGTCTATTTTCCCTTTAGCCCTTATAAGATCTTCAAGGGTTCTCTCTAATATATAACGTGCATTATCTTGCTTATGCTTTATGTTCACAAGACTCCTAGGATATTCTAATATTGAAAGTTCGTCATAAAAGTCCTTAATCGACCTACAAACCTTTTCAGCCCCTTCTAGATCACCCTTAACCAAATTTTCAAGGAAATATCTCCTAAGCTCCCCTATAAAATCGCCTAAACCAAGCAAATATTGGGACTCAGGCACTCCAACCTCCTGGGGCAACGGAAACTCCAAATCATTCACATAATTATAAAATAATAGGGCCTCCACATATTCCTGATGAGCACTCTTAACGTAACCGGCATAATACAAATCAGGATGCCCCATCAGCATCCTCCCAAGATCTTCAACCAATTTACCAGCCTTATTAAGCTTTTCACCAGCCAAATTTAACTCATTTCTGTGTATAGCTCTTATACATTCACCACACAATCTTATTATCTTCCTCGTTATCTTGAGGGCTTCCTCTCTCAATTCATCCTTCTCATCAAGCACTTTCTTAATTTCGCCAATTATATCCTTCATAAGAACCCTCTAAACCGATGAAGATATAAGAACGTTTATTATCATATTTTTCCACTCAAAACAATTTCAATCCCATTTTGTCCTGATTTTAACCATGCATTGATAAAGAGAAGACTGAAAGCACTGAAACCATTTCAATCCCATTTTGGTCTGATTTTAACGGCGGATTTTATTTTTTTGACCTTAACAATAACCTAATATTAGGTTTTAAGGCTTATAAATTTGTCGATCTAGTGGGGGATACTGTCAAATTGATATTGCTAATAACTTATTTAGTTTTTCATCACCATTATCACGAAATGAACAAAAGAGCCTCGCGTCTTGATGTGTTTTCTGTATCGGTGATCGACAGAGACTATTAATTTGGTCACAAAATGCTAAAGTTCCTATACATCCACAAGAAGGTTTACCACGAGTAGAGATATCAAAGCGAATATCTCGAAATGTTTTTTTGAGCATCATCCTAAACTTTTTTTAGCAAACCCTCTCAAGGACGAGGAAAACTGGAAATCGTGAATAAAACTCTATTTTTTTGGAAATAGTCACAAGTACATACTTTCAAACTACTATGCTCTACTATTCTTTACACTCTTATCTAGAGCATCTTTCTGAGATTGTACTTTTCTAGGAATAGGAAGCTAACAAATAGGATGAACTTCAGGATATTATATCATGCTTGATTGACATCTACGCTTATTATTGTGGTGGTGTTGTTGATTTTTGTTATGGTGATGTTCTCATCTTAGTTGGGTTTAATGTTAAGTGGAGGCTGCTAAGGTCTGATGATGGATCTGCAGAATTCTGATCAGAATTGAAATTGAGGGTATAATCTAACCACTGCGGAGTAAAGATTGTTAAGACCAGGAGGATCCTGTGGAGATGCTCGTTGCGCTATTTCCATACGATTCCGTCTATTTTAAAGCTGTTTCGGCGCCTGAGGCTCTGGGGGGAGGCGATCCCGATTTCCATACGATTACGTCTATTTTAAAGCCATAGGCTTCCGAAAGTGCTCAGAAGCTCTCTCGGGGCATTTCCATACGATTACGTCTATTTTAAAGCGCTTTCTCCGGAATCCCCCCAACCTGTTGGTAGATGAAATTTCCATACGATTACGTCTATTTTAAAGCGAGATGAAAGACGGCGTCACAAAGGCCGTCCAGACAATATTTCCATACGATTACGTCTATTTTAAAGCACGTCGCGGAAACCCTGGGCTGGTCCTATAAACAGCATTTCCATACGATTACGTCTATTTTAAAGCAATTTCGACGCATATCCTACCGCACACCATACCAATATTTCCATACGATTACGTCTATTTTAAAGCCTCGGGGCTTTCCTGTACGATTTCCTCTTCCCACGAATCATTTCCATACGATTACGTCTATTTTAAAGCACGCCACACACCCCACCCCCAGAACTTCGTTATAGGATTTCCATACGATTACGTCTATTTTAAAGCGATTTGACAGATGGGGCATGCTGGCTTCTCGACGACGCATTTCCATACGATTACGTCTATTTTAAAGCGAGCTCATCTTCGCCACCCTTTCACGGAAAAAACCAAATTTCCATACGATTACGTCTATTTTAAAGCCAAAGGAGCCTTCAAAAACCCCAGAGTCCTTGAATCCATATTTCCATACGATTACGTCTATTTTAAAGCCGGGTAGCGGATATAGTCGAGGTGGACTCCGTCGACGTATTTCCATACGATTACGTCTATTTTAAAGCCCCCAAAAATACGACATCCAAGCCCCTGACGGGGCAAATTTCCATACGATTACGTCTATTTTAAAGCTTGAAGCCAATTCGGCCTTCTATCTCCCCTTTCTCATGAATTTCCATACGATTACGTCTATTTTAAAGCTGGAAGGGAAGCACGCCTAGAGCTCTCATTGGCCGAATTTCCATACGATTACGTCTATTTTAAAGCCGAGCATTTCTGCGGGTTCTTGCGCTATCTCGTCTCTGCATTTCCATACGATTACGTCTATTTTAAAGCCAGAGCTCCTCCGCCTAGACTGGCAGAAACTCGCTGAATTTCCATACGATTACGTCTATTTTAAAGCAGCTTATCCTCCTCGGAGGCCTCCGCTCCCACCTCCAATTTCCATACGATTACGTCTATTTTAAAGCCCATTTTTGATTTTCTTCATACATATGCACCTCCACAATTTCCATACGATTACGTCTATTTTAAAGCCTTACCACCCTCGAGAACGATCAGGATGTCGTCACGAGGATTTCCATACGATTACGTCTATTTTAAAGCTAAAAAGTTTACGATGGGGCGTGTCACACTATGTCACAATTTCCATACGATTACGTCTATTTTAAAGCTGGATGTTGGATCCGCCGAGGCTGTGCTCGCTATCCATGATTTCCATACGATTACGTCTATTTTAAAGCTCTGCTTATGAGGCCTTCGACGCTGATCTTGATGGATTATTTCCATACGATTACGTCTATTTTAAAGCACAACATGCACCGAAAAATATATATATGGGTGCAAATAATTTCCATACGATTACGTCTATTTTAAAGCTTCGCGTACTCTGCGCCACTCTCCTCCGCCACGACAATTTCCATACGATTACGTCTATTTTAAAGCAATACTGCTATTATCCTGGCCAGATTTCCCTGTTTCCTTATTTCCATACGATTACGTCTATTTTAAAGCTGGCTTGTAGGCGCTCCATCCGGGGCCCAACTGCCCCTATTTCCATACGATTACGTCTATTTTAAAGCCCTCCGAACCAACTCAACAGACTATCCCCGGATGCAATTTCCATACGATTACGTCTATTTTAAAGCTTCATTTGGGAATCCGAGACATGTGCGAAGCCCGCGTTATTTCCATACGATTACGTCTATTTTAAAGCACGGGTGGATCGATGAGATACAATACGTCTTCAAATTATTTCCATACGATTACGTCTATTTTAAAGCAATTCAAAACTATCTAAGTAGTATGAGTCTTCAAAGAGGAATTTCCATACGATTACGTCTATTTTAAAGCTTTTCGGTGCACGTTGTGAGGGCCGGGCCGAAAAACCTATTTCCATACGATTACGTCTATTTTAAAGCCATCATGTATCACATAAAACCCCATGTCACACATGTCAATTTCCATACGATTACGTCTATTTTAAAGCGAGGATCGCCTCATGTCCCTGGAGGAGTATATGGTGACATTTCCATACGATTACGTCTATTTTAAAGCTCTCATGACGCTCGTGAAGGATTTGGTTCTATTTTTGACATTTCCATACGATTACGTCTATTTTAAAGCTAATAGAATTCCTCGCGTGGCTCAACCGCGAAAATGAATTTCCATACGATTACGTCTATTTTAAAGCTGACTTTGAATGGGCGGTTGTGGTAGTTGATGTCGATATTTCCATACGATTACGTCTATTTTAAAGCTCCCCGAAAACCTGAAAATACCCCTCGGAGGGGTGAATTTCCATACGATTACGTCTATTTTAAAGCCCTGTTTTCCATGACACCCCTACCGTCTCCGCCTGAATTTCCATACGATTACGTCTATTTTAAAGCACACTGACCGGACTCCCAGGAAAGACCTCCTAAAAATCCGATTTCCATACGATTACGTCTATTTTAAAGCTTTTTTGAGCAGGGCGTTGATGTGTACCTTGATTATATATTTCCATACGATTACGTCTATTTTAAAGCCGCAATAAAAACTACAATACGGGCCTCCTTTACATCGAATTTCCATACGATTACGTCTATTTTAAAGCGTAACCGGAGAGGAGAGTAGATGAAGAGTATCGGGATCAATTTCCATACGATTACGTCTATTTTAAAGCCCACAAGCCCTCACGGGGCACCACACGGCACACAAATTTCCATACGATTACGTCTATTTTAAAGCCCGGTCCTCCTCCAGCTTCAGGTAGTAGGATTGGATGAATTTCCATACGATTACGTCTATTTTAAAGCCGAGGGGATTTTTTGGTTTTTCAGGAAAATACCTGATGAAAATCCTTTGTTCCAGGATACTTATAAGTCTACCTATAATAGTGTACTCTACTTATAAAGGCAGACCTAGAGAATGAATTCAATGGGGTTTTTCTCAATTCCTATAATATCTATAGATAAATAATTCTTATTGGGCAACCTGTAGATTATGATGGAATCAGAAGTTTCATCAATTATCTCTTTAAGGCCGGTTTTTATTGCATTAAACTGTGCCCTGCTGATCTCACCTTCAAATACAGAGTTCTGTCTCCAGTGAAGATACGTCTTCAAAAATTTATGTACTTTATTAAGTCGAGTGATGTCTCCTACGTCATAAACTACAAGCAAATACATCCAAGACACCCTGATTACCACCATGCCTTAAAGCTCTCATACTGCTGATCGCCTAAAACATGCTTAATAAGCTTATATGCTTCCAATCTCATTAAATATTTATATGAAACTTTTCTTTTGATTTTCGGATGTTTTATGGTGGTTTCAAGTTTATTCTGGTATTCCTTCAAGAATATCCTCTTACCTCTATCATTTAACATCACGCCAATATCTCTTTCAAAATCTTTCTCAGAAATCATATTATTATTGACCAGTTTGGATATTACTCTGCCGACTATTAGGGGCTTAAAAATATCTGCAATATCAAGAGAAAGTGAAAACCTCCTTTCGGCGGGTTCATGGAGGAAGCTGATAGAAGGATGCAGGTAAGTATGATAGATTTCTGACAATGCACTCACATAAAGAAGAGAATTTCCAAATGAGATTAAAGCATTAAGTTCCGTTGTTGGGGGTCTTATCTCCCTTTTAACCATTTTAAATTTCTTCAAAACAGTGTTAAAGCTCTGATAATACGCATTCCACATGCGCCCCTCGCTGCTCATCAACTGTGGGACATCACCGTCCACCCTCTCCTTTTTTATGATGTCTATATATGAATCAACATCCTTACCCTTTTTTCTGTAATACTTCAGGGACTTAAGCAGGTTGTGTTTGATGCCAAGAACCATCTCTTTAGCAATCTCTGAACGCTTATCAGGATCAAGATAATGTTCAGATTGTTTTACCACAACAAGGCCAGAGTTAAGCTGTAATCGAGGGTATAGAGATCCTTCATAATAACCATATTTATTGAAAAAATTAACAGGTACCCCCATTTTCATCAGCATGGAAGATGCTCCTGATTTGAGAGTAACCTTTCCATAACAGTTTATTTCATTTATGCGGTTGACAGGCAGGGGTTTTTTAACGTCTTTATTGATGAAGTATAACGTGTTGTCACGGCGAGACAACATCCCATGGGAAGTTATGTATAGGGAATCCTTCATATACTCCCTCTTTTATTTATTAGACGGTACAAAATTCATAATAGCTACATCGACGACAGTAAGGCTTAAAAACAGCAGGCGGAGGATTTTTTTCTTCAATAATTTTCTTTATGTTATCTAATATTCTTTCTATTTCTCTTTCGATATCCCTGGTTAGTTTAACTTCTTCTCTCTTCCTCTCAGTTGGGTAAAGGATCACTCCATTAACATCCTTCCCCGTGAATTTTTTAATGTACCATAAATAATAGTAAAGCTGCCATCTCACAGGTTCTTCGAGTTTACTTGATTTTTTTACCTCAAAAACAGTCAAATTTTTGTTATTTATAAAATCTACTGCGATATCCCCAAAATTTATACTCTTATTATTTCTGGAATAACTCTTTTCATGTATCATTCTCCCAATCAGAATGTCCTCGTTATCATAGTTCATGTTTATCTGCTTGGAGAAAAACCAGAGCTCCCTTTTGCATGCTACATAGTACTGTATCATCACACCGGTTACTCTCATGAAGATCACAGTCAAATAAAATTCCAGTCATCCTCTTCTTCAAGGTCAAGACCCGATTCGTAAGTGTAACTGCAACCATGGACAAGATAAAATCTTTTCATCTCGTCTATCCTGCCCTCCTTTAGCATATTAATAAAGAGATACTTAGGTATTCCAACCGTGTTTTCAAATCTGTCAGCATCCTCATCACCAGCAAGAACTGCAGGAACAACATCGATTTTCGCGAAGCGATCATCAATGTTCCTGAGGGCTAGTAACTTTGAAATCTCTTCAAGGTCCTCTGTCCTGAACCTTACACTGTAGGGGCCTTTTTTTTCTATAACTGTACAGTACTTATCATAACCCTTTTTAAATTTATTTTTAAATTCAAAGTGAATCTGTTCAATTTCAAAAAGAGATCTGTAAAGATCCGATACCATTTCAGCCATTTCACCCAGGGAGGGTGTTCCCTCTTTAACCATGGTCTTTGAACATTCTATCACATTCCTTTCATATGGGTAAGACCAGTCTCCTCTTTTATTTTCAGCTTCAATTTCCATTGCTACATAAATCTCACCCATCCTGAGGGGGTCTTTATTCCTATTTATCCTCCCCGCCCTCTGTACTAGGGCGTCAAGTGGCGCTATTTCAGTGAAGAGGACGTCAAAGTCTATATCCAAAGAAATCTCAACTACCTGAGTTGCAACAAGAACCAGCCCCTTATCCTTCCATTTTTCCTTAAATTCAATTTCATTCTCTTTGCCTTTTCTGTCCTCTTTGGTGAATTGTGAATTGTAAAGTATGAGATTCGTGCTTTTATCGAAAGATTTGCTTGTATTAAAAACTCCTGACTCCTTCAAATTTCTATAAACCTCTTTAGACTTACTTACAGTATTAGTAACTACTAGAACTTTCTTTTTTTCCTTGAAAGCACGGACTATATCATCTGTTTTATCAATTATCTGGGATTTTTCTGTTTTTAAAGTGAACGGCCTGTAATCAAAAAGGTCATTTTCAGTTATCATCCTGTATTCAATGCCCTCAAGGAGGAACTTTTCAATGTTTTCAGGAAACGTGGCGCTCATTATGGTGAACTTGCAGCCTCTAACCCGGAGTTCATGTAATATTCTCTTAAGAGCTCCCAGCATCTGCCAGTCATAGGAGTGTATCTCGTCAATTATCAGGAGGCAGTTCTCAATATTTAATTGTGATAGGGGCCATTTTTTCACGTTGAAAAAACTAAGAACGAATGCGTCCAATGTTGATACTGTCACGGGCTTTGAAAATGTCTTATTCAGGATCTTTTCTTTCCATATCCTCTCATTATCATCGTATTCTTCTTTAAGTATAATCGATGAAGACCCGTGCAGTATGCCTACGTTTTCATCCCCAAAGTAACTTTTAAGTCGTTTGTACATTGAATTACTTGTAACCTGTGTGGGCATTGTATATATGATTTTCGTATGTTCATTTTTCACGTTGTTCAGGGCCCAGAGTAGTGATGCCTCTGTCTTTCCCTCCCCTGTAGGTATCTTTATAAGGAGATTTTCACGGCTCCTGGATGCTTCTTCCTGGAAGGCCTTTTTAACAAATTTCCTTTTTTTATCATTGGCTCTGAGTCTGATTTTTTCCCAGAATTCATCCGTTGAGATAAATTCCCGGGTGGTTATATATGAACCGCTGGCAAGCCAGTCAGCCCTTATCAAGTTACCTGTTATGAATCCATAAATCTCCCTTATTCTTTTCTTCTCTGAGGTGTTTGATTCGCTGAGAATAATATTAAGACTGTCTAAAATACCGTTTTCATCAAAATTCCATGAAAAATTGGATCTTAATAGGTTATAAGGATTTTCAGATGATATCTGGAATCTGAATGTGTAAGGGCACTCCCTTTTAAAAAATTTTTTATAGTATTCCGGATAAGTTTCAGCGAACTTAAGGGTTTCTTTGAAGAATTTGGGGGGATCCATGTCCTTAAATTTTTCATCAGAGTATATTTCATCATGTAAAACCGTGTGATGTGTAAGTATTGCAAGCGTAACATAATCAATATCATCTATGGTCAGGTTAAGGTTGTGTGTAAAGTAGATTGAGTAAAGGGGATGGTATGATTTTCCCTTGTTGAGAATCTTGTCATTATAGAACTCAAGGGTCCCCTTTCCAAGGTCATGGAAGAAAACTGAAAAAAAGATCACATCCAGAAGAGACTGTTTACTGATATTATACCTTTCTGCAAATGAATCGAAAACCTCCCTGTTTTCATTTAAAAAATCCTTGAGGGCATTCAAAGCCTTTTCAGTGTGTCCCTGGAGAGTAAATGGTTCCTCGCTACCGGTTTTTGCTATTAGGTTCTTCTCAAAAAAAGAAGGTTCCCTATCATAGATCTGAACAAACTTGTCCTTATTTTTCACTACAAAGTCCCGCAGTTCAACCATGTACTCACCTTTAAATTAATAGTCATTGTAGGGATGTCTGATCAGATCATTTCTACGTTGTATGCATATTCCCTGTCAAGATGAACTCTTTTGTTTTCCCTGACATCAAATTCGAATCCCAGAGACTCCACCACCTGGACAAAATCCGTGGGCTTCCGCGGGGTTACTTTCCTGTCGAAGTTAAGATTGACTGTTATTATCCTGGGTGGAAATAGAGGCACATTATCCCCTTTAGGGCAATACTCGTATTTCATTCCCTCATTGTAAGTAAAGACACTGTGGACAACCGAATCATCTTTAGGTTCCATTTCAATCTTTTTTATGTCCCTTATCAGGACCAGTTCATCGTCCATTCCAAGAGAGGGTATCCTTGAGGGATACCTTAAAAATTTCATGATATCCCCAAGGAGAGGCTCTTCAGCGGAAGTGTAAATCAGGAATTTGCCTCTGTAAATCTTTTCGCGTTGTAATATGTCCCTGCCGGCTCCACTAGCCTTCCATTTTTTGAATGTCCATGCATCATTGAAAATGGATTCTATGTATAATGGTACTATCCCTACTTTGATGTCATCAAGGAGCTGGTAGTATTCTTCCTCAGTTTTGCCCATGATATTTGCCAGGAAGCCCGCTACCTGGGTCTTTGTGGGTGCAAGGTATGTGAGCTGAAATACTGATGTCTGGGGCATCCTGAAAGAATTTATAAGGCCCTCTGCAATGAACCTCACTGCTTTCATTTTAACACCGTTAAACCCATTCTTTGACACGGTCAAGAGCCCTGTTAACGGAGGTTACCTTATCATTAAATTCTGATTTTATCTCTTCCTCATTGGAGAATATTCCGGATCTTATGCCTATGCAGTAGTCTTCAATTATTTCATTGAATTCGTCGATTATCTCCTTTATATATTCTATTTTAACATTTCCGTTTTCATCGACATCGAGGGCATTGAGGAAAATTGGAGTTCCTGCCTTCTGGAGCGTTAAAACCACTAATTTTGGAGTTAAGTCATCAAGAAGTCTTGCCTTTTTCGCTCCACCGTCTATGTTCTTTATTGCATCGACAAGGTACCCTATCCTTGATTTTTTCTCTTCAGGTCCTATGACGGTCTCGATATCATAATTCAGCTCGTCAACAGTTGAGCCTATGGCGTCAATATCCATTACGATATTTCCTTTCATGAAATTAAAGGTGTTGATTTCAACTTTTACAAGATCCCCTCCTTCCTGGCCTTCCTTCTTCCTTGTGAGGAGATCGCTCTCCCCCTTCCATGGGAAGATGCTTATTAATGGTGACACCTTTACAGGGGACCAGCGCCTAAGAGCCATTTTCCCCGAACCCTTAGCGGCTTCCATGAAACCAAACAGATCAAGGTCAGGATGGTTATCCAGTATCTCCCTGTATCTCTCATCTCCCTTACTTTTAGTTTCAATTACATATTCGCCGTTCTTATCTAATTTTGTAATTTTCATTCCAAGCTGGTTCATTGTCTCCTTCAGGTAGTATCTCAATGCCTGTCCTGACACGTATGGGAAATAGTTTCCTTTACTGTCCTGAACTTTCTTCAGAACTACCATGTTCCCAGGGTTTTCACTGCTGTTGAGGTTGTCGATGCTGACCCGGGTTATGTATCCAATATTCACAAATTTTCTGCTCATGTTAATTTCCCCCTTCTTTGTTTTTGGCATATTTGGCGGCTAGATACTTCTGTATTGCATAAATAGCAAGATAATTCTTTATTAAGAGGATTTTTTTGTTATTGTCTGCTTCTTCCAGGATGTCGTGTATCAGCTCGCTGTATTTTTTACCTGTTTCATTTGCCTTAGAATTCCATATGGCTCCAGCGTCTTCTTTCATTACTTCATATTCAAGGTTCTTGAAAAACTCTGTGAGTCCTTCAAGGTTCCCTATTTCCCTCAATGGGTACAGTATGTCCTTGTTCCCGTACTGGGCTGCAAAGTAGCCTATCCTGTCTCCCACAAGTCTGCATATTTTATGCAATTCCTTTAATTCTGTCATTTTAGTTACCTCCAAGTATTCTTCAAGAAATTGATAAAGTAATGAAGGATTCAAGCCGGACGGATTATCCAAAGATAAATTATAAAAAGAGAGATCCATTATGACAGGGTCCAGAGGAAGACCCAGTAGTATTCTCCTTGAAAGTTCCTTCCTAGGCAAATTCTTGACCTCAAATTTACTTATATTCTTGTAATATGCATAATTTATCAGTGTTTTTAAAAAAGAAGTGTTTGAGCTGTTTTTTATATCTCCTGTTTTCTCAAAGAACTCTGATATATATGAAAGCCTACTATATACCTGTAGATAATCCACGCTCCTTGAAGTCACTATAAAGTAAAATATGGAAAGATATGAGAGATCATCCCTGTCCAGAATCTTTGATTTAACCTTATATATTAAAAGTAACAGTTTTGAATACACGTCAGTTGCTGCGAAATCTCCTGCTAGAATGAAATTAGAACGGTTATTTGATTCTTCAAGGTAATCTGCGGGAATTTTCAACTTCCTTTTAACATGATAAAGGAATCTTAAAGAAGGTGCTGCTATTATGAAAACGTTATTATTATGAAAATAATTATTTAAAAGACCGTACCTGTATATTAAATCACACATAAAACAGGCGGTTATGTCTTTCCTTGCTCTTAAATCTCTGAAAGATGGCTTTGAGTCCCCTGTTCCGAAATCAAATATCAGATTAGAAGATAGTATTGTGAACTTTTTTTCTTTTTTACTTTCGGCATCGAGATATTTTGAGTATTTAAGTCCACAGAAGAAACATTCATCGCCTTCATGAATTTCCTTTACCTTATGTGCAATCTTTTCACCAAGCTCTTCAGGTTCTAGGTGAATCATGACATTTCCACTTTTACCGTACTGAAGACTCTCATTTTTACCTATCTTTTTATCGAAGTTTCTCTTCACTTCCATTTCTCTCTTTTTTAGAAATTCCAGTTTTTCTTTGGGAACGCTGATTTTCGGTAAAAGATCCCTTGTCCTCTCGGATCTCTGGAGGAATGGTTTAACATTAAGTTTTGGCCTTATTACAACATCATCAATCCGGGGGTCATAGTAAGGTTTGTAATTTTGAGTTTCCTCAAATACTCTGGAATAATAAATACTGCGTAAAATGAAATAGGCTTCTTTCAGGTCCTCAAATGTCCCCTTGAACTCAAGAGAGGTATCCTTAAGTCTGAAATCCGAATTTCTGTACCTCACCGTATACTCATCGATGTTTTCAAATCTCTCATCTGATCTCATCTCTGAAAGTATATTTACAAGGCCGTTGTCATATAGAAAGTCGTGCTTGTTAAAATTTATCTCAACCATTTTTGATACTCTCCACGGTGTTTAACATTCCAAATCCAAGTGAATTTTTTTCACCGAGACCACAGTCCAGTAGGAAATTGTAAAACTTCTTATTATCCATGTTAAACTTTTCAAGGTTCTTCCAGAGTGTACCTATCACTATAAAAAGTTTATCTGCTTTTTTGAGTCTAACCGCCACTTCACGAGCATATTCAAGCCGGTCAAAAATATTCCCTTCAAAGTGGTATTCGTCATCATAGAATAAATTATACTTTTTCAGGGCATTTTCCTTTAGTCGGTCCATGAAAAACTGGAAGTCATGAGTTTTCTTCATTGAGAAATAGTAATTTTTTCTCGCATCCTGGTACAGGATGATAGGGGTGCTGGTTATGAACTGTCTTTTAAGTCTAGCTTTGAATAGACTTACTGATTCTATTTTAACTGGGTACTTACCAAGATATGCAGATTTGTTCCTTTTAAGTTCTCTTTCAAGGGTTTTTATTAACTTAAAGTTAGGAGATGATATTATTATCTTCTTTAATTCGCCCTTTTTAAAATCGGATACTGGAAAGATATTTGAGAAACAGAAGTACTTGAATCCATCTATGTCATGGTACTCCGAGAAGGAGTTACTTCTTTTTAAAAAAGAATAAATAAAACCTTGGATAGTGTAATTGTTAATGGCAGAGTATTCAAATTCTTCATCACTTTTAAATTTGATGAGAAGTCTCATATACTCACACCTCATTTCTAATAGTGATACAAATCTATTAACATATTATATCCTACGTACAATACTAATAATAAATGTAATATATAAATTTATCTATCTTCTAATAAAATAATAAAATTTTAATGTGTGTGTTTATAGTCTACAAATAAACTTAACCTCCTGTGAACAGTACCATGGTCTTACTGTTTTTTTTATCCTATTTGGAGGAATCATCTCCTACTGATAATTGCTTGAATTAAAGACTAGCCATTACATGAGGTTCTGTTCTTTCTTGCTGAAGAGGAATGCTACTACTATCACCGAAACCATTGCAAATAGTGATATGACAAGCACATTCACTTCAAGATTTCAATCCCATTTTGGTCTGATTTTAACTTGATTCAATCTTAGAATCAGATGATTTATTATAAGTGGTAGTAAGGGCTTGTTCTTGATAAATTCCCTGAAAATCCATACATATTCGTCTTTCTTTACTTGTAAGTTTTGGTTCAAATTTTTTCTGATAGTATCCTCTACTAATAGAGTAGCTTGTAATCTGGAAATGCCCATGTATTCAACATCTATAAATCGCTGATTATTGATCCCTGCGTGTCTTATAAGGTAGAGGTTTTCAAGGACCCACCATGACTCCGTTTCTATTATAGTGTCAATAACTGTTTGCCATGTGCCTCTAAAAATGCTATTTGAATCCTCTTCACTTTCAAGCTTCGATTTTCTGAGCTTTAAACGTTTGTTGACTTTATATGTTATAAAAATGTCATTGGAATAAAATACCAGATTACCAATCTTCCTGTAATATTCAAATGCACGGTCAACACATAATAAATATACAAAGAGGTAAGGAACGATTTTTATTAATCAGTACTAATCGGGACATAATAAATGTTGGGTGCTTTTGTATAAGATTTTAAAAATTTGTTTATGGTTTTGTCCAAATTACTGAGATGCTCTTCTTGATCTATTTTGGAAGCTATTACATAAGAATTTTTCTTTTTGCTCTTTATGATTTGTTGAAGTATTAAAAAACAAAAAATTTTTATAAAATTTATTATCAATCGGTATCCTGTAAAATTTGAGACGTTCTTTAGGGATATTATTATTACCAACGACTTCTGTGATCCATAAATTATTTAAACATTCATCAAGATTATTGATTATCTCTTTAAGCTTTACGGCATTTTTAAAAAACTTTTCCCCATACTTTTTAAATTCTTTTTCTGAAGTAGCTTGGAACTTCTCCATGTCTTCGCATCTTAATTTCCGAATATTTGATATATTAAGAAATTTTTTTATTTCCTCTTTATTTTCCCTAATAATTTCCTTTTCGATATCTTCAATTTCTTTAACTTTCTTTTTTAAAATCTCGGAGCATGTTCTACTTTTCTTTTTTCTATTATTTCTATTTTTTGTTTCTTTTCCAAAACTTCGTGGTCGCCTTTGTTATGTAGTTTTCCCATGTAAAGTCGAATATTTCCCTTCTTGACTTGAATTTTCTTTTATTAATTCTGTTTACAAAATTTTCGATAATCTTTTGGGGGATCGTTGAACCCTTCCTTTTTATTTCAGAACAAATATATGCAAATGGGAAAAACCCATAATATACAATTTCTTCATTTTCTTTTACTCTTTTCTGTATCTCTAAAATATCCCAATCATAGATCTCCTCTAAAAGACTAACAAGTCCTAACATTCCTAGATCTATAATCCAGTTACCAGTAAATTGCAAAACAGGCTCACTCATTATCCTTGCTTTGTTAGAAGCCTGTATCATGTTTTTGTCACCATCCCGAATCCCATACTGTTCTTTTCACTAAAGCTTCAGTGTGTGCGAATTTGATGAGCTTGGGGTCAGCTTCTCTCTCAAATCCCATATGACAAGCCTTATGGTATGTTTCGCTCCTCTCCTTAATCTATATTCTGAACCCCCAAACGATTCTTAGTTCATACTTTATAAATTATCAATTTTTAACTATGGATAATAAAAAATAATGAAGTATGTATAATTATGTTGGTAATACAACTTTAAAATATAAAGATGTTAAATTTGATCCTTTTTTCCCAAAAAGACGGCTTAAACTTCCTATTTACTTCCTATTTTAATTATAAAAATCCAATTTAAGGAAATTTAAGGAATTCAATTAATTTATTCATAAACACTTTCCTAGTATTATTACGAATATGAACTTACTTAGATTAGACGGATTCCTGCGTAATCCATAATAAATTATCTTTTGGATTCCATGTCCCATTTTTTGAACGAGGGGATTCCACCGAAATGAATGTCAAAATTAGCTTATATTTTTTCACATTAAGCTTTGTTCTTTTACATTGAACATGAAAGCCGCTAAGAAAACCATCATAACCGCAAACGCACTGATAACAAGAACATTGACCTCAAGGGGGAATACTGAATCTCTGAGTATTGTATAGCGCATAGCATCCACACCATAAGTCAAAGGGTTCAAGTAAACCGCACTTTTCAGCCATGCTGGCAGACCAGTAATTGGGAATAGGGCTCCACTTAGTAGGAATATGGGTAGCACTATGAAGCTCATTATGAGGTTGAATCCTTCCATGCTATCTGTGAAGGCTGCTATCATAAGTCCTAGGCCGCCGAAGCCCATGGATATTATGAGTGAAAGTATCAGAGTGACCAGGAAGCATGCTGGGGTCATTATGATTCCCACAAGGAATGATAGTAATAGTAGGATGGTTGTTTGTATCATTGAGGCCGTGCTTATGCCAAAAGCTTTCCCAAGGACTATTGATGTTCTTGAGATTGGGGCTACGAGTATTTCTTTGAGGAACCCGTATTGTCTGTCTATTATTACTGATACGCCGGAGAATATGCTTGTGAATAGTATGGTTTGGCCTATTATGCCCGGGTAGATGAAGGCTCTATAGCCTCCTGGGACTGTTGCGAATCTTATTGATGCTCCGAGTCCTGT
Source organism: Methanothermobacter tenebrarum (assembly GCF_023167465.1). Taxonomy (NCBI): domain Archaea; kingdom Methanobacteriati; phylum Methanobacteriota; class Methanobacteria; order Methanobacteriales; family Methanobacteriaceae; genus Methanothermobacter; species Methanothermobacter tenebrarum. The sequence continues at coordinate 296,165 of NZ_AP025698.1, read as the reverse complement.
TCCGAATATTATAAGCCAGAGTAGTGGTGTTACGATGGATGTGACTATCCTTGATCTGTAGCGTAGGAATCTTTTCATTTCCCGCAACCATATGGTGTATATTCCCTCTATTTCACCCATTGCAGGGGGTCTCCTATTCTTTTTGGTTGGTGGATGAGCTTGAATTTCCCTTCCTGCTATGTTTTTTATTTTTTGTGGTGGGGGTGCGTGCCTATCCTAGTGGTGTGTGGGGGTCTCTTCTTTTTTTATGTTTCTGTTATTTTGGTTCCTGTGTATTTTATGAATACGTCTTCGAGTGTGGGGTGTTCTAGTTCTACGGATTTTATGTTGAAGTTTTGTTGGGTTGCGAAGTTCACTATATCTGGTATGAGGTTTTCACCCCTCTCTACTAGTAGTTTCACTGTTTCTTTGGTTATTTGTGTGGCGTCTTTCACTCCTGGTAGTTTTTGGATTTTTTCTGTGAATTCTCTGGGTCTTTCTACTTTTACTTTTATTGTGTCTGCTTTGAGTTCTCTTTTGAGTTTTTGGGGTGTGTCTGCTTTTATTATTCTGCCTTTGTTCATTATGGCTACCTGGTCGCAGAGTTTGTCTGCTTCTTCCATGTAGTGTGTTGTGAGTAGTACTGTTACGTTTTCTTCTCTGTTGAGGTGTTTTATGTATTCCCAGATGCTTTCGCGTGTTTGGGGGTCTAGGCCTAATGTTGGCTCGTCTAGGAATAGGACTTTGGGGTGGTGTATGAGGCCTCTTCCTATTTCTAGTCGGCGTTTCATGCCACCTGAGTATGTTTTGACGTATTCGTCTGCTTTTTTTCCGAGGGCTATGAGTTCGAGGACTTCTTGTATCCTTTTTTCCCTTATTTTTCGGGGGACTCCGTAGAGTGCTGCGTGCATTTCTAGGTGTTCTCTTCCTGTTAGCATGTCGTCGAGGGCTCTTGATTGGAATACTATGCCGATGGAGGCTCTTACTTTTTCTGGTTCTTTGGTGATGTTGTATCCGTTTACTTTGGCTGTGCCGCTTGTTGGTCGGAGTATTGTGCATAGCATTGATATTAGTGTTGTTTTCCCGGCTCCGTTTGGGCCTAGGATGGCGTAGATGGTATTCTCTGGTACTTTGAGGTCTACTTTGTCTACTGCTGTGAAGTTGTCATATTTTTTGGTTATCTTTTCTGTTTCGATGATGTATTCCATCTTCTCCACCACAAGCTTCCTATTGTGTGTGTGGGGGTGCAGGTTCCAGTGTTAATCATCCGGCTTTTTTTTTGATGTTTCGCTCTTTATAGAAAATTTTTATTATAAGATGTTAATAATAATATTAGTGGACTCTCTTCTATGGTGGGGGTGAGTTTTTTGTGGGGATCCTTTAGGCCGGTTGAGAAAACTCGGACTGGTATTTGGGGTGTTGATATTATAACCGGGGGTGGTCTGCCCCGGGGTCGTAATACTCTAGTTTATGGTGGGCCCGGGACTGGTAAGACCTTTTTTGGCATGCAATTTCTTATTAATGGTGCCAGTCTTTATAATGAGCCTGGTGTTATGGTGAGTTTTGAGGAGAGTCGGGATAACCTCCTGGAGAATTTCAGATTAGAGGATAACCTCCTTGAGGAGCTTATCAGAGAAGATAAAATATTCATAGAGGATTTGTCCTCCCTTTTTGGTGTTGAAAGTGGCGATTATACTCTTGATGCTCTTTTCGTGCGCCTGGAGGATGCTATAGAACGTGTGAATGCTAAGAGGATAGTGATTGATAAGGTTGACACTCTACTTTCACACTTTCGAAAGGATATGAGGGACGAGCTCGTCAGACTCATAAAATGGTTAAATGGCAGGGGCCTTACAAGCATATTCACCAGTGGGGAAAATCCTTATGGTGGGGCTACCCACGGACTCGAGGATTACATATCAGATTGTGTCATCCACCTTAAACACCAGTATAGGGATTATATAGGCACAAGATACATGACCATACGAAAATATAGGGGCTCAGAACATGGCTTGAACGAATATCCCCTGCTCATAAATTCAAAGGGTTTATCATTGTTCCCCATAACCTCCCTTAAACTCGATTATAGTGTAAGTCATAGGATAGTGTCCAGTGGCATCCCTGAACTTGACGATATACTCGGGGGAGGATTCTACTAGGGGTCGGCTGTGCTGATCTCAGGGACCACTGGCACTGGTAAGACAAGTCTCGTGTCAAAATTCGCCCAGGAGGCTTGTAAGAGGGGTGAAAAGTGCTTGTACTTTGCGAATGAGGAGCCCAGAGATCAGATAATCCGTAACATGAAATCTGTTGGGATAAACCTCAAAAAATTCATCGAAGATGGAAAACTCCTTATACACGCTGAAAGACCCACTACACTAGGCCTGGAAGCCCACCTAACAAGTATGCAGGATATCGTGCGTGATTTCAAACCAGATCATGTTATAGTAGACCCCATATCCGCGCTCACAGAAGCCGGTTTCGCCATAAAAGACCTTTTCATAAGATTCACCGACTTTCTGAAGAATAGGAAGATAACCTCCATTCTAACATACCTTACAATAGGTGGCACGCCATTAACAACCACCGAGATAAGAATATCCTCTCTCATAGACACTTGGATCATATTAGACCAGTTAGAAAAGGGTGGAGAATATCTTAAAATTTTAAGAGTCCTTAAAAGTCGTGGCATGAGACAGTCCACACAACCCAAAGAAATCAAACTAACCAAAAAAGGTATAAAGATAAAAAGAATAAGGTGAAAAGACAATTGAACGATAAGATAATACTCAGACTATATACAACCCCCCAAAACCCCCATGCAAAAGCAGCCACCGAGACGCTGCAAAAAATCAGAAAAATAGGGGTGAAGATCGACCTTGAGATCATCGACATCACCAAAAACCCCAAGTTAGCCAGGGAGAATCATATTATCGCAATACCAACCCTCGACAAGATAAAACCCAAACCTACAAGGAGGATCATAGGAGATCTATCAGATGATAAAGCCCTCCTAAAATTCCTAGGAGTGTCCAAACTTGGAAGAGTCCCAAATAATCCTAAAAGTTCATGACCACACCTGCCTAATCTACGAAAAGAAAGAAGAATGGGAAAAAGTTATAATACCATTCATCACAGAAGGACTCAGGAACAACGAGAAATGCCTTTACATAACAGACCAACACGAACCCAAAGCAGTGAAAAAACACCTACAAGGTAAAGGATTCAACACAGAAAAGCTAGGCAACCAATTCCAAATAATCCACGAACATGAAGCATACACCAGAGAAGGCCACTTCGACCCTGATAGGATGATAAAACTCCTAAAAGAGGAGACAGAAAAAGCCATAAGAGAAGGCTACAGTGGCCTTCGCGTTACAGGGGAGATGACATGGACACTAAAAGGTATACCAGGTAGTGAGAGGCTGATAGAATACGAGGCGAAACTTAACAGGTTCTTCCCAAAGGCCAAGTGCGTGGCCATCTGCAAATACAAAAGATCAGCCTTCGAACCGGAAACCCTCAAAATGATCATCCTAACCCATCCAATCATAATATGGAAGGGGAAAGCCTATAGAAACTTTTATTACATACCACCCGAGACGCTCCTAGATGGGAACCCAGCCCAGTTAGAGGTTGAAAATTGGCTCAGGAACCTTAAACGTGAAAATGACTTCATAAAATCGATTAATATGCTTACAAGATCATATAAGAGTTTCATCGACCATTCACCTTTTACCGTGGCGGTTAAAGATTCCAGTTCAAGGTATCTTATTGTGAATGATAAATTTTGCAAATTCGCAGGTAAAAAAGAATCAGAGATACTAGGGAAAAGCCCTTATGAGATATTCGATGAAGAAACTGCCAGTATCTTGGAATATTCAGATGAACTACCATTAAAGGGTGAAGATATCAGTTTTGAGATGGAAATTAACGATCGATACTATCATACCATAAAATTTCCAATTGAAACCCCCACTAAAGAAAAGGGGATAGGCTCCATCATATTAGATATTACTGAGAGGAAAAAATTTGAAGAGAAATTAGAAAAGTCAATGAAAAGTTTCCTCAACATAGTCGAAGACAGCCCAGAGAGTATATTTATCACCAACAAGGATGGTAAAGTATACTATGCAAACCAACAAGCCCTAGACTACTTCGGCCTAGAAGCAGAGGATATCATAGGAGAAACCTTAGGGAAACCACTTAGACCATATTTAACCCAGGAAATTGAAACTTTAGCAGCCGATGGTAGTATAAGGTATGCAGAATTGAAAACAGCCAAAACATACTGGGAAGAAGAGGAATGCACCCTCATATCAATACGTGACATAACCAAAATCAAAGAATATGAAAAATCCCTTGAAAAAAGCCTAAGGGAAAAGAACACAATGCTCGCGGAGTTACACCACCGAGTCAAAAACAACCTCCAGGTTATAATAAGCCTCATAGACCTGCAAAAAAGGCACATGAAGAGCCCGGAGGATAAAGAGCAGATAGAAAAGGTGAACAATAGAATAAAGGCTATTGCACGAGCCCATGAACGACTATACCTAGCAGAGGACCTATCATCAATAGACCTCAAAGATTACCTAGAAGATATCCTACTAGAATTAAAAGCAACATACCAGAAACCAGGGATCCAATTTGAATGTCAAATCCAGGATATAAAGCTCAACATAAACCAGGCCATCCCCTGCGGGCTTATAATAAACGAGGCCCTGACAAATACCATGAAACACGCCTTCCCAGAAGGTGAAGGGAGAGTAATCATCAAAGCGTACAAGAAAGACAATCTCATCAACATCAACATAGAAGATAATGGAGTCGGACTCCCCGAAAACTTCAAACCAGAAGAAACATTAGGTATGAGAATCATGCACGCCCTCACCAGACAACTTGATGGTGAAATAAGAATAAAAGGAGAAAAAGGCGTGAAAATCCGATTAAGATTCCCACACCCCCAAAACCGAGGGTGAAGATCATAACCGCGTGTTAAGTCGCATCCTCAAAATATCATCCCATACTGTGAATATCAACAGACACCCACATGCCATTAGGAGTGTAAAAATTGATACTTGAAATAATAAAATCAAAGGGAATATCCCATAATTCCTATTTTCTAGGATCTGATGGGGAAGCCGCGGTCATAGACCCGCGTAGAGACGTTAAAATCTACCTCGAACTTGCAATGGAACATGATATGAACATACGCTACATCTTCGAAACCCACAGGAACGAAGATTACACCATAGGATCACTAGAACTTAAAAAATATGTTGATGCCGAAATACTCCATGGAGACAAACTAGACTTCAAATACGGGACCAGTGTAATTGAAGGAGACATCTTCGAACTCGGATCCCTAGAACTCGAAATCCTTGAAACACCAGGCCACACCTATGAGAGCATATCCATAATCACAAAAGATAAAAACATCCCATTATTGGTGTTTGTTGGTGACGTGCTCTTCCCAGGAGAAGTTGGAAGAGTCGACTTCTTCGGTAAAGAGAAAATACCCCAAACCGCAAGCCTACTCTACGAGAGCCTACATGAAAAAATACTACCCCTAGGTGACCATGTTATAGTATGCCCGGCACATGGCGCCGGTTCGGTCTGCGACGCCCAGATAAGAGACCAGGACCTTACAACAATAGGATATGAGAAAATAACAAACCACATCCTAAAATTGGACAAGGAAGCCTTCATAGAATATAAAAGGAGAGAGGAACTCTACACGCCACCATACTTCAAGAGGATGGAAAAGAACAACCTAGAAGGGGCGCCACTAGAAAACCCCCACCTAGAACCATTAAATGTCCAAGAATTCAATGATATGATCAAAGAAGGAGCCCAACTAGTGGATGTAAGAAACCCCACAAGCTTCTGCGGGGGCCACATTCCAGGGAGTCTAAATATCTGGGGTGATGGCTTCCCCGCCTTCGCAGGATACTTCCTAGAATATGATAATCCAATAATCCTAGTAGATGAAAGAGGATCCAATGACCTTGTAAGAAGATCCCTGATAAGACTCGGATATGATAACAAGTATGGGTATCTGCAGGGGGGTTTCCCAACTTGGTACATTAATGGGATGGAATGTGAAAATTTCGAGGCATGGACTGTAGACCAGCTCAAATCACACATTGATGAGGGTGGTGATTTCACGATCCTTGACGTTAGGAAACACTCAGATCGTGAAAAATATCACATAGAGGGTTCCATGCATTGTTGGGTTGGTGACATCCCAGAAAACTTGGATAATATACCCGATAATGTAGTTGTCTATTGCGACTCGGGCTATAAGTCAACTATCGCGGCGAGCTTGCTTAAAATGAATGGATACAATGTTAAAACCGTCCTTGGCGGGATAAACGCTTGGACGAGGAAAGGCTACCCAATCATGAAAAGTTAGGGAGGTTTAGTATTATGGGAATCGTTAAAATACCATTAAGAAAGAATATGACGAGTTTATAGGCGAAAATTCATAAGCATAGCCTTCAGCGGAGAATACCCATATATAGCACCATTCCTCTACGTATTCGATGGAGAACACCTATATTTCCTGTCAACCAAATATGGGCGAAAAATCGAACTTCTAAAAAACAATCCCTACGTTGCAGTGGAGATAGAAGAATTCAAACCAGACCTTTCAAGTTACAAATTCGTGACCCTACAAGGTCAGATCGTTGAAGTCACAGACCCCAGTGAAAAAGAAAGGGTTAGAAAAATGTTCGCAGACATGATCAAAGAAAAAGGCCTTTCTAGGAAGGTGCTTAAGGCCCTGGGCCATTCCCCTGAAGATCCGCTAGCATGCCTTGTTAAAATGGAAAGATCCTATGTCTGGAAACTTGTAGATGTTGTTGACATAACCAGTATAGTGGAGAATAAACCTAAAAAGGGTGGGATACCCCCCACAGTATTATCTCACCAGGTTAATAATAAAATCGGCCCCACCTGCTAGGGGGTGGGAAACTCCAATGTGAGGGTATAGCGTCGAAGACGTGGAAGACTAAAAAAATCCGACTATGAATGTATTGGGGGGCTGTTATGATAGTTTCACATGTTGGAGAACTCTAAGGTGGAGATTAACATTGACTTGACATACTGTTATGATAGTTTCACATGTTGGAGATAATGAGAGCGGGTAAAGGGGAGGGTAAAATGGGGGGTGAAATTTTAACCCTCCTCAAAACCCTTATTCCCTTTGTCATGTTTTCACTGTATATTAACCTTTTAGGTGAATATAATCCCCAATATTATTCTTGTTATTGTCCTGCTTCCTAGTGCGAAGGCTATGAATGTGATCCCCATCCCTATTTTTATCTGCTTGGAAACCTCCCCAGCAGTTTCCTTCCTTGGATCCTTTAAAATCTTGAATGCGGCCTTTAAGAATACTATTATCGCAATTGATAAGATTGGAATGTAGAGGATGCTGAATATGTTTATAGTGTAGAGTATTGGGCTTGTTAGACTGGCTATGAGCATGAAGGTGGCGGCTATTATACTCGCGATCCTGTGCCCATATTTAATTGGTAGTGTTGTGGCTCCCTCCATCTTATCCCCTTCTATATCCTCCATGTCCTTGATTATCTCCCTAGCCATGGTCATGAGAAAGGCATAAAATCCTATATACGCTGCCTTCACAGTCTCACCCACTATTAAACCCCCAAATACGAAACTTAAACCTGTTAGGAATGATACCACCAGGTTGCCGATGAAACATTTTCTTTTAAGCGTATGGGCATAGTATATCATGAGCAGGGAACTTCCAACCACTATAAACCCTGGGAGCGGGCCGAGATAAAAACCGAGTGCTGATGCTAAAATGAAAAGTCCAATCCCATAGGCGCCAGCAACCCCCCTCCTAATGCGCCCAGAGGGTATAGGCCTCTGCGGCCTGTTTATAGCATCAATCTCATAATCAAAATAATCATTAATAACATTACCAGCCCCAGTGGCTATGAAAACAACAAAACATGCTACTAGAACCCTTAAATCGAACTCCCATCCTATAAGGGCCACTAAAAGGACTGAAACCACGGCCATGATAGCATTAACCGGCCTTAATATCTCCATATAAACCTTCATCACAAAACCCCCAACCAAAAATCAAATATACCAAGGATAGACCTTAATCATAATATGAATGACATCATCGGATTGCTACTAGTATATGGTTATGTTGCAATTTTACTCTTCATAGCAGATAAGTTCCAAGACCTGAATATTAGCCGGAAATTTGTACATATAATGGTAGGTAATATCATCTTTATATTACCGGTCTTTAAAAGTTGGTGGGTTATGACACTCCTCGCGGCAGCACCATTCATCCCCTTAACCTTCCTTATAAGCCCATACTCTCCACTCAAAATAGAACACAAGGTCTCATCCTATGGTCATAGCCTAGGACTCGTATACTATTCTATCTCATGGACCCTCCTAGCCCTATTATTTTTCGACCACCCATGGATCATCGCCATTGGCATAGCAGCAATGTCATATGGTGACGGTCTAGCATCACTCATCGGCGAAAAGTATGGTAAAAGGAAATATAACATCCTAGGGGACCCTAAAAGTGTTGAAGGATCCCTCGCAATGTTCATCACACTCCTTATAACACTCCCCCTTGTCCTATTCTACTATCAAAAGCCGGTAACCTGGCCTATAATATTCGCCATAGCCGCCACAGCCACTATAATAGAGGGCGCCACCCCAAAGGGACTTGATAATATAACAGCATCTGCGGGGGCTGTGGCAGTTTATCTCCTAATCTAGGGTTGTTTACTATGAAGTTCATAGTTATTGACGGGTTAGATGGGGCGGGCAAAGACACACATGCTAAACTCATAAAAAAAAGATATGAGAGTATGGGGGAGAAGGTTATATTCAGGTCGCATCCAGAGGATGACAACCCATATGGTAGGAAAGCGAAAAAAGCCCTACTCAAAGGCGGGAAAATAAACCACTTAAAAGCGAGCGTATACTATGCATTGGATGTTATAAGATCCCTCAGATTATACTATTGGTCGAATCCAGGAGCAGACACCATAATATTCGTAAGATATCTTATGGGAGTGGCCTACCTACCATCAACACTAGCCAGGATACTATACCATATTTTTTCATTGGTTTTACCCACCACAGAGTATATGTTCTTCCTTGATGTTCCACCCCAAGAATCATTAAAACGCCTCCAAAGGAGAGAAGAACATGAAATGTTCGAAAACCTTGAAGATCTCAAGCGCGTCCGCGAAAAAGCCCTCAAATTGGCTGAAAACTGGCATATTATAAACACTGAGGATCCTATAACAGATGTTCAAAAAAGGATTAACAGGATCCTGGATAAACTCGACCAAAGGGGTAGCCTATGAGGATAACCTGTCTCATAGAAGATAACGCTCCCAGCCAATTCAAGGTTGAACATGGATTATCACTCTACATAGACAAGTTCAACCTATTATTTGACATGGGACAATCACATTCCTTCATCGAAAACGCCCAGAAACTTGACATAGACATATCCAGGATAAGATATGCTATCATATCCCACGGACACTATGACCATGGTGGAGGCCTACCCCACTTCATCAAAGAGAACAAAACAGCAAACATCTACATTGGCAATAGCGCGTTTTCCAGACGCTACGCCAATAACAACGGCTCCTGGCGTTATATTGGACTAGACAGTGGCCTGGAGGATAACCCGCGGATAAAACACCTAAAAGAAGACACAAGATTATCTAAAGGCTGTAATATACTGGTTAACATAGTGGATCTTTTCCCACCCCCGAAGGACAACCATAAACTCTACAGGATATCCGAGGATAGGATCGTAAAAGATGATTTCAGGGATGAAGTAATCCTAACCATAGAATCAGGGGATGGTCTAATAGTATTAACCGGATGCTCCCACCGTGGCATCCTCAACATAACAGAGACAATAAAAAGAAAATATGATAAACCCATAAAAGCCCTCATAGGGGGCTTCCACATAAAATCCAAGGAAGCCCCGGGGCTAATACGCCCATTCAAGGACATAGAAGAAATATACACCGGACATTGCACATCAAAGAGAGCATACAACATACTCAAAAATAACCTAGAGAATATAAAACCCCTACATACAGGAACCCAAATAAAAATCATTTAATAGTATAAAAATAAGAAAATTATCCCCATGAAAGCCAAGATCATAATTCTCCTATTAACTGTCACATGCCTTGCAGGTGTTGTGGCCGCCCACCAGCCACGACTCGCACCATCAACCGCCCCAATGGACAATCCCATCATCATAAAAAAACCGGAAATCTCACAGGCATTCTACGGCCAACTAAAAGGCGAAACAGTCTATTATATGATAGAATCCCCCAAAGAATTCAGACTATACGTCAACATCCTAGTACCAGACAACCCCGGAGAGGATCAACTAGTATACGCTAGAATACTAGACGATAAAGGGAAAACAATAAAAGAACTGGGCCCAGGGGACTGGGAACCCTACTTCGAAGAGTTCGGGGGCGACCATTACCTTAAAGGGCCAGAATTCAATGAAACCCTCCCAGGTGGAAAATATTATATAATGGTATTCAACGAAGAAAATAAAGGCAAATACGCCCTCGCAGTCGGTGACATAGAAACATTCCCAGCCGACGAAGCCCTCAAGGCAATAATACTCCTACCAATACTAAAAGCAACCATCTTCAACGTACCAGTACTCGAATCCTTCCTACAATTCCTGGGGATTATCATGGCCATGGGCGCCTTCATATCCCTAAACTTCACAGCCAACAAAAACCTTATAAAAGTCAGCTGGGCCGGTATCATATTAACAACAATAATGTGGGCTCTCCACTACCTCCAAAACCCCCTTAATATACTCGCAAACATCCAAAACATTATATTACTGGTGACGATAATCCTAACCGGGAAATTCAACAAGGAAATCATCCAGGATAAAATGCCCACCTGGACCAGCAGAACCCTAATAATATTCTGGTTAATCTTCCTATTCCTCAGAGTAACAATATAATGGGGGGGTAAAATGGCAGGTTCCAAGAAGAATATACAAGGATAATGGCAATGGACAAAATAGAAATGCAAGAAGAAGTTAAAAGGTTGTCAGAGGATTGTGCATGCCCATCATGTCCATCATATAAGGAATGTGGTGAAAGACTATTCTGCATCCTAGGAGAATCAGAATGTATAAAAGATGAGAAAGGATGCCTATGCCCCACATGCCTAGTAGCATCCACCCTCGGCATCGGGATTTCAAAAAACTTCTACTGTACCAGAGGCTCTGAAATGGATCAAAGAACCAAACCATAATCCTCCCAAAAAGCGAAAGATTTAATAATCTGGATAAGCATGATTATAGTAGTTGATCATTCTAAACCTTCTCCTTTAGAATAAACTGGAAATTGGGAAGGGTGTTCTAATTGGGTAAGATAAAAATCGCTATCATAGGCGTTGGGAACTGTGCAAGTTCCCTAGTCCAAGGAATATACTATTACAAGGGAAAGGATGAAAAAGATGCCATAGGATTAATGCACTGGGATATAGGCGGTTACAAACCAGAGGATATAGAAGTTGTAGCCGCATTTGATGTTGACAAGAGAAAAGTGGGGAAAGACCTGAGCGAGGCAATATTCGCCCCCCCAAATTGTACGAAAATATTCTGTGAAAACATACCATGGATGGACGTTGAAGTCTCAATGGGCCCCGTCCTCGATGGTGTAGCAGCCCACATGAAAGAATATGACGAAAAATACACCTTCTCAGTCGCGGATGAGGAACCTGCAGATGTTGTGGGAGTCCTCGAGGACAGTGGCGCCGAGATACTCCTAAATTACCTGCCAGTTGGCTCGGAGAAGGCCACACGCTACTACGCTAAATGCGCTCTCGAAGCCGGAACAGCCTTCATAAACAACATGCCAGTATTCATCGCAAGCAACCCCAAATGGGCGTCCAGATTCGAAGAAGCGGGCCTACCCGTCATCGGAGATGATATAAAAGCCCAGATAGGGGCTACAATAACACATAGGACCCTAACACAATTATTCAAGAATAGGGGTGTTAGGTTAGATAGAACATACCAACTAAACACCGGTGGAAACACCGACTTCCTAAACATGCTAAACCGGGACAGACTCCATTCAAAGAAAAAATCAAAGACAGAAGCCGTACAATCCATCCTAGGCGATGAAAGACTAGACCCAGAGAACATCCACATAGGCCCAAGCGACTATGTACCATGGCAAAAAGACAACAAAGTCTGCTACCTTAGAATGGAAGGAAGAATCTTCGGCGACGTTCCCATGAACCTCGAACTCCGCCTCAGTGTTGAAGATTCGCCAAATTCCGCAGGTTGCGTCATAGACGCTATAAGATGTTGTAAACTGGCACTCAAAAGGGGAATTGCAGGACCCCTAACATCCATATCAGCCTATACAATGAAACACCCACCAATACAATATCCTGATAATGAAGCAGCCAAGCTAGTTGACAAGTTCATCAACGGGGAAATTGAAAGATGATCAAATCTCCTCAAAAAGGCAAGTTTTATCCCCAAGACCCCAACACTTCACTTCCCTCAAATCTATATTATCCTCAAGAACCGGCCCGAGGAAACCCGCCAATAGGCCGCCTTCAAAATGACAGAGCGGCCTCCCAACCCCAGGGAGCCCGGAGCAGGTGGCGCATTCATCCACCCTAACCTCAACAGGGTCTGTGCTTAGGATTGTTACCTTACCTATTCTCTTTTCCCTGAAAAAAGCAACAATCTCATCTAGTGAATCTATTTTCATCTTCGTGGTCGCGTCCTTCGCACCATTGTATATTAGGCCATCCACCCGTTCACCCAGCATTTCCACTGGTAGGAAGCGGATTATCCGGAAGAATTCAACATCAACGAACCTTCCAATGGTGGGCCTTTCAATCCTTCCAAATTCCATATAATCAACCCCCCACAATAGAATCTGATAACATTTTTAAAAGAAGAGGCCCCCAATAATATGATCCCCAGTGTGGGGGCAGAGGCTATATGAGAGTTTCATGAAGGTCCCCCCAATAATATATGATCCCCCTTGTGTGGGGGTTTAGTCGGGTTCTACTCTTATGGCTTCGTTTGGGCATACATCCATGCACACCTCGCATTCGTTACAGTCTTCAGGGTTTTGAACCTCTAACTTGTCATTAACTATTATGAGTATTTCCATTGGGCATAGATCAGCGCATTCTCCACATGCATCACATTTGTCATAGTCTATAATTATCTTCGCCATCTTTGATTCTCCTCTGCCTTGTGAATTATAATCCCGTGAACTGCCACCAGCTGTCGCAGGTGGCTTCCTGCTTCAACGACGCTTGGTCTCCAACAGGCGTGAATTCGGGTTGTCCCAAACCCTGCAATTTTACAGGGTTATGGATTAGGACACCATATCCCAACCTCCTACTTGGAGGTTAGCACAAAAAAATATAGCAGAAGAGGAAGTATATAAACTTTCGGCTTTCCCCCCCAATGGGAGGCTCCCGCCGAGAGAGTTAAAATTAATATGACCAGATGATATGGGCCTATTCACACTCCCATTATCTTAAGATTTTACCATACTGTAACTAGTGGGGGACGGTTTCAGTTTCCTGTAGTACCGTGTGGAGTGGAGCATATCATCTACTCAGTAATAATATGATCTTATTATATTATGACCCGGGTTTTTCTTCTTTTGTTGAAGTATTTAAGTCAGTTCTTACTATTGTATATAGAGATGATGAATCGCCGTGAGGGTCAGCATGAAAAGGATAAAAATCGTTGAAACAGCATTCAGAGATGCGCATCAATCACTCCTTGCAACCCGTATGCGGACACGAGACATGTTACCCATAGCCGAGGATATGGATAAGGTGGGCTTTTTTTCATTAGAGGCATGGGGTGGTGCAACATTCGATACTTGTATAAGGTACCTTAATGAGGACCCATGGGAACGCCTAAGAAAGTTAGATGAAAAGATCACAAAAACCCCTATACAAATGCTCCTAAGGGGACAGAACCTTGTAGGATATAAGCACTACCCCGATGATATAGTTAAAAAGTTCGTTGAAAAAGCCTATGAGAATGGTGTTGACATCTTCAGGATATTCGACGCCCTAAACGATATAAGGAACATGGAATATGCTATTAAGGTGGCTAAGGACCAGGGAGCCCACGTCCAAGGGACAATATGTTATACCATAAGCCCATATCATACCCTTGACAAGTATGTGGAATTCGCCAAGGAACTGGAAGCCCTGGAATGCGACTCAGTCGCTATAAAGGACATGGCCGGTCTAATATCACCACATGACGCTTATGAACTTGTTAAAGCCCTTAAAGAGGAGACCAGCCTACTAGTGAACCTACACTGTCATTGTACCAGTGGGATGACCCCCATGAGCTACTATGCCGCGTGCCAAGCCGGCGTGGACATACTAGACACTGCAATATCACCCCTATCATGGGGCGCTTCCCAACCCCCAACAGAGAGCGTGGTAGCCGCCCTCAAAGACACACCATACGACACAGGCCTCAAACTCAAAAAACTGACCAAGATAAAAAAATACTTCGAGGAAATCCGAGAAAAATACAAGTCCATCCTAGACCCAATAGCAGAACGTATAGATACGGATGTTCTCATCTACCAGATACCAGGGGGTATGCTATCAAATCTCGTAGCCCAACTCAAAGAACAGGACGCCCTCGACCGTTACGATGACGTCCTGAAAGAAATGCCAAGGGTGAGAAAAGACATGGGATACCCACCCCTGGTAACACCCACGAGCCAAATCGTCGGAATACAAGCTGTTATGAACGTGCTCTCAGGTGAAAGATACAAGATGGTCTCAAACGAAGTCAAAGACTACTTCAGGGGACTCTATGGAAGACCACCAGCACCCTTAAACCCGGAAGTTGCCGCCAAGATAATAGGAGACCAGGAACCCATAAAATGCAGACCAGCCGACATACTAGAACCCCAATTCGAAAAATATAAGAAGGAGGGTGAAAAACTTGGGATAATCCGAAAGGAGGAGGACGTCCTAACATTCGCACTCTACCCAACCATAGCACCAAAATTCCTCAGAGGAGAAATCGAAGAAGAACCCCTAGAACCGCCAAGGGAAGCCCTACCCGGACCAGCCGAGGCCGTTCCAACCCAATACCTTGTAGAAGTAGACGGGGACGAATTCGAAGTCAAAGTGATACCCACAGGTTACGTGACCATAGAAGAAGCTAAAAAACCAGAAGAACCCATAGAAGGTGCCGTGGAATCCACAATGCAAGGCATGATCGTGAAACTGAAAGTTAAAGAGGGCGACATAGTAGAAGAAGGAGACGTTGTAGCAGTAATAGAGGCCATGAAAATGGAAAACGACATACAAGCACCACATTCGGGTGTCGTGGAGAAAATATACACCCAAGAGGGGGAGAAAGTAGAAGCAGGGGACGTTCTCATGGTGATAAAATAATCAAAGCCTATAGGCTGTAGGATCCTCCACCCCCGCAAGTTTAAAAGCTCTTTTCCTCCTCATACAAGATTCGCAACGGCCACAATGCAACCTCCCACCCTCATAACAAGAATATGTAACCTCTATAGGGGCTCCAATCCTATAACCCTCCTCTATTATCTCTTTTTTAGTATATGATATTAGGGGCGCTTCAACCTTAACATCCCCAAGGACACCCACCTCAAGAACCCTATTGAATGCCCTGAGGAATCTCTGGGAATTATCAGGGAATGTTCTCGCCTCCTCAAGATCCCATCCAACGATGATAGCCCTTGCATCTAGTGCATCTGCATATGCCGCCCCAATAGAAGTGAAGACAAGGTTACGGGCAGGAACCCAAACAGCCCTAGCTGTTTCCCTGGCAACACTACTATCTAACTCTTCCATGGCGGGTTCTGGTATCTTGTTTTTTGTTGTGAGAGCTGAGCCTCCAAGTTCTCCAAGCCATGGCAGCCTAATAATATAATGTTTAAAACCATAGGATTCGCTTATAATCTTCGAAGCTTCTATCTCCATCCTCGCACTCTTCTGACCATAATCAAAGGTTATGGCATGTATCTCATATTTTTCTGCGAGTTTTACTGTGGCCACGGTCGAATCAAGGCCCCCTGAGAGTATGCTAATAGCCTTCAATCTGGTTCACCATCCACCCAATCTTTGAATTGTTCTTCCGCTATTCTTATGACTTCGCGGAGTGGAATTCCTGTCTTTGATGATATTTTCTTCGCGTCCTCGTATTCTATACGTGCACTTATTATCTCAGAGTCCAAGGAGGCTACCTTAAAATTCACTGTCCATTCTCCCCTGATATTAACTTTAAATGGGATTTTTTCCCTTTCAAGGATTGTTCTATGTACCTGGGGGAATGCTCTGATGCCAAGCGTCCCCGTCTCCTTGAATATCCTCCTTAATATATTCTCCTGGTCTTCTAGTCTGGATATGACCCTTAAAAGGTGGCCTGGTCTATTCTTTTTCATTAGTATGGGTGTGACTGTCACGTCAAGGGCCCCCTCTCCTATAAGATCATCGAAAAGGTTCCCTATTATTTCACCGCTTAGATGATCCAAGTTTGTCTCGAATAATACTATTTTATCCTCTTCTAGGCTCTTAGAACCCTTTATTATCCTGAGTATATTGGGGAAGTCTGGGTCCATTTTACCCGCGCCATAGCCGACCTCCACGATCCTAGTAAGTGGGAGGAATTCCCTGAATTCATCCACCATGTTAACGAGTAGGGCGGCTCCTGTAGGCGTTGCAAGTTCCATTCTAGCCGGCCCTCCCCGGACCGGGGCTCCTCTGAGGATCTCAAGGGTTGCTGGTGCGGGTATGGGGATCCTACCATGGGCTGATGTGGTTGAACCTCCCCCCAGGGCTACTGGGAGCGAATAAACCCTCTCCCCGTCCAATCCAAGGCTGAAGTACGCGAAAGCCGCCCCGAAAACGTCTGCAACAGCATCAGACGCCCCCACCTCATGGAAGTGTATATCATCCAGGGATTTTCCGTGGATTTTCGCCTCGGCTTGTGCTATGGTATGAAACACCGCCCTGGAGAAGGATATCATCTTATCATCTATGAGTGGATGGTCGATGGCCTCAATTTTCTCCAAGAATTCAGGATACTTAAAATGGGGTATGGAAGCTTTTTTCACTCCAACATAGGTGGCTTTTATACCCGCCCTTTTAACATCAGAAACCTTAACATCAACACCCCCAAAATAGGACGCCGCAGCCTCCATAACCTCAACAACCTTGCCCGGATGGGCTCCCAAGCCTATCAGAGCCCCTATGATCATGTTACCGGCCACGCCAGCTAATTGGGGGTCTACAACCACTACCATAGGGGATCAGCTATTGTGGCGAATTCACGATTATACGCTTTACAGGAACTTCCAAGAGCGTGTAACGTTCATCAGAAAGCTCATCCTTGAACCTCTCTATTATACCCTCCACCTGTTCCTCATCAACAACAGAACAGATAAGTATAGCATCCATTGCATGATTCCTCACAAGTGATATGGCAGATTCCGGATCCTCCCTAACAATGAAACCACTCCACTCACTAGGGGAAATACCTTTATATTCCACCATATAGAATCCCGTGACACCCTCCTCCGCGAGTATATTTATAACCTTGCCAAGATTTTCAACTTCAATAAACACCCTAAGATGCACCTTCATAATATCACCAAAGTTTAGATATGTGAAGATGATTAAATAAAACATTTGGTGATCCCCAATGCAAATCATAAAAGGCGAAACCAGCATCCAATACAACAAGAACAGACTAACCATAGAAAACATCCACGGCCTGAGGATACTAGAAGTACACGAGACAAAAAGCGGCTTCCATGAAACAAAAAAGGTAACATATCCAAACAATATGAGAGTATCAGCAGAAAATTTCAAACTCTTCCTAAAAGACTTCAAAGACACAACCCTCACCATAGGAATCAAAGACTCACTACTAGACCTTATAATATTCATAGATGATAAAAAAAGCCCAGAAGAACTCTTATCATATCTTAAAATAATCATAGAAGCCAAAGATAAGATACTAGGACCACTAACCAGATTCTACAAAACCAACACCATCCTCATAATCAGTAGAGAGGGCCGGCCAGGAAACTGCACCAAGAAAAAACTAAAAAATTGCATGAAAAAAAGCCTCCTTACCATGCTAAAAGAGAATAATATAAGCATCCTAGAACAACTAGAAGAAAAGGGCATAGGATTAGACGAGCTCACAGAAGCTGGCGTCAAACTCTGCGTAGGAGTTGAAATAAACAGAGAATTAAAAGAAAAACTTAAAGAACAACTGATCAAATCATTATCCGACATCAACATTATAAGCCTAATATTAGCCGCTATAAGAGCCGAGGAAGACCTAAAATACCATAGGATAAAAGACGTGAACATAGATGACGACCCAGTCCACCTATACGCCGACGAAGTCCTGGGGATGGCCGTCGCCAACCAAATCGCGGGTACAAAGGCAATATTCAACTTTAAACGCTACGACGAAGAAAAACCGGGTATAATAGGCAGATTAGGGCCCATGACAGATGATGTTATCGCGGGTCTCATCGCAGGTGCCATGTCAAAAATCTTCGAAGAATGATAAACATGTTACGTGAAATAATAGGCCTACTCTCATTCCTAACAATACTACCCGTAAAAACACACACTAGCATACCACAAATCGCAAAATACACATGGCTTTTCCCAGTCATGGGAGCCATCATAGGCCTCACCGGGGGCGCCCTGGCAGCCCTCCTACAACTGATAGGATTGCCACCAATCATAATAGCCAGCCTAGCCTACGGATTCCTAATCTGGTTTAACGGCTTCCACCACCTAGACGGGCTCATAGACATGGGCGACGCCCTAATGGCCCATGGAAGCCCAGAAGATAAAATCAGGATAATGAAAGACGAACGCATAGGAACCGGAGGACTCGGCTTATTCTTTATCGTTGCCATCACAACATTCACATGCCTCTATTCAACACCCCAAAATCAACTCCCCCATATAATAATACTAGGGGAAGTAGGCGCCAAGATGGGTCTTATAAGTTCATGCATCATATCAAAGCCACTAGACGAAGGGATAGGACGCCATTTCATAATGGAAATGGACAAAAAAAGGTTCATCCTCTCATCCATCCTATCATTTATCATCAGTTTCCTACTACTAAAACACCAGGGTATGATAGGAATACTCGCAAGTATAATCGGGGGCTTGTTCATCGGGGCGATTGCAAGGAAAAACTTCAAATATACAACAGGAGACGTTCTCGGCGCATCCAACGAATTCAACAGGATGCTAACACTAATCATACTAGTAATACTAGGGGGAGTGTAGATGATAATAAAAGTTTTAAGGTTGGGTCACAGGAAAGCCAGAGATGCCAGGATCACAACGCACGTATGCCTAACCGCGAGGGCATTCGGAGCCTCAGAAGTCATCATCACCGGAGAAGATGACAAGAGACTTATAGAGAATGTTGATGACGTCACTGAAAGGTGGGGAGGACCATTCAGAGTATCCTATCAAAAAGATTGGAAGAAAATCCTGAAAGAATGGAAAGGCGAAATAATACACCTTACAATGTATGGCATACCCATACAAGACATAATAAAAAAGATCAAAGAAAGCAACAAAGACAAACTAGTAATCGTCGGGGGACCCCGCGTACCCGGAGAAATCTTCAAATTAGCCGACTTTAACGTGGCGGTTACAAACCAGCCACACTCAGAAGTCTCCGCACTGGCAGTATTCCTCCACATGTTCTTCGAGGGAAAAGAACTAGAAAAGAGATTCGAAAACCCTAAAATAGAAGTAATACCCTCAAAGAGTGGTAAAAAAATCAGGGAGAGTAAAATATGATAAAACTAGTTGACAATCTTATCATCCAAGAAAAACTTGGGAGAATACGCCGTAAAGGGATCGACCCGGCGCATTTCAGACACGGCCTAACCGAGATTGGACGTTACATGGCATACGAGTTCGCTAACACACTATCCTATAAGAAGACAAGGGTGCGAACCCCACTAGGAGTTGCTGAAGCCCTAAAAATTACAGATGAGATCATAGTTATAAGCGTGTTGCGAACATCACTACCATTCAGTTATGGTATAATGAAAGTGTTCCCAGAAGCCCAACATGGGATAATCGGGGCATGGAGAGAAGACAGAAGCCCATTCAAGGTCCACATCGACTACTTCAAAATACCCGAGGTACATGACAAGACCGTGATAATAGCAGATCCAATGCTAGCAACAGGAAACACCATGGAACAAATACTAGAAAGACTGAAAACCCTCAACATTAAAAGACTCGTAATATTTAATGTAATATCAGCAAAGGCTGGACTCGAAAGGATAAAAAGGTTCAAAATAGAAGTTTACACTTGTTCCATCGAAGAAAAACTTGACAACCTAGGTTACATCGTACCAGGCCTTGGCGATGCCGGCGACCTTGTATTCGGGAAACCATCAAAGACCATAAACCTTAAATGATGGACTTTCCATGGGCAACCGCAACTATACCAGGGAATCCCTCAACCTCCAACTCATAGAGCGCCTCCATACCCTCCTCCCCATATGCAACGAGTCTCTTCGACCTTACCCTGCTTGAAAGCAACGCCGCCACAGGAGGCGTGACCACAAATATCGCACCAGCCTCATCTAATCCACGTACAGTCTCATCCCTAAGGGATCCCTTCCCAATGTGTATCAGAACACCCGCAGATGCTAAGAATGGGATGCTATCCTCGATATCCTCCTTGTTACTACTTGTCGGGGCAATACCAGCACCACTCACACCCGTATGCATTATAGCCGCACCCTTCAAATCTACTGGAGACCGGCCAGCCTTCACAGCCTCCACAAGCCTAGGTAAAACAGCATCCCTACCAGTATAAACCCTACCCTTTAACAGGATCCTATCACCAACTTCCAAAGATTTCAAACTGGCCACTGTAGATGGGACTCTTATCTCAATCATATTCCCGTAAGATCCTCCATAAAAGCCTTTACATGCTCTTTTTTGATATGGGGCATTAAAACTATCCTCACAGCCGGAGGATATGATGAAATTGACACAGACCAACCCCTTAATTCAAGTTCATATGCAAGGGCCTCCGGGGACATGTCAGGTGAATTAAAGGCCACAATATTTAACTGGGGCTCTGTAACAAGCTCAAACCCGCACCTTTTAAGTTCACGGGCTAAAAATTGGGTGATCCTCATAGAATCCTTAACAACCCTTATATACCCCTCGTGTCCCATGTACTTCATTATGGCCCAAGTTGCCGCTGCCGAAGCCCCGCTACGCGTCCCCACTATAGTTGATTGCTGCTTCTCCGTAAGATATGGTGTCTCAATACTCATGGAATCAAGATACTCCTGTCCCCTGAAAACTATACAACCACTTGGTATGGGGGCTAAACCCATCTTATGAGGGTCTATAGTAACGGAAGTAACACCATCCAATCTAAAATCGAAATCAGGAAGATCATATCCAGCCTCTTTCAGGAAGGGTATTATGAATCCCCCAAGGGCTGCGTCAACATGCAAATACACCCCTTCATCCTCACATAATCTTGAAAGTTCTGGTATGGGATCAACCAGTCCAAGTTCAGTTGTCCCGGCAATACCCACAATAGCAACTGTATTAGATGATAAGAGTTCCACCACAGAATCAACATCCACCCTATAATCAGGGCCAAGCGCGGCCTCCTTCAAATTTAACCTTAAAATCTCAGCAGCCTTTTTAAAGGAGAAATGAGCCGACCTGGGGACTATTATCTCAGGTTCTGCAAGGCCTGTAATATTACGGGCAGCGCGCATTGCCATGAGATTGGCCTCTGTACCCCCAGTTACCACGTGCCCCACTACATTAGGGTCCGCTAGGAGCTCCCCGATCATCCTTATAACGTCTTTTTCAAGGGCCCTTGTACCCTTAAAAAGACCGGGATCCCCAAGGTTGGATTCTATGAATTCGCAGAAAACTTCCTTTGCAAGGGGGTGGGGGCTAGTGCACATTGAACCGAGTATCTTACCGGAATCATAGGTTAAGTCTTCCCTTTTAACCCTTTTTAAAAGTTTTAAAACTTTATCCCTGGAGAGGCCTTTGAAGTCCATTTCCATGACCCAAAAGGAAAAAATAGGAAACTTTTATCCTAGTAGTTTTCTCGCCGCTTTTAACATGATCTTTTGCTCCACCCGTGCAACCGTCCTGCGGACTTCCCCAACTGCATCTGTATTGGCTGATACACTGTCAATTCCAAGTTCGACTAATCTTTCAACTATCCATGGTATGCTCCCTGCTTGGCCGCATATGCTTGTCTTGACACCGGCTTCCCTGCACTTTTTTATAACCCTTTCTACGAGTTTCATGACTGCTGGGTGTCCTTCAGTGTAAAGGTCGGCTACCAGTTCATTGTTCCTATCAATTGCAAGGGTGTATTGTGTCAGGTCGTTTGTACCGAAGCTTACGAAGTCTACTCCCACATCTATGAAATCCTCGATTATTAATGCGGCGGCTGGGGTCTCAACCATTATACCGAATTCAACGTCCCGGTGTGGTTTGAGACCGACCTCCTCTGCAATCTCCTTGGCCCTCCTCAGCTCATCTGGGTGTTGTACAAGGGGTATCATTATACCAATGTTAGTGTATCCTTTCTCCCGCAACCTTTTAATGGCTTTGAACTCGGCTTTTAGGATCTCAGGCTCGTCAAGTTCCCTTCTGATACCCCTCCAGCCTAACATTGGATTGTGCTCGTATGGTTCGTCTTCCCCGCCTTCCAATGTTTTGAACTCATCTGTGGGAGCATCCAGTGTCCTATACCATACGGGTTTGGGATAGAATGCATCCGCAACCTTCATAATATTCTCAACTAATATTTTAATGAGTTCTTCCTCTTTCCCATCCTTTATGAACTTCTTTGGGTGGACTCCGGGTGTTAACATCATATGTTCCGTTCTTAGGAGTCCCACCCCATCGGCTCCAGTGGAAGCCGCCTTCTTAGCAGCCTCTGGCATGCTTACATTAACTTTAACCTCTGTAACAGTGAGTAATGGGGCCTCTGGTGGGATTTCCCCTATCACCTTCTCCTCCTCTTCTTTGGGTGCTGCGATCTCTCCCTCATATACTAGACCCTTTGTACCATCCATTGTTATAAGTTGGTTGTCTTTTACTTTGCGGGTTGCGTCACCGGTCCCAACTATACAGGGTATGCCAAGCTCCCTTGAAACTATGGAAGCATGACATGTGACGCCTCCTTCATCTGTTAGGATGCCGCTGGCTCTTCTCATCGCGGGCACCATATCTGGTGTGGTCATCACTGTTACGAGTATGTCCCCTGTCTGTATCTTGTCAAGTTCATCTATATCACGTATTATTTTAACCTTACCAGAGGCCAGGCCCGGGCTAGCACCCAGGCCCTTTAATATTATCTTCTTCTCCTCTACTTCCTCTTTTTCTGGGGCTTCTATTTCTGTTAATGTTGTAATTGGCCTTGATTGTAACATGTATACTTTTCCTTCTTCTATGGCCCATTCCGTGTCCTGGGGGAATTTATAATGTTCGTGGATTTTCCTTCCAAGCTCTGCAAGTTTAGTTATCTCCTCATCTGATAATACTCTTTTTTCTTTCATATCATCTGGTACTGGGACTTTCACTGTCTTACCATCTTCCCTTTTGAACATGACATTTTTTTCACCGATTTTGAAGTTTAAAAGTTCACCTGTGGCTTTGTCAACTGAGTAGGTGTCTGGGGTCACCGCCCCTGAGACCACAGCCTCTCCCAGACCCCATGAAGCTTCTATTAATAGGATGTCCTCGCCTGTTGAGGGGTGTGCTGTGAACATTACACCTGCCTTTTCCGCGTTCACCATCTCCTGGACAACCACCGCAATCGAAACCTTCGCATGGTCGAAGTTGTTCTGTTCCCTATAGAATATTGCCCTTGCTTCGAATAGTGAAGCCCAACACTTCTGAACATGTTTTAGCACGTCCTCCGCCCCTTTTATGTTGAGGAAGGTCTCTTGTTGACCGGCGAATGACGCCTCGGGCAAGTCCTCCGCAGTCGCGGATGAACGTACAGCAACATATACATCCTCTCGGCCTATGCGCTGGCATAGAGCATTATAGGATTCTATTATGAGGGTCTGTATGTCCTCGGGCACCTCAGCAGATACTATAATATCTTTTATTTGCTTGGAGACCCTTTGCAGTTCCTTTGTATCATTAACATCCAAATCCTCCAGCAAGCCCATGACCTCTGGGAACAAGCCAGTGTCCTTCATGAACTTGTCATAG
The DNA here is from genome assembly GCF_023167465.1 of Methanothermobacter tenebrarum. Lineage (NCBI taxonomy): Archaea > Methanobacteriati > Methanobacteriota > Methanobacteria > Methanobacteriales > Methanobacteriaceae > Methanothermobacter > Methanothermobacter tenebrarum. Next base: position 271,826 of record NZ_AP025698.1, on the reverse strand, counting down.
GTTTTGGATGTCACGACAAAACCTGGGGGTACTGGTATGCCTGCATGGGTTAATTCACCAAGGTTAGCCCCCTTACCTCCAGCGATAAGCACATCATCCTTGGTGAGTTCCTCGAAAAATGCCACGAACTTCATATTATCACAAAACAAGTGGAAGGTTTATTTGATAAGTTCTTCTCCTCTGTCGATTATTATCCTGCATGGTACTGGTAACTTCATCGCAGCTCTCCTAAGAGCCTCTTTAGCATCCTTGAAGTTTCTCTTATTGGTTTCAATTGTTATTATCCTCTGGTTTTTCTTGACTAGTGCAACAGAACTTACTGGTTTACCAAAGGCCTTCCTCATACCATCCTGTACACGGTCAGCCCCGGCACCTGTGGCCATTGGATTCTCTCTTATGATATGGTGTGGATAGACTCTAATCTTCAAGTGATAGCCCATCCTACCAGCCCTTCTCTGCATGTACCTGTTTGAGGCTATCCTAGCAGCCTCAAGTGCATTATGTGTGATCTGGGCAGGAGCTTTAACGGCTAAACTTAAAGATAAAGGAAAAGAACCTGAAAGATTCCCCATATCATACTGGACTATCTTCACCCCAGGAATCTTCCTAATATACTCACGTCTAGTATATGCACGAACCATAATAATAATCCTCCTTTATATTTTATATGAAGATAATACCTTATCAATTGAATTTCTCCACTTCCCTTAATAAACTTTTATCCCATAAACCACCAAATAATTTTTTAGGTTACAATTTGAAGATACCCCACACTAGGACACCCCCCACAGAATGGGGGGAGTATCAGACAACAGCCTACACTCTCGGTAGGATCCGTATGATCATAAAAACAAAAATCAGATTAGATTACAAGGACAATAAAACTGCCCGGATAACCTTCAAGGCCCTTGAACCAGACAATCGAGGTTTCATAGATGGTAAGATAATAGGCAAGAGCATAATATTCAAGCTAGAAAGTGAATCCATAGGCAGTATACGTCGCAGCATCGACGATCTATTAGTCTCTGAGATGATAATCGAAAAAATATGGTGATTTAGATGAAATTTAAACTCAAAGGGAGAATAATCCTCAACAAAAACGCATCACCCGCAACAGAAAAGATAAAAGAGTTCATAGAAAAAGCCAACAAAGACCTGCTATTGAGGGGTTCAAAGGATGAGAAAGAGGCTTCAAAGATAACCCAATGGGAGATCAAAGACAAAGAAATCCAACTGAAAATAGTATCAGGTAGGAGGGTGAGGGCCCATGACGGACTCCTAAGACTCAAAAAACCATTAACACAATTACTAGGACCAGAATATCATATCGGGATCCGTAAAATGGTCGTGGACGATTATACCTTCACCACAACAATACCCCAAGACGTCCCCGGGGAAAAATTAGATGAAATCAGAGAATTACCCTTCGTAGACACGCTAGAAATCGAAGAAAACACCCTAAAAATCCATTTCAAACCATTAGATGAAAAAGAACTTAGAAGACATGTAGTCGACCGTGTAGTTAAACAAGTCCAAAACCTCCTAGAATTTGAAGAAGACCTAACAGTGAAGGTTACAAAGGCAAAACCCGGTGAGATAATAGCAAAAAGCAGACCCTACAAGCCACTATTCACCGGAGACCCCACAGAGGAGGCTATGAAACGTGGATGGGTTAAAAAATTCCCAGGGAGAGGACAATGGTTCTACACACCACCAATCACAGCCCTCCACAGGACCCTCGAAGAACTTGTAATCCAAAAAATCATAAAACCGCTAAAATTCCAAGAATGCCTATTCCCAAAACTCATACCACTACCCATAATGCAAAAAATGAGATACCTCGAAGGACTGCCAGAAGGCATGTACTATTGTAACGCCCCGCGCAGAGACCCCGAAACCTTCGAAAAATTCAAAAAAGGACTCCTAATAAAAAAAGAGATACCAATAGACCTTCTTAAAAAGGGCATCAAGGACCCTGGATATGTTATCGCACCAGCCCAATGCGAACCATTCTACCAGTTCCTAGCACATGAAATAGTAGACAAAAAAAGTCTACCAATAAAATTCTACGATCGCAGCGGATGGACCTACCGATGGGAAGCCGGAGGCGCTAAAGGACTCGACAGAGTCCACGAATTCCAACGAATAGAACTAGTCTGGCTCGGAACACCAGAACAGACCGAAAAAATAAGAGACCAAACCGTCAAACTCTCACAGAAACTATCAGATGAACTCGAACTCGAATGGTACACCGAAATCGGAGACGACCCATTCTACCTAGAAGGGCGAAAAATCGAAGAAAGAGGCATAGAATTCCCAGACATACCAAAATATGAAATGAGAATAACACTACCCAGAGAAGAAAAAGGCGTCGCAGTCATATCAGCTAACGTGCATGGAACACACTTCATAGAAGGATTCTCAATAAAAGAAGCCCACGGAGAAAAAATATGGACAGGATGCACGGGCATAGGCCTCACAAGATGGGTTTTCGGATTCCTCGCACAGAAAGGCTTCGAAGCCGAAAACTGGCCAGAACTAATAAAAAACCGGATAGAAAAAGTTGAAATCCCCTCAATAGTAACCTGGCCATGAAACCTCCTAAAATTCTCTCATACCCACCCCCATACCCATGCTAAAAACTCACCCTCCTGATCCCATCACCATGTGGTCTTTCAACTCTAATCAGCCCCCCACACACTAAAAATTACACCCTTTTCACATAATATTTTTCTAATACTCGCCCCAACCAAAGGGGGGACACACTCGTAGACCTATCTAAATCCTCATTTTTTTGGGAAAAATTTTATACCATCCCCCTAACAATAATATTTAGAAAGGAGATGTTACCATGCTTGTCGAGGCGCCTAAAAACGTTGAAAACATAGGCCCCATCAAAGTATATTATCCACAGAGTATAATCAGATTAGAATCCAAGATTCCAAGCTTATCCGCCCTTAACTTTCCAAAGGAGAGTCTCAATCATATCCTCAAAGATTTCTCTATTATAGTACCTATCAAAAATGAGAATACAATATTATTTGATAGTGTGATCCGTTCAATACCCGCTGATTGTAATATAATAGTAATCTCGGATAGTGACAGGGAAAAATGCGAAAAAGAAATGAAGGTTATAGAAGATTTTCATAGGATGACAGGAGCCCCTATAATCTTCGCACATCAGAAAGATCCTACTATCGGCCACGCACTAAATGATATTGGATATACAAATATACTTGACAACGGACTGGTAAGGGATGGTAAAGGGGAGGGGTTGATCCTCGGACTTATAATAAATAAATGCCTTGGAAGAAAATATGTCGGCTTTGTTGACGCCGACAATTACATGCCAACATCAATCTATGAATATGTTCTCGATTTTGCCATTGGAATTGCAATGTCAAAAACCCCCTATTCAATGGTCAGACTATTGTGGAGGTATAAACCAAAGGCTGTAGGTGATAAATTACGCCTTGAAAAGTGGGGTCGTGTATCAAGGATCACGAACAAGTACTTGAATTTGCTTCTAAGCAGCCGATTAGGATATGAAACCAGTATTATAAAGACTGGGAATGCCGGAGAGCATGCTATGAGCATGAAACTGGCCGAAAGATTATCATATGCAGCTGGTTATTCATTTGAACCCTACCAGTTGATCCACATGCTAGAATCCGCAGGTGACCTGGATGTCAAGGAGGGGATTGAAGTATTTCAGATAGAAACTCTAAGTTCACATGTGCATGAAAACAAGGGCGAAGACCACATCAATGATATGATACTCAGTTCATTATCCACCATCTACCATAGTAGACTATCCACCAGAAGCATACAAGAAAAAATAATAAAAGAATTAAAGGCCAGAAACATCCTAGAGGATGATAAACCACCCAAGAATATTATAATACCCCCAATCAAGGATATTAAAGCCAAAGGTTTTATAAATTCCGTAAAGAGAGAGTCTGATATTTTCATGGAATTGAGGTGAACCCCCATTGTATATCATCTTCACAGACCTGGACAACACCCTATTAGACAAGGAATACTCCTACAGGGAAGCCAAAGAAGTCCTCAGAGAACTGAAAGAGGTGAAAATACCCATCATTTTTTGTTCGGCTAAAACTCGGAGAGAACAGGAGAAAATAAGGGAAGAAATGGGAATATACCATCCATTCATTGTAGAGGATGGATCAGCAATCTACATCCCCAGAGGATACTTCAAAGAAACAAAAGGCCAACCAATAAACGACTACGAGGTTATCATCCTAGGCACAAAACTTGAAAATATAATCAAAGAAATCCAAAACCTGCAAAAAAAAGGATATAAGATAATAGGCTACCAGGACATGACACCCGAAGAAATCGCCCAGGTAACAGGCCTAAGCATCCATGAGGCCAAACTCGCCAAGGACAGAGAATTCAGCGAAACAATCATAGAATACGACAATAGAGGATTGGAAAAACTGAAAAGAAAATTCAACGTCGAAATAGGGGGCAGGTTCATCCACGTCTTTGGCAAAGGAGCCGATAAAGGTAAAGCCATCAAAATCCTCACAAGATTCTACAAGGAAGAACATGAAAAGATCAAAACAATAGGCCTAGGCGACTCATACACCGACAAACCACTCCTAAAAGCCGTGGACACTCCAATACTAGTAAAAGGATACAATGGCAAATGGGCCGAATTAGACGTGAAAAACCTCTACCATGCAAAGGGCGCCGGACCCAAAGGATGGGCGGAAGCCATAAAAAAATTCGTCCTCAAAGGTGGAATAAAATGAGAAAATGCATTATACACCTCATCCCACACACACACTATGATGCAATATGGGTTTTCACAAAAGAAGACTACTTCTATATAAATATTGACATGATCCTCAAAGCCGTGATAAAACTCATGGAAAAATCCAAAGACTACAAATTCCTCATAGAACAAACATACCTCCTCGAAGAAATCGAGAGAAGATACCCAGAATTATTCAATAAAATAAAAGAATACATCAAAGAAGAAAGGATAGAAATAGCAGACGGCGAATACCTAATGGCAGACACCACGCTACCCCAAGAAGAAACACTAATACGAGAAATACTCATAGGCAAAAAATACCTCAAAGAAAAATTCAACCTAAACGTCGAAGTCATGTGGCAAGCCGACAGCTTCGGATTAAACGCCCAACTCCCACAAATATACCGAAAATGTGGCTACAAATACCTAGCCTTTAGAAGGGGCTCCCCAAAGAACAAACCATCAGAATTCCTCTGGGAAGCACTCGACAAAACAAAAATACTAACACACTTCATGCCACTAGGCTACAGAGCAGGCCTAAACTTCAAAAAACTCGAAGAAAACTTCAAAATATTAAAAGAACTCGCAGCCACCAACCACATACTAATGCCATCAGGCAGCGGAGTTACAATGCCACAAGCCAACACAGAAGAAGTCGTCAAAAAATGGAACAAAACACACAAAAAATCCAAGATGATAATATCAACATCCAAAGATTTCTTCAAAAACCTGGAAAAATCCGCCAAGAACCTCCCAACCAGAAAAGGTGAAATGTACAGTGGAAAATATTCAGAAGTATTCCCAGATGTGGCATCAACAAGGATCTGGATAAAAAAAAGCCTAAGAAAATATGAAAACTGGTTAAACACCTTCGAAAGATTCTCAACCATAAAATCCCTCATAGACAATCACTATCCAGAAGAACTCTATGAATGCTGGAAAAAACTCCTATTCTTAGCATTCCACGACGTAGCCCCCGGCACGGGAGTCGATGAAGTATACGAAGAAGTTAAACAAAATATAAAATTCCTCAAACAACAACTCACCACACTCACACCCAAAGTTCTAGAGGCTATCACAGTCCAGGGAAGCCAAGAAAAGGATATAATAGTCTATAACCCCCTCAACTGGGATTCCAAAAATTGGGTTGAAGTCGACTTAAAATTCGAAGAGAATACAATAAAAAATATAAGCGGCCTAAAAAGTGAATGGGAAGAAATAGACATCGAAATAATAAAAGAGACCAGACACGCCGACGGGTCGATAAAGTCCGCCAAGATAGGTTTCATAGCAGATACACCCCCACTCGGTTACAGGACATATAAGATCCTCGAAAACAGGAAAAAAACACAAAAAGATACCATAGAAGTCCTTGATAATACCATCAGGAACAGATTCTTCGAATTATCATATTCCCCAAAGAACGGGCTGATCAAAATTAAAATGGACGGGGAAGAAATCCTCAAAGGCAATGAAATAATACTCGAAGAGGAAATAGGAGACCTATACAATCACAGAGAAGGATTAAAAGAAGCCCTGAAAAGAGAATCAAGCAAGGGGATAAAATACGGGGCCTTCAGGGTCAAAGACATCCGCATAGGAGGGTCAGATCTTAGAAAAGTAATAGAAGTCAAAGTTAACTATTATTCCCTTAGATGGCCCTACCGCCTAACAAAAAAATGGAAACCCAAGATCTGGCGGCACAAATTCCTAACCTGCACCAAAAGGATAACAGTCTACAGGGACATTCCACGGATAGACTTCGAAATAAAATTAGAAAACAAGCACCCCAGGACAAGAATACGAGTAATCTTCGAAACACCCTTCACCAACCCCACATACAACTCCGAAACACAATTCGGGGCCATCAAGAGGAAAACAGGCCAATACTACTTCGCAGCAGACGATTGGAAGGAAAAACCCTCAGGGGTGTCCCCATCACTCCGATGGATAGCCTATGAAGAAAACGGAAAAGGCATCGCACTCCTAAACCAAGGCAACCCAGAACATGAAATAAGAGACGGCAACATCTACCTAACACTATTAAGATCAGTGGACCTACTATCAACCGATGGTAAAGCAGGGCCCATAATACCAGTACCAGATGCCAAGGAATTCAAAAAATACACATTCAAATACTCAATATACCCCTACAAGGGCGACTGGAGGAAATCAAAAGTCTACAAGATGGGATACGAATTCAACTATGGACTAATAGGCTTACAATCAGCGGATAAAAGAGCATATAAGAATAGAGAATCATTCCTGGGGATCAGACCAGACAATATCATACTCACAGCACTTAAAAGATCGGAAGAAGAAAACCATATAATACTAAGATTCTATGAGGCCACTGGAAAAAATACAAGAGCATGTCTAAGATTCTTCAAAAAACCTAAAAATGTTGAAGCCGTTAACATGCTAGAAGAAAAAGATGAAGAATTCGAAAAAGAGATCATCTTGGATGGTGAATCCATTAAAGTCCACATGAACCCATTCGAGATCGTCACACTAAAACTTGAATTCTAATCCTCTTTTTCCTTTTTTGTGAACACGTCAACAAATTCTACCTTTTCAACGTCCATGTTCTCCCAGATGTCCCTGGCAATCCTGAACCTTGAAAGGGTCACATCCATGTATGGTCTGTTATCGAAACGGCTCAGCTCATCCATGTAAATTTTAACTGTACCATCATCGATTTCAACCTGGATCTTATCAAGGTTGATCTTATCCAATGGATAATATAATTGTATCATGCTCTTAACCTTCTCCGCGTCATCCCTGATTATCTCCTTAACCTTAACATCATATTCAAGTGTTTTACCTGCGAGCTCATGGTTAAAATCTACACGGACACGACCACCATCTATACTCTGGATCCTGCCCTCATGACCCTCCAAGGTTATGCTCATCCCAACCCTCGGCTTAATACCCTGCCTTTTAAATTCAATCATCGGTATAAGCCTTACGAGGTTAGGATCCCTTTTACCAAAAGCTTCCTCGGGTTGAAGTTCAACATGCTTTTCCTCTCCTTCATCCATGCCAAGAATTGCCTCATCCAATCCCTTGATAAGATGGCCTCCCCCAACAATCACGGGAACCGGCCCGAAGACCTTTTTGATCTTAAGACCGGTCTCCTTGGCAACATCTTCTATAGTGGTGTCGAAGACCTCACCGGTCTCCTTGACTCGTCCTGTGAATTCTAATCTTATAAAATCTCCCTTTTTCACTGCCATATCTCTAGCCTCCTATGTGGTATTCTATCTTTAAACTCCTTTAAAACCTCTTCATCCTTATAATCTAATATCCTGATGGTGGAGGGATAATTTTCTATATATTTAGAGATCAGCCCCTTATGAACTTTTGCCTCTAGCACAGATAATATACGATTTTTATAATGTCTACTAAAACCCCTCGGGATACAGGCTAGGATCTCCCCTATACTATTGAATGGTCTATTTTCTATGATAGCATTGACTGTTTTTTCATCCAAAAGATTAAGGTCTAGGAGTTCATCACGTCCTAGACGGTTTGCATTTTCTATTATCCTATCCTCGAGGCGGGTTTCATGTAATGGTGCTCTGCCTTGGCTGATCTCATCCTTGAGAACCCTGAGGGTTTCAGGGGGTAACATGTCCACCACATCCTCGAGCCGACCCTTCGACGCGGCCTCCCTGATCCGGGTTCCGCTTATACCCTCTAGGCGTTCTACGAAGATGAACTTGCCCTTAAAATCGAATCCTATCTTCCCAAGGGCCCTTGAGAGTGATAAGATGACATAGTTATCCTCTTCAAGTTTACCCTCCAATATTGTCTCGCCAGTTTCAAGGTCAACTATCCTATAAGGGCGTGGAACCACCCTATGCCCCCTGTTTATCCTATCCAGGATCTCCTGGAAACCCACCATCGGCTTATAACCCCTCGGGATATAATCAGCATCAAGAGCCTTGAACATCTTCGCAAGACAAAGAGAATATTGTCCAGAACCCATAACACCCATTGGGGGTCCCTCCACTGCAACATCAGCCCCCACCATTATAGCAGCCTTTGCACGGGCTCTTCTCGTCATTATATAAGGCAAACCCCTTCCACTCCGCTCCAAGGGCCCTGGGATAACCGCCACGAACAGACCATCAGGTATCCTCTTTTTCGACTGGAACATACAATGCCTATGGCCCCTATGTAACGGAGAATATTCTGTGAAATCAGCTATAATAGGCCTATCAGATAATGAACCCCCATACAATGGAGTCTGTTCAGCATCAGCTACTATAAGCTGAGAATCTTCCCTGATAATCTTTTCTATGAATGAATAGTCAACCTTCATAAGATAAAATATAAGAACTCCTAGAGGATATCCTTTATTGATGTTAGACTTAGCACTTGAAAATTGCAGGATAAACCATGATATAGTTAATATTGGCATCGAGGATGGTGAAATAGCCAGGATAAGCAAATCACCCCTAAAAGCTGATAAGACAATAAAAATAAAGGGTAATATAATATTACCAGGGCTCATAGACGCGCACGTACATTTTCGCGAACCAGGCTACGAGTACAAAGAGGATTTCAGGACAGGTTCCATGGCAGCCGCCCACGGAGGCTTCACAACAATACTTGACATGCCAAACACAAAACCGGAAACAAACACAGCAAGAGAATTTAAAAAAAAGATTAAGATAGCGTCAAAAAAGAGTATAATAGACTTCGGATTACACGCAGGCATAAAAAAATTAAAAGAAATAAAAAAAATAACACAACTAAACCCCGCATCATTCAAAATATTCACAGAAGAAATAGAAAACCATAAAATATCCAGGATATTCCAGACCCTAAAAGGATCCAATATCCCCATAACATTCCACTGTGAAGACCCCCAAATAATAGAATACTGCACAAACCAATTAAAAGATGAAAGCAGACCAGAAATCTACTCCATCGCAAGACCGACTATAGCCGAAGAACTTGCAACAACAAATGCAATAACATTCTCCCACCACTATAATCATCCAATCCACATATGCCATATAAGCTCAAAGAAAACCCTAGAACTTATAAAGTCCATCAAGGCCCCTGTAACATGTGAAATAACACCACACCACCTACTACTCACATCAGAAGATTTAAAAAAATGGGGAGCCATCGCAAAGACCAACCCCCCACTCAGACCCGGGAAAGAGGCCATAACCATCAAGGACCTTAAAATGATCGATATAATAGCAACTGATCACGCGCCACACACACTACAAGAAAAAAAGGCGAACATCTGGGAAGCCCCACCAGGGATCCCCAACCTGGAAGTGACCCTAAAACTACTTCTCACATTAAACGCGAAAAAACGACTCAAACTAGCCAGGATCCAAAAGATGCTCTCAGAGAAACCGGCGAGTATATTCGGACTAAAAAATAAAGGTCGGATAGAAACTGGGATGGACGCAGATTTCGTCATCATAGACCCTAAAAGAACTGGTAAAATAAAAGCCGATGAATTCTATAGTAAAGCGCATTACACCCCATTCGATGGCATGGAATATATTGGAGAACCAGTGATGACAATACTCCGAGGGAAACTGATAATGGAAGAAGGTGAAGTATTCAAAAACAGGGGCACCCACATAAAAAGCAACTATCACAGGTGATGATTCCCATAAAAAAAGGAGAATTGGGGGGGATATTATTTTAGGGATAGTGCATTGTTTGGACAGACATCTATACACTGATCACAGAGTATGCAAAAGCCCTTAAGTGGCACTTTTTCCTCTGTGAGTTTAAGCATGTCATATGGGCACGCCTCTATACATGTGCCACATTGCTGACATTTAATTGGATTGTACTGTATCCTATTCCTTTTAACGATCTCACCGTTGATCTCCTTGTCTATTTCAGAGAGTGTTAATGCTCCATTTGGGCAGACCACTGTACATGCACCACATCGTGTGCACATGTTATATGATGGTTCCTCGTCCACCTTTATCTTCCCGGGAATTTGGAAGCCATTCTCTGTAACGACCCTTATAGCCTCATTGGGGCACTTCTTGGCGCAGGCACCGTCTAACCTGCATTTTTCCTCATCCCATACTACGCCTTCCTCTGTTGTGGGTTTCGCTGGTCCGAATTCAACATCTAATGTTATGGCATCCACTGGACATAATTCCCTGCATAATCCACAAGCCGTGCAAATCTCTGGTAATTTAACGGTTAAACTGGAGGATTTCGCTTCTATGAAGTCGCCTGGGCAAGCTTCAACGCAAGTGTTGCAGCCTATGCATGTTTCCTCGTCAACTTCAAATTTTTTGATATCCCTGGTTCTCTTTTCAGGTTTTCTAGCGGAGATGTAAACCGCATTCCATGGGCATGTCTGGGAGCATACACCACATTTGATGCAGAGGTCTTCGTCGATTTCAATTGTACCCCCTATCTCTTCGAGGGTTATTGCCTCCACTGGACATTCATCGACGCAAGTTCCACAACCTACACAATCAGTGATGAATATGGGTTCAGTTATCTCTAGTTCAACTTTCTCTGGTTCTTTAACGCCTTCGATTCCGATAACACCGACTGGGCAGATATCCACACACTTCTGGCACATGACACAGAAGCCCTTTAATGGGACCTTCTGGACCTTACCTTCCTCTAGTTTAAGTATCTGAGGGGGGCAGATCTCAACGCAGTCCCCGCACTGTTGGCACTTATTAGGGTTATAGATTATCCTAGTCTGTGTAACTTCTCCGTCATCTTCGATTGTGATATCCCCAACACTCAATGCTTGGTTTGGACAGACTTCAACACATTTAGGCTCGCCATCACAAAGGTCACAGTAGATTACATCCTCTGGTGTGACTTCAATGGCTTCACTGGGACATGCCCCTTCACACGCCCCGCAACGTATACAGTCCTCTTTATTTACTATTATCATCCCTACCACCTTGTTGGGGGTTTTAGAATTTCTTCACTAGGTTATTTTCGCTGTCATAGATTTCTAGGGTGGCGAGCCTCATTTGACTGTCAATTGTGTGGGTTGCACATGATAAGCATGGGTCATATGCTCTGATGACCATCTCCATTAGGTTGAAGATTTTATCATCTAACTCGACGCCCGGTTTTATATAGTCTTCTGCAACCTTCTGTATGCCCATTTCCATGGCGGGGTTGTTCTGGATTGTGGCGACGATAATATTGGCCCTTGTGATCAGTCCGTTCTCGTCACATGTGTAGTGGTGTGTTAATGTTCCCCTTGGTGCTTCCACTATACCTACACCATCACCCTCCTGTCTTTCAAGTTCTCCTGGGATTTTTTCTCCTGATAGATCGCCTTCTAGGGCTTCAACTGCACATTCGGCACATGCTAGTACTTCTATGAGCCTTGCCCAGTGGAATAATAGTGTCTGTTGCGCATATCCGAACTGGTCCCTGAATTCTTTGAAGTATTCTTGGGCTTTTGGCGCGGCGTCTGGCATTTTATCTGCGACGTTTAATCTTGAAAGTGGAGCAACCCTATATACACCCTCTGGGTAGCCTAGATCTTTTATGTATGGGAATTTGAGCCATGAGTATGGTTTCACGTGCTCTGCCATTGTATCAGCGTAATCTGCTGGTTTGAATTCTCTGAAGAGGTTACCTTCCTTGTCTTTGATCCTTACTATACCGTCATAGACATCCCACACACCATCCTTCACAAGGCCTGTGTGGTATGTTTCAATAACGCCTAGTGAGTTTACAAGGTCGATATTCTCTTCAAATATTGGTATTGCAAGTTCTAGGGTCTCCTCTGCCAGTTCAACGTTCCTTTTAGCCTTCTCTAGCAGGTCCTTTTGTGTTTCATCGTCGAGTTCTGTTGTTATACCACCTGGTGTGAATGTTGTTGGGTGTATTGGCCTTGCACCAGTAGCTGTTACAAGGTCTAGGGCGTTTTTACGGAGTTCTATTGCCTTGAGTGCTATGTCTGGTGAATCCTTCACTATCTGGAAAACGTTTCTTGTTGCCCTGTCTTTTCCTGCTATGAAGTCTGGGGCTGCTAGGAAGTAGAAGTGTAGTGCATGTGAGTGTATGTATGAGCCCCAGTTCATTATCTCCCTCATCTTGTATGCTGCCTCTGGTATGTCCTCTGGTTCGAATCCGAAGCATGCGTCTACTGCCTTTGCACTGGCTAGGTGGTGTTGCACGTCACATATACCACAGATCCTGGGGACTATACGTGGTGCTTCTTCTATGGGTCTTCCTTGTAGGAATTTTTCGAATCCGCGGAATTCCATAACATGTAATCTTGTATCTTCAACATTACCTGCCTCGTCAAGGTGCACTGTAATCTTTGCGTGACCTTCAATACGTGTTACAGGTTCCATTGTAACCTTAACCATTTATTTCCCCTCCTTTTGGATTTTCATTGGTATAAGGGCGGCTGGGAGCGTGTAGGTGTAGAATGTTCCGACGATATCATCTAATTGTTGTGCGACCTCCTCAGGGTCTACCTTTTTATCTCTTTCAACTCCGAAGTCTGATGCTATTGCACTTATCATTTTAGCTCCCTGGTCTATTACACGTGTTGTTGGCCCGTAGCATCCTCTGCAGTGTACTCCGTTGCTTGGACATTGTGCACCACAGACTGATATTGTTGCTGGGCCCATGCATACTATGCCTTGTGGTATGAGGCAGAGGTCTTCTTCCGGTTTCCCAACCTCGAATTGCCTCTTTATGAAGTCCATTGCAAGGCCTTCTGGTGGTTTTTCCCTTGGGCATACCTCACATAAGTTTGTGTTTGGTAGTTCAACTTCTTCTCCTTTGAGTAGTGCTATGACGGCCTCTGCTACGACATCTGATTTTGGTGGGCATCCTGGCACGACGAGGTCTACGTCTATTACATCTGAGAGTGGTCTTACCCTGTCTTCGAGGTGTGGCACGTCCTCTGATGGTATTACCTTGTCTGGGTTTGGTGTAGTTATTGAGTTTATGTATGCTTCTTCTATGACTTCTTCTTTTGGCCAGAGGTTTCTGAGGCCTGGTATTCCCCCGTAGGCTGCGCATGTACCATATGATATGACGAAGTCGGCTCTTTCTCTTAGTATTTCAGCGAATTCTCTGTTTTCGTCGTTCACTACCCCGCCTTCTATTATGACGACGTCGAGTTTTTCTGGGATTTCATCATATTTAATGTCCATTAGGACTGGGCTGAATTTAATTTCTGCCAATTCTAATAAATCTAATATTTTCTCGTGGAAGTCTACTATTGACAAGTGGCATCCGGAGCATCCTCCAAGCCACATCGTCCCTATCTGCGCCTTTTCAGCCATTATATTCTCCCTCCTCCATGGTTTAGGCTTCAGCTGCTAGCTGTTCTTTCACGGGTGATGGTCCAAGGGCTTTTATCCTGTCAACCATCATCTTTACCGTTTCGGCGAATTTTTCACCTTCTGAAGCCGATATGTAATCATGGTATAGTCTTTCTTTGCCTATTCCAAGTTCTTCTACGAGTCTGTAGACTAGTTCCATTCTCCTGGCCATCTTGTAGTTTCCTGCGTCATAGTGGCAGTCTCCGAAGTGGCAGCCGGCTACTACGACACCGTCAGCGCCTTCTCTGAATGCTTTGAGTATGAATTGTGGTTCAACTCTCCCAGAGCACATAACTCTGATTACGCGGACGTTTGGTGGATATTGCATTCTTGCGGTTCCTGCTGTGTCAGCCCCACCATAGGAACACCAGTTGCAACAGAACATAACGATCTTTATATCCTCCTCAGCCATAGAGTCTCCTCCTTGCTCTTATTTTATTGTACAAATTGTACTTGGTATATTGGTTGAAAAAGAATAGGTATAAAGATTACTTATGAATCAATTTCGAAAACTTTATATACTGGATTAATAATCCCCATATTTTTAATACACGCTAAATGAAACTTATAGCATCCTTGAAGTCTCTGGAGAGCCTATTGACAATTGAGGGTATTGTTGATGATATTATTGTAGTATCCGCATACTCGTATGCTTTTTTATCATCACCATTTGCACCATGTATGTCAACCTTTAGTTGGGATCTTAGATTATCGACTGTCACATTTTCCACCCAATTGTCAGTGTCGCTTATTATAATCTCATCAGCATAATCTACTAGTTCTTTGCTTATAACCCATGACAGGAACCTTGCACCCAAAATCGCGATCTTATCCCCTAGCAGGCCCTCTGAGGCCATTCTTTTAATATCATTCACGGTTTTCTGGATTTTAACCCTCCTATATAATGGTGTGTGTGGTAGGCACGCCCAGTGGGCGTCACCTACAGGAGTATAACCTATACTCTCAGGGTAAACATTGTCCTCACCAGCGACTTTAACAGCCAATGCGAGAGCCTCTAATTCGCTCTTTTGGATGGGGGCTCTTGTAAGCCCCCCTGGGACTTCATCTTTTATTATTTTGATTATCCTCGGGAGTCCGAAGTTTCCTCTTCGGGCCGTGCCCGGTGAATAACCGCACATGTAACCGTGATGATTCCGTGGGAATCCGGTTATTATAGCGTTTAACCCTGCTCTGAGACCTGCTCTGCATTCGTCTTCGTAGGCTCCGTTGGTTGCCACGATCTTACCAGGTGCAAGGATCCTTGCCATGGCAACCGCCCTCGCGAATGCCCCGAGACGATCCTTAGCGAGGTTGAATGGGCCTCCTTCAAGTACGAAAACATCCACGCCGATTTCAAGTGCGGTTTCAAAGGCTGTGATAAGGTCGTCATATCCGTCTCCGATGAACATTATGGCCTCCAAGCCCCTTTTATGTTCTCTTGCTAATTTCGCGACTTTTTTAGCTTCCTTTATTGGGGCTGCGTGGGATTCCGCGCCCTGTGCGGAGGTTAAGTTGATGGCAACTGATGTTGAAAGTTTAATCCATTCATCCCTTTCAGGGAGGGTCTCCTTTTCTTTGTCCAATAGTCTGGAGTGTATCCTGTTGCGGGGACAACCCTTGAATGGGGGTCCTTCCATGTAACATTGGCCGATGCAATGTGTTATATCCTCTGGGAATCTCATGGGCCCATTTTCGCCGAAGTGGTCTAAGTCGATTGGGACTTCTGTTATTTTTCGGACTTTGCGCATTAGTTCCACGCCTTTCATGCCATAGGATTCTGCCATGTCTGAGAATGCGTATGCACAGGCATGTATAGATGCTCCTATCATATCAGCTAGTATGCAATTGCCTAGGAAGTCTATTTCTTCAAGGTCTGAGGCGCAGGTACCTACCAGGATTTCGGTTAAGTCGCATCCGATGGGGAATCGTTTAAAATTGTGTCCTAGTTTAATGGCCTCTTCCATTGAAAGTTCCGAGATGGTGTCAACTACTCTTATGGGGTCTTTGTCTGTTTTTGCAAGCTCCCAGGCCGCGTTTGGGTTGTGGATGGCTTCTTTGATAAGGTCTTCCATTACATCACTCTCTAATTGATATGATTATGTTGGGGTCTTTTGGTTTTTCATATTTTCATCATCCTTATCTATAATTTTGGCCTCTAGTTACTCCTTTTTAATAATTTTTTTATATTATATGATTAAATTTTTGGCATGACTTTTGGATCGATTATGATCGAAAAGCTTATTTATAATAAGAGTATTAGTACTATTTTGTTAAATAGTAATACAAGAGGTGATGGTATGAAGGTTGCGATATTAGGCGCTGGTTGTTATAGGACGCATGCCGCAACTGGCATAACAAACTTTGCAAGGGCTTGCGAAGTCGCGGAGGAAGTGGGCAAACCAGAGATAGCCATGACACACTCAACGATAACAATGGCGGCAGAACTAAAAGAACTAGCAGGCATAGATGATATCATAGTATCAGACCCAGTATTCGATAAACAGTTCACAATAATAGACGATTTCGACTATGAGGAGGTTATAGAAGCCCACAAGGAAGACCCGGAAAAGATAATGCCAAAAGTCAGAGAAAAGGTGAATGAGGTCGCCAAGGACATTCCAAAACCACCAGAAGGTGCGATACACTTCGTACACCCAGAGGAACTGGGATTAGAGGTTACAACAGATGACAGGGGAACAGTAACCGACGCAGACTGGGTTATGACTTGGCTGCCAAAGGGGGACATCCAACCAAGCATTATAGAAAAATTCATAGAAGACCTAAAAAAAGGTGCAATTGTAACACACGCTTGCACAATACCCACAACCAAATTCTATGAAATATTCGCAGAAAGACACGGAGACCTCGCCACATCACCAGAAACCCTCAATATATCATCATACCATCCAGGCGCAGTACCCGAAATGAAAGGACAAGTCTACATAGCAGAAGGATACGCCTCAGATGAAGCAATAAACACCCTCCTAGAATTAGGCGAAAAAGCAAGAAGCAAAGCCTACAAATTACCAGCAGAACTCCTAGGTCCAGTATGTGACATGTGCTCCGCACTCACCGCAGTAACATATGCAGGCATACTCACCTATAGAGATGCCGTGACCAAAAACCTTGGCGCGCCAGCAGGATTCGCCCAGATGATGGCCAAAGAAGCCCTCGAACAATTAACCAACCTAATGGAGAAGGTTGGAATAGACAAGATAGAGGATCATCTAGACCCCGGCACACTCCTTGGAACAGCAGACTCCATGAACTTCGGCGCCCTCTCAGAAATACTCCCATCAACATTCGAAGTCCTTGAAAAAAGGAAAAAATAACCCCCCCACATTTTATTATTTTTTCCCCCAGAAAATATTTAAATCACCTATAATTATAATAATATCTGCTAATTCTAATCCCCCAAACTAGGGTGTTAAATTGATAGAAGAGATCCTGAAAAAAGCAGAAAACATGCAAGGATTAAAAGACGATGAAATAATCCAACTATTCAAAATAGATGACAGAAGATGCTTTAACAGGTTGATGAACATCGCAAGCCAACTTAGAGAAGAAAATAGAGGCCCTATAAAGCTTACATCAACTATTCATGTGACTAACAAATGCAAAATCACCCCAAAGTGCAAATATTGTGGATTCGCCGCTGGCACATCACCCCAAGGATACTACCACGGATTCTCCAAAAAAGATGATGAAATATTAAAAGCAGCCAAAAAGATAGAAAAAGCGGGGATCCCACGGGTCAGTTGCTCAAGCGCCCACGGATACAACGGAAGACACGCAATAAGAGCAGCCAGGATAATCAAAGAAAATACTAGCCTAGAATTGCTCATAAACGTGGGATCAGACCTTAAAAGAGAAAACATACAAAAACTGGCAAAATACGGGACCGACACCATATGCTGCAACCTCGAAACAATAAACAGAAAACTCTTCCACCACCTCAAACCAGGAGAAACACTACAACAACGCATAAAAGTATGCGAGCTCATATCAGAAGAAGGCATAGAACTCTCATCAGGACTATTAATAGGAATCGGAGAAACATACAAGGACAGAATCAAACACCTCAGATTCCTCAAAAGATTTAAAAGCCTCGGGGAGATCCCCATAATGGGATTCAACCCATACAAGGGCACCCCCATGGAAAAACATCCACCATGTCCACTAGACGACCAAATGAAAACCATAGCAATAACAAGAATACTCTACCCCCACCTGAGGATAACAGTCCCCGCACCAACCATAGGCCCCGAGAATGTGAAATTCTCCCTCATAGCAGGCGCAGACAACATAGCAACCGTAATACCCGACGACTATCCCCTAGACGTTAAAGGCGTCGGATCACCACAAGTCGGGAACCTGAAAAAAATACTCAAAACCATAAAAAGCACAGGCCTAAAAGCCGAGATAAAAACTGAAAAACTAGCCTCCCCCATCCCATGGTGATAAAAGATGCTAGAAAAACACATAAAAAAAGCATACAACGAATCAACAGAAGGGAAAAGAAAAGGGGACAAAAAGACAGAATCCGAAAAGATAAGAGAATACATCCTCTCAGCAAAGAAGATAACCGTCCCAAACTGGGACGGGAAAAAACTAGAAAGTATAAACAGGACCCTCAAAAAATTCGGACTCCCCAAGGCAAAAGGACTAAAAATCAACACCAACGCCGCCGACCTGACAAGAATGCCAACCATAACCAAAGCCCTCATGGCAGTAGATACAACAGACTCAGACCTCATAATAGCAAGGGGCCGCCTAGGCGTCCCAGGCTCCGGTTCAATGCTAGTAATAATGGACCACAAGGGGAGGATACTCTCAGCAGCCATATCACCCCCACACATCATCCACGGAAAAAGCCTACAAGAAGCAGTAGAAGAAGAATTGAAAACAGCCCTCCAAAGGCTAGGACTATGAAAACAGAAACTGGTATAACAAGCACAGTAAAAAGCTACTTTTCAGAGCATACCATCCAGGATATCATAGAAACCATAGGCCAGATCAAAACACACGCTCTATTAGATTGGCTGGCCCATAAAAAAATCAAACCAGAAAACACCCTCATAATAGGCGCCTATCTTACAGGTGCCATGATAGCAAAAAGACTCAAAGAATACAATGTCACAATAGTCGACAAACACCCCCACCTTAAATGTTTAACCGACCCACATGTAACATTCAAAAACCCAAAGACCATCAGAGGCTCCTGGGATCTTATAGTGGATACAAGCGGCATCGGAGGCATCAAACCAGAAGAACTAAAAATCAAAACAAGGGCATTCATAGTTGAAAGTCCAATTTCAGATGCCAGCGACCCCATAATAAAAAACCATGACGAAACTAAAAAAAGGATACAAGCCGTCAAAGTCCCACTAAAGGGCATACTATATACCAGCGGCTTAAATACGAAAACATCAGGGACAATGACCCTAACCATAGAAGTGCTTAGAAGAAGCCTCAACAAAATCCTGAAAATGGATGGTGTACTCTACGCCTCATCACAGCTAAGATTCTATGAAAGAATCCTATTCAAGGAAAAAGACTGCGAAAAGTTTATAGAATCTCTCAAGGAAAATGCGATAATCGCATCATCCCTTAAAAGAATAGACTGCGACCTGCCAATAAAAGAAAACCTTAGAATGATAAAATCCCACATAAAAGAAATATGAGATTAACAAAACTCATAAAACTTATAGAAGAGAAAATACCACCACAACTCGCCATAAAAGGCGACAAAATCGGACTAATAACACCAACCAATGACATTAACGTAGAAAGGATCCTACTCCTAATGGACTACATCACCACAGACCAGATACCCTACAAAGACTATGACCTCCTCATACTACACCACCCAACACAACTAGAACCACCAATACCAACATATGTCATACACTCAAACTGGGACATCATCAAAGGAGGAGCCTGCGACGCCCTCGCCAACAAACTAGGACTAAAAGTCGTAGACACAATATCAGATGGCCTAGGGAGGATCTGCAAAACAGACACCAGACTCGAAACCCTCATTGAAGAAATCCACAAAAAACTCAAACCAGAAGAGACCAGGATCGTTAATTTTAAAAGAAACCTCAAGATCGATGAGATAGCAATAGTATCAGGTTTCGGTTTAAATCCTAGGATGATAAAAAAAGTCCACGAAAAGAATGTTAAAGTTTACCTCTCAGGCGACCTCACCCAAGAGGGTGCTATACTAGCAAAAAACCTAGGCCTAACCCTCATAGACGCAGGACACCATACAACAGAACTACCAGGCCTATACAAGTTAGGCGAACTCCTATCACACCTGGGAGTTGAAATTAAGATAATCGATACCAAAACACCATGGAAGACCATAAAATGGAATCCATAAAAGAACTGGAAAAGGGTAAAACCTCCCATGGTAAAGTTACAATAGTCGGCCTTGGGAGGCTGGGCCTTAGAGTAGCCCTAAATTTGATGGAAACCCACCGTGGAGGCCCTGAACTGATAAAGGCTATTGATGGGCAGCGAATAACAGCCGATGATCTAATATTCAGGTTAAAAGGGGCTAGGGTAGGTGAATACAAGGTTAAATTCCTTGAAAGATTAGCCACCGGACTATCCACTAGGAAAGTGGTGGGGATCCCAGTATACATTTCAGACGATAACCTACACCTGATAGATGGTGACATCATCTGTATTTCCATTGCAGGTGGCGACACACTCCCAATCACAGCATCCATTATAAAACATGCACATCGGATAGGGGCCGCAACCATCAGTACAATGGGGGTTGCGGGAATCGGGGGAGAAAAGGTAATAACAGAGGACATATCCCAGGCCAAGGACAATCCAATAACCAAATTCCTAAAGGATAAGGGAATAAAAGATCATACACTCATAGGGACTGGTAAACTTATAAGGGACTGGGAACCCATAACAGGATACGTATTAGATGAAATAGCAAAGGCCATAACATCCCATATATTAAAGATCCTCCACATGGGGTGAGTGGACTGATCAGGATAGCCACCGCAGAATGTTTCACCCACGGGAAAATAGCCAGGGAAATACACGCATTCTCCCAAGGCTACCCCTTATCCTATAAATGGACCATCAACCCCAAAAATTATAAGCTATCACTTATAGCAGGCCTATTCATCCCAACCATCTCAGGGATCAAGAAGATCCTCAAATTCGAACCACTACCACCAACCGAAGTAATTGATGATATAAAAGTCTATGACGAAACTGCAGATAAAAAAATGGCCAAGAAGATGGCCATGGCCATAAAGGATATTACAGGGGCTGATGTTGGTATAGGGACAACAGCTGGTGTTGGCAGGGGTGGGATAGCCGTTATAAGTGATGAGATAGAGGCTATAGGATCTTCGGATGTTTATGCGGATCTCAGATCCTCCCCAGCCACTGAGATAATGAAAAGACAACAATCCGGAGTGGAAAAAGCCCTTAAACTCCTAGAGGATACACTCCCCAGTATAATATAAATATTATAGAGCCCAAAATAAGTACCATGGTGGTGTTTTAACATGCTCCTTGAAATCACAGACTTAGCAGTTGAAGTGGAGGGGAAGGAAGTCCTCAAGGACATAGACCTCTACATAGATAAAGGAGAGACCCATGTCCTCCTAGGACCCAACGGGTCCGGTAAGAGCACACTTTTCATGACAATACTCGGCTTCCCCAAGTATAAGGTTAAGAGGGGTGAGATAATATTCAAGGGAGAAGACATCACAGACCTGTCCACAACAGAAAGGGTCAGGATGGGTATAGGTGTGAGCTTCCAGAACCCCCCGCCAATCCGTGGCGTTAAACTAGTCGACCTCCTCAAAATAGAAAATGGACAAAAAGTCGAAGAAGAACTAAACCCCGAGATCATGAAGATAGCTAAGAAACTGAAATTTGATGAAAGATTCCTTGAAAGAGATGTTAACATGGGCTTCTCAGGTGGTGAAGTTAAAAGGTCGGAAATACTACAATTACTAGCCCAGAAACCAGACTTCATAATGTTCGACGAACCAGACAGTGGAGTTGACATCGAAAACGTTGAACTACTCGCAGAGGAGATCAACAGATTACTAGAAAAGGATAAAAAACCAGGACAGAGACAAAGGGCAGGTCTCCTCATCACACACCTCGGCTATATACTGAACTTTGTAAGAGCCGACATAGCCCACGTCCTCCTAGATGGGAGGATAGCTTGCACAGGAAACCCAAAGGAGATATTAGAGGATATAAGGACAGAAGGATTCCAAGGGTGTGTTAAATGTTTCCAGACACAATAAAAAAGGCTGAAAAGGCAAAGGAGAAAAAATCACCATACGGTTATGACATAGACCTTGAAAAGTTCATAAGGGAAGAAGCAGGAGAACATGAAAGGATCAACAAGGCGACAGAAGTGCCGAAGAAGATGAGAGACACCCTACTCAAGGTCGGCGTCGACCCCACAGAAAAAGAAAGGGCAGGAACATTCATCCAATTAGACCAAACAGGGATATACTCAAGCCAAGCTTCAAAGGCCGTTGAGATAATGGGCTTAAATGTCGCGCTAGAAAAATACAATTGGCTTAAAGATTACATGTGGAAGGTTGTGGCCCCAGACACCGACAAATACACTGCACACACAGCCCTAAGAGAATCTGAGGGGAACATAGGAGGATACTTCATAAGATCCAAACCAAACTCAAAAGAGATATTCCCTCTACAAGCTTGCATGTTCATAGGCGACGAAAGAGTTATGCAAACACTCCATAATATCATAATCGCAGAGGAAAATTCTGAACTCCATATAATAACTGGCTGCGCCACGGGAGAAGATGTGAGCTCAGCATTACACCTGGGAATAACAGAATTCTATATAAAAGAGGGTGCCAAGGTCACATATACAATGATCCATAATTGGGCGGAGCAGGTAGAGGTAAGACCTAGGACAGGTATACTGGTGGGGGATAACGCAACCTTCATAAACAATTATATTCTCACGAGTCCTGTTAAAAGTATACAATCATATCCAACAGCATATTGTACGGGTAAGAATTCTAGGGTTGTTTTCCAGTCAATTCTTGGGGGTAGGAAAGAATCCATACTTGATATGGGTTCTAGGGTCATCCTTGAGGGTAAAGGTGCAAGTGCGGAGATAGTATCCAGGGCTGTTTCAAAGGATAAATCAGAGATATATTCAAGGGGTCATCTAGCTGGGAGAGTCCCGGAGGTTAAAGGGCACCTGGAATGTCATGGTCTCGTATTATCTGATGATTCTATGATATATGCGGTCCCTGAACTTGTGGGCAGTGCAACAGACCTTGAAATGTCCCATGAGGCGGCTGTTGGGAAAATCGCCGAAGAAGAAATATTATATTTAACATCTAGGGGTTTGACAGAGGAGGAGGCGGCGTCCATGATAGTTAGGGGTTTCCTTAGCATGGATATAAAAGGTTTGCCGCCTGAGCTTGCCGAGGAGACGAAGAGAATGCTTGATATGAGCTTGAAGGGAATGTAGAAGGGTTATTCTGCTATTATTATGAATTCTCCAACCTTCTCCACTTTCCCGAATGGTACGAATAGGCGGTCACCCTTCTTCTTCGCACCCTTTACTGTGACGTTCCTCCCTTTTTCTACTTTTATGACAATATCTGTTATTTTACCCGTTTTATCGTTAATTATAAGTTCTTCGAGTTCGCCAAGTATCCTCGCATTATTCGTAGCGACCTGATAACCTTTAATGTCGCTCCAATATTTCTCTTCTCCTTTTATTAGACTTTTCTCTTCCAATATCATCACCCAATAGTCTTTCGAGGAATATAAGATCCCTGAGAGTGTTTATGTTTAGTGCAAGTTCCAATCGTGGAACCTTTAAAACTTCTTGTTTTTGTATCTTATTTTTACTCCTTAATATATTTACCCCGCTGGGTACCATACCCCTCCATGAAGCAGATGGTATAAGACCATGCTCCTCATAAACTCCAAGGGGTACGAAAACTGTGAGGGCCTCCACACTAGAAACTCTATAATATTCTATTATTTCATCAATGAGAGGGGGATCAACTAATGGCAGGTCCGCGTTTATAACGAATAGGATATAATCGCCCTTTTCTTCAAAATAGGATAATATTTCCCTCAGATCTTCTATGTAGCCTTTGCCACTGGTGCGGATTATGCTATATCCCAAGCTCTTCACATGATCTTCCGTCAATGGGGTGTTTGGACTTGTTGCAACCATTATATTTTGGATATTATCTGATCCTTCAAGGTTTTCTAGGACATGCTCTATGAGGGGTTTTCCACCTGCTGGGGTGAGTGGTTTTTCATGTTCCTGGTTTAGGCGCGTGCCCTTCCCACCCGCCATTACGATGGCTATTATTCTATCCATTTTTCCTCTTTTTTGCGTTGTAATTTCCTCCTCATCCCGAGTATGCATGGTCCTCCTTGTCTACCACCTATCGGCGTGTGTGGCGTGCCTATGGAGTTCATGCAACGGGCCATTACAGCGGCGCCCAGGGCAAGGGCATCTGAGACGAAAACAACATCCCTGAACCTTTTATTAACATATTCTAGTATTAGTCTTGGTTTTTCACCTGTTATACCCGCTCTTCCAGTTACCCCCAAAACTGAACCCTCTTCTATAACCCCCTCCTCGAAGGCTTCGTCTATGAGCCTTTTTGCTATGAGTGCGCTCACATAGTCTAGGGTTGCGAATAACGTGTTTATACCATCTTCTTGGTATATTTCATGTCCAATTTTCGCAAGTTCTGGAAGTTTGTCACCATTTTTACCCGCATCACAGCCTATGAGTGTTGTACCAGCATCATAGGCCGCATCGGGGTCAACTGGAACCGTACCAAATCTTCTACGGTCCTCTGGGACTTTCCTTATATCTATAACCTCTTCATGTATCATCTCGGCATTTTCACGCGCCTTTTTCCAGTCAGCCCCCTTTAGGATGGATTTCCTATAAAGGTCTATGGCTGCTCCACCCTCCATGTCAACCATCTCAGTCCCCCTTATAAGGGCGTCGGGTATGGCCCCCGCAAGCCCGCAGAAGTTTCCGATTGTCCTCGCATAGGGTTCTGCACTGTTCACTATACGCCCCGCGAGTGTTGTGCCAAAGTCTAAGGATACACAAGGGTTCCTGTAGTCTACCTTTGTCCATTTGGCCCCTATTTTGATCCCAGCTGTGACTAGTTCTCCTTCCATTTCATTGGCGACTACCTGCCTACCAGTGGGTGGTATTACACTTGCCACGGCACCATCAAATATCACTTTATCTAGGAGGGAAAATTTTCTTAAACGTGGGGGTAGATTATCAACCGAGAGGGCTGGTGCCATCTTCCTTGGTGGTATACCCGCCTTCAGGCACCCTTCCGCCAATGCTATGATGAGTTGGCCAACGTCTTTAGGTGATGCGAATCCAGCTGTAACACCAGTAGATCTTACCACGAAATCAAGATCCTCTTCTATATCTATCCGGGCCCTCTTGGCCGATTCTAGGATTGTGTCCCTTACAAGTTCGGCTACTGATTCCTTTGTTAATTCAACACCCCATACTGTTTTCCCAAAGACTTCTTCACCGGGTTTTGGGGGTCTTATGTCCCTGGTCATGTTAACAGTCTTATCTAGGAGGTAGCTTCGACTTGTGTTAAGATTAGTTGCAGTTAGTATGCACTTGGTGGTGGTGTTACCTAATTCTACCGAGGCCACTATATAATATACGTCAGGGTTTAACGCGTACCCAGAACCTACAGTTTTTTTCGTGAAAGGTGACGCCTTTATCTCTTCTATGGTCTTGTACCTACTTTTGGCTATTACTGGTTTAGGACCGAAAAGTTTACTCAGAAACCACATACTTTTGTACCCCCACGGGTTATTGGTTGATCTAATATCATGAATATAATTTCTTCCAGAAATCTGTTGGACAAAGTATGGGGGGCTCCCCGTTTTTATATTGTTCTTACAAGGTGAATAGTACAAGGCGCATAATGTACAACCTTCTCTGAGACGCTCCCAAGTAAATGTTTATCAACAAGACTTTTACCAGTCCCTAATACGATAACATCAACCTTTTCTTCCTCCGCGAATTTAACAATCTCCTCTGCAGGGTCTCCCTCCCTTATCACGCCCTTAAATTTTATGTTAGGGTTTTGCGGGCCGTCTAATCCCTTTTTCATCTCCTCTATTATTTTTTCTCCTCTTTGCCGAAGTTCCTTCGCCATCATCTGCTTAATCTTCCGCGGAGTTAAAAAGGGCACCGACGTGTCAACAACATATAAACATAAGACCTCGGCTTCTCTACCATGGAGTAACTCTAGTGTATGCTCTATTAATTCATCCATGTATTCGCCCATTGTCGCAACAAGAATCTTCCTATACATATCCAACACCATTTAATCTAATAAACGCATATACTAAGTATACAGTGAATAATATTATACCCCCACTCCTTTTAAGTTTCATTTCCCCCCGTCTTATTAATAACAGTAGTAGTATTGTCACCATTATCATAACTGGCGCATCCAAATTCAAAGCAAGGGGATCAACTGGAATCGGTTTTATAAGTGCAGGGACCCCTATACCTATCAGGATATTAAAGGTGTTACTCCCAAGGACTGTTCCAATAGATAGATGATGGAGTCCCTTAATTGCAGATGAAAGTGTCACAACAAACTCTGGAATGCTTGTTCCAATGGCTAATGTGAATAAACCCATTATCATCTCAGGAACCCCAAATATCCTCGCAAGTTCCACAGCAGTATAAACTAGTATCCTACACCCTACCACGAGCCCGGCGAATCCGAAGAACGCGAAAAGAACAATCCTAGGATCCAACTTTCTCCTTCCCCCATTTTCTTCATGTTTCCTGTTATAATCCTTCTGGGCTTTTATAAGACTCCAGAAATAGACCAAATATAACAATATCATGACAAAGGCGGCAAACCTACCGATACTACCCAAGAACATGAATAAAATTAATACAATACCCGTCAAGAGAGGGGCTGTGAAATCTCTCCTAAAATTAGCTGATCCAACACCAATATTCCCCGCCATTATCGCTGAAAGGCCTAATATCCCTGCAATATTCCAAATATTAGATCCTATAACACAACCCACACCAATCTCCGTGCTCTGAGAAAGTGACGCTATAACCGCTGAGCCGAATTCTGGCAAAGAAGTGCCGATGGCAGATGCCGTAACCCCAAGGATAATCTCTGATATCCCAAAGGCTCCCCCAATCTCCACGAGATTATCAACGAAAACATTTGCAGATTTTATAACTATAATCAAGGATATTGCCAATGCAATAACTAGGACAACACCAATTATCAAAGGATCCACCAAAAAATCCATTAACTATAATCAGATTTAAAGTTTACGATAAAAAAAGGAGACTAAAAAAATGATAAAAAAGAGAACCATTAGAGGAGTTTGTAGTATGGGTGGTCCTCTGTTTGTGGTTCTGTGCCCAGGTCCAAGGCTGCTTCGCATATAAAGATGTCAGTCATGGCACAACCGGCGAAGGCCATCCTAACATTCTCTATTGGACCGTAGAATATCCAATCTGAGCCTGTCATCTGCTGTATGAAGTTGGAGCCCACGTCACAGACGGGCCAAACCTCTCTGTGCTCTTTTCTAAAGTCTCGCACCCAGTTCCAGGCAGATGGTACATTGTGGATGGCGCTACCGACAGGGTATCCCCATTTGCTCTTCACAGCAAATGCTGTTCTTACCGCATGCCCTGCACCTGCACCTAATGGTGTTACTGCAACATCCATAAGTGGCTTGTCAATACCACACTCTGCTGCAATTTCTAGCAATCCTTTAGGGATCATACCCCCACCATCTTCCCATATGGCGATTCTGCCCTTAACACTGGGGTCCTGGGCATTGAAACCTAAAACCACAGCAGAGGATACGCCAGTATCCTTTAAGCCTGCGATTTCATCATCATCAATCGACATGTTTATTGAATTGTATATGGCCCTGTCAGCGACTCCTATCTCATCGGCATGGGTAGCCCCTGCAAGTCTCGCATCAGCCACTGTTGAGTCTATGAGGAATGGCGCATCTGTAACTTCAACAACGAAGTCTATATGTCTAGCCATTGACTCGCCATCTTCGGCTTGTATACCCACGAAACAAGGGTTACCAGTCGTGTCGGACATTTCTTCCTGAAGTTTTATCAGGGCTTCGGCTTTCTCCTTATTGAAAATATCCTTCTTTTCATCTTCATAAATGTCCTGCCCAGGATAGAATATTGTTCCAGCTAGGACTGTTGGATATTCTCCAGGTTGACCTCCAACTTTAACACCGGCTATGTCAAATACCTCTTGTTCTTTATCAAACCTAAACATGTTATACCTCCCAAATAATTATTTTAGAATCCCAATAGGGATTTTATAAATCCTGCAAATAAAAGTCTCGTAGCTAAAAGGATTAAAAGACCTATAAGTATACCATATAAGATCCCAACATCCCTACCTATCTGCTGACCTAATCTCTGGGAATATTCCCCGACTACGAATTCAACCTTCTCTTCAACATCGTCTAGGCGTTCATTAGCTTTGTTGAATTCTTCAGCAGATACCATCACACGAGGTATTATAGTTTCTTCCTCTGCCAATTAGATCACCCCACGTACCCTCAAGTACGTCATTAGTAGAGGTATTATCAGCCCTAGGATAAAGGCTATGATGAGACCATAGCCGATCCCGCTTATCCTAGTAGCTATTAGGCCCGCGAACAATCGGCCATCTCTACCGATTAATTGGGTTCTGTATCTTATGTCCTCTGTGACATTTTTTATGCCTCGGACATTTGGTTTACTTGATAATTTGATCACCATTTTATTACCTCCACTATATCATTAATAGCAGCCCCAAGGTTAACATGAAGGCTAAGCCTATCATTATACCCTGGACTTTCCCTGAGTACATGCCTGCGAACATCCGGTTGGTGGAACCTATCATTTTAACCTGGGTTTGTATGTTCCTCATCCTAGCTTCTATGAGAGCTGTTTCCGCTGCAACGGGCCTAACTTCCTCGCCAACCTCTTCCTCGGCTTCTTCTTCTACTTCTATTACCATTGGTTCTTCTTCGAATGCTCCTGGGTCTTTTTCTATGCACTCTTTGACCTTTGCCTTGATCTGCTCTGGGTCTTCAACGTCTATCATGTTTACGAGTTCTAATTGTTTCTGGAATCTCTCTATGCCCTCATCTGGTATGTTCTCGATGTAGGGTATTGCACCATCAGCTCCTATGATCTTCCTGTTCTGTTCCGGGTCCACACCATTCTCATAGAGGGCTGCGAGACTCTGACCTACAATATGCCCTTGAACCTCTGAACCACAAAGCACAAGGAACCTGATATTAGGATTGGAGATCACATTGGCAATTACTTTCTCAAGACCAATATTCTCTGTCTTACAGGGTCCAGCTATAGCAGCACCAGCCTCATGGGGAACATCCTCAATATGGCTGGCGAGAGTCACTGCAGCCACAGGACTCTCCGGGTCACCTACAATATAATCACCATTCACTACAGGCCAACCCTCAGCAGGAGCCTTTTTCTCAACCACAAAAAACACCTCCTATAAGAGTATCCAGGCGCACAGTAGTATCATGCCAAGGATGAAACCATAGACTATATTTGTTAGTTTACCCGCGGTGAGGTATACTCCCTCCCTGCCAGGGTATGATCCTTCCGGTACTGTGCTCGGATCCAATGAATTAACAAGATCATCTGCTGTGGCCTCTAAAGCAGCTATCTGTTGGTTTATCTCATCCATGGATAATATTAGGAGTTCTCTTCCAACGGCCGCCCCTATTATGCCCGTGGAAGGATCTAGGCTATAGTTAAATTCAGGGACAACCTTAACCAAGGGTAACATGTCCACCATTTCTATATCCTCCTTTTATTCGAATTCTTCCTCCTTAGGCCATAATCCAGTCCACTTAACAGAAGCTGCATCTTCAAAGGTCGCGCCGACGAACGCTCTGAAAGCTATTAGCCATCCTATGGCGCCAACGAGTAATACAAGCCACCATCCTGGATTGCTTGTAACTGATAGTAGTCCTATCACGGCCATTGAAAGGAATCCACATGCTGCTGCTAGTTTAAGGGTTCTTCTCTGGTTTTCGTTTGGTCCAAGGCATGCGTTAAATGGATGCTGGATGGCCATAGTATTCAATATGAAGAGCAGAGCTATGAATCCCGTTGCCACGACTGAACTTACCACTGGCTTCATAGTGTAATTGCCAGCTATGGCTATTAGGAATCCTAGGACGGAGAGTGCAGCGGCTCCTGAAATCTCGGCAGTGCACCTTGTAAGGATTGGGATCTTCATCTTCAAGACCTTCTGGCCTAGGAATCCTACAATGGCTCCGAGTATCATTGCAAGTATCAAGCCTATTATGGGTATTGCCATGTTAGGCACGGCCACTACCATGGGCGTGGCGATACCTGCAACTAGTCCCACTATACCAATAGCCACTGACATGTACCCTATAGATGGTACACCTGTACCAAGACCATAACTTGCAACTCTTCTAATGGCATCAGCACCCCATACTATGGCACAAACTGCACCAAGACATGCGAGTAAACTTCCAATCACAGGAACACCGAATAAGTATATGCCTACAAGGCCACCTATAATCCCAAGGGCTAACAATCTACTCTCTGGGATTGCAGCGGCTGTAGGGCCTCCGGCTGCTACTGTCATTTAGAATACACCTCCAATCAATAATGTTGAAAATATCCCGGCTATTAAGGAGGCGACGAGACAAGCTACTATGCCTCTACCAATCCTCTTAAACTTGGGATCATGGAATCCTTCGATGGTACCGCCGATATTGTATGATGCGATCACGGCATTAATGAAGAACACTCCAACAGCGAATATCCCCGCAATTGTACTTGCTCCTATCATCCCATAAGATTGGAGTAGTGCCTGTTGCAGCGCCCAGTATACTAGGCCCCCCCCTATTCCACCGAGGGCTGCTCCTATAAGACCACTCACAAAACAGACTGTTGGGAGGCCATGACCCTCTGTACCTGGGGTTACATAGTCTTTCTGGTCAAGTCTTGTTATAGGGTCTCGGTCGACCTTTGCTGACACTGGAACTGTGCCTACACCGAAAACGTAAACTAGATTACCAACGAGCATGGTTATACCTAGCATTAGCATTGCACCAACCGCCCCTGCGGCTAGTATCAGTACTGGGTTTTGGCCTGTCATTGCAGCTGCCGTTATCAATCCAGTCATACCTGCACCAGCCGCTAGCATCGCAGTACCTGTACCAACACCAGTTGCTGTTGCCATGGCAGCTGGAGCTCCTCCCACAGGTACGAAGTGGACGCCTCCACCTACGAGTATTCCGCCAACTGTAATTGCTCCTATTAATGTTAATGGATCCATTATCTATTCCTCCCTCACCTTGTAGGGTCCATAATTCTTTCTTGCGAACATTTCTATCCTATTGTTTAGGATTATCAATAATAGGACTATTATAAGGCCGACGATAATGCCACCCTGTATGCCAAATACTATCGTGACCCAGAAGTTGAAGAATACTATGAGTCCAAAGGCGAATCCTGTGACTGGTCCTCCATATTTTGCGCAGAAGTTGACAACATCCATTGAATTCCTGGCCCCTAATTCTGCTTTGGTTGTTATGTCACCATGGTTTGCCACTGGCACGCCACCACCGAATGGGTAATGCTGGTATTCCCTCTCGGCACCATAGTGGACGTCTCCAGTTGATGAACCAATGGCCCCTATTGTGATACCCCACAACACTGCAAGTAATGGTAGTGGGAATGGGTGGCCAAGTCCTTCAAGTGGTAATGTCATAAGATATGATAATCCTACAATACCGAATGTCACGATAAATCCATGGCCTGCAATTGGGCCTATATGCTCGACGAGTATGTCGAGGAATAATGGTTGATTAAATTGAGACTGGCTCGCGATCCTACCCATATGGGATGTTACAGCATATATTGCATGAACCATCGCAGCTACAACTGCTCCGAGGGCTATTGCGATGATCACAGGGATATGAGCGCTTAGGAACACATACGCTACTGAGCCTGCGATACCAGCCCATAAACCATAGGCTACTGGTTCTCCAGATACTGCCTTGTTAAATATACGGTGCAGGTGTCCTACTTGTGGTGCTAACTGGACTTGGGAGTTCGGGTTACTCTGGGATCCTACATCAGACTCTAAGTCTTCCGCAGCCCCTGCTATGGTTGCAGCTGCGCTCATCAAAGCCACTACACCTAAACTAACGAAATCCATACTTTGTTCCTCCTTTCCCTTTAAGTAATAAAAAAATAGGTGTATCACACGCAGGAGGGTTCCCCCGCGTGTAATACACCCTCATCCATTCCTTTTTTGTGCTGTGATTATTTTGCTGGTGTAATGAGGTCTCTTTCACCGGCTGGTTCGAACTCTCTTAGAGCGCCTTTAGCGAATTCTCCACGTACGTTAGTCCAGTCGAATACTAGGTTGTCGTCTGCGAATGCTATCTTGACTAGTGGGTTGAAGCAGAATGCATCTCCACGAGCAGCGTGTACTGCCTGTACTATACCTGCGTATTCACCCTGGTGTCCCACGTTCATTGCATAGTTTGGATAGTTGGCTCCCCTTGCCTCTAATGGTAGGCCTTCGTCTCCTCTTATTGCGAAGACGTTAGCTGCACCACACTGGTCTTGGAGGTCGTATCCGTAGAATCCAAGTCTTGCGTGCTGCTCCTTGTGTAAGTACATTGACAAGTACCATCCGCTTAATGCGGTCTGTGAGTTTCCTGTTGCGAATCCTGTTGAACAAGCGGATGCTGCTGCTGCGACAGCTGCCCTCTGTGATCCTCCAAATTGTGTCTCGAGTAGGGATGGGTAATCCTCATACTGTTCTAGGGAATAGAATGTGACTTCACTTGCCACGTCTAGGACTGTGTCCATGGTGTTAGGTGCTTCTGCAAGTCCACCATACTTGTCTTCGACGTATTCTCTACCATAGTAGGTGAAGTCGTCTAGGATGTTGTCTGTGTATGCTGCTGTTGCATATTGTGTGAATCCTACACCACCTGACATGTATGAGCCTAGCCAGATCTGGTCGTATAGCATTGCACCTGCTGCGACGACGTCGAGTGCGACGCGTACTGGGTCATCGTAGTTGACCCTCATTGATTGGACTATGTCTGCGAGGTATCCGAATGCTAATCCGCCGGGTTCGTTTTCACCCCTTGCACGTCTTACTGGTAGGTAGGTTGCCATGTGGATGACTTCTGCGTGTTTTGCAGCGTATGCAAAGTCTCCTGTTGCAGCTTCACCTGCACATTGTTTGTATGCGGAGATCATTGACATACCGATCTGCATTGCTGACCATCTGCTTGTGGTACCACCGTCACATGTCCTTGATACGATTGTGGGTATTCTGACTGCCTGCCAGATTCCATCTCCCACTTCGGCTTTGAGTTGTTCGGCTTGGTCTTCTGGGAATTGTTTGTTTATGTCTATGAGGAATGCGTCGTCTATTTCGTCTGCTATTTCATCGTTACCTGTGAAGACTTTAACGTAACTGTCGTCTGTTAATGCTGGGTGTGTTTCTACCATGTGCTCTTGCACGACTGCTGCACCTGGCATTGCGTGGTTGACTGTTTCAAGGTAATGGTTTATTGTTTCTGGTGTAACTTCTTTACCCAGCCTCTTTTCTATGACTGCGTGAGCGTGGTTTAATCCTACGATAACTGTTTTTCGGATGTCATCCCAGAATTGTTGCATTGCAGCGTTGTTTACAAAGTGTAGGTCGTCACCTTCTACGAAGGTGTCTGTTGTGGATACCTGGTATGGCATCAGCACCCTCTGTCCTAGAGGAGTACCAATGTCTGGGTTGTATCCGGGTATTCCACGTTTCTTGGCGATTTCTTTACCTGCTTCTACGAATTCTCTTTTCCTCTCTGATTGTTTCCAGCCCCCAAATTTGTAGAAGCTTGTTTGTCTCTCTTCTGGGGATTCTTCGAATTTGTTCTTCAGAGACCTCAGGAATAGTCTTTCTTCTTTTAGGCTTGCTTCATCGACCTTCTTTATTATCTTCTTTTCTGCCATATTTCACACCTCCCCTCCTATTTTATCTCTTCTGGTAGGAAGCCTGCTTGGCTTCTGAGGACGTGAATTCTTTGGGTTACTTCTACTACAGGTTCGTCATCACGGTATGCTATGTTGTCTCCACGGTATATTGTGGTCTTCTCTTTTAGTGTTTCCTCGTCTAGTGGCTCTCCTAGGTCTATTGGTTCGTCTAGTTCGTCTCCGATCTGGTTTTTAACTGCTTCTACTCTGCCTGTGTCTGGGTTGTAGACTTGTCTTCTTAGCATGTCGAACATCATACCGTTTTCGTCTAATCGTAGTGAGTGTCCGTGTACTGTTTTACCCCTTATACCGCTTCTTGCTGGGTCGAAGAATTCTGTTTCGATAAGTTCCTTGGAGAATTTTTCAAGGTCTCTTTCTCTTGTTTCGATAATTTGTCGTCCTGATAGTGTACCTGCATCAGCCCCTCTGAATCTCCACATGTATGCTCTGGATCTTACGTATGGTTGGGCTGGTGCATTGTACATTGAGTCTGTGAATTGGATGTATCTAACCCTGTCACCTGCCTTGGCACCGTCTAGTGGTTCTACGAGCTCCCTTATTGGGTCTTCTGGTTCATCTAATTCCTCGAGGGGTGGGTGTACGCTTGGGTATTCTTCTCCGGGTGCTCGGTGTCCTAGGATCCATACCACGTCCTCGTCTGAGACTTCCCTCAATTTTTCTAATTCGGCTTCAGGGTTCATGAATTTTCTTCTGTTTTCGGCAATCTTGGTTTTGCCGGGATAGAATTGTGCCATATCATGCACCTCCTAATGCTAACTTAACCTTTCTAATGATCTCATCCAACTTTTCTTGGGGGCATGTTTCTCCTCTAATAACCCCACTGATTATATCAATTATTATACCCTTTGTTTTGGGTTCTTCTGGCATGACAACCCTCGTTTTAACCCCTATCTTCGCGAAGTCCTCGAAGTCGACAGGATATTCGCATATTACTATGCAAGGGCGGTCTACATTTCTTAGTATGAGTCTGGCCTTGTAGATGATGTGGTGTTTCACTCCTCCTAAGTGTACTACTAGGAGCTTGTGTCTTTTCATTTGTTCAATTTCTTGATCTGTGAGTCCGAATAAGCTTCCAGCGCCTGCTGTTGGAGCATCTTGAGGTACTCCTGCCCCTGCGTTTAATACTAGTGTGCTTGTCATTATATTAGCTTCACGGAGTGCGAATGTTATCTCACAGACTGGTTTTGTTATATGGCGTCTGCCGGGGGACATTGCAACGGCTAGTACTTCGCTCCCGCATTGGGCGAAAGTTCCCCTCTGGGCTATACCGCCTCCTTCACCCATGCCCATTGTTTCGCGGCAGTCAACAACATGTGTGCACTTTCCGATCATCTACTGCTCCCTTTTCTTCTTTTTCTTTATTATTGTGGCGCGTTCGGATAATCTTGCGTTGGGGTCTGTTAAACCGACGAGTTCATCTGGGATCTCATCAAGGAGTTCCCCATATTTTAGTTCATCGGTTACTGTCTTCTGGGTCCTTATGAATTTTCCTATGTGAACTTCGAATCCGAATGGCAGGTTATCCTCGCAGACTTTCTTTATATCATCGATTGCACTTTCATCCTCAACTTCTAGGAGTACTCGGCCAGTTTTCACTTGTAGTTCAACTTCCTGACCGCTGATTTTGATTATTCTACGGTCGGGGTGTCCCTCCTCTGCTGGGGGGAGTCTCTGGCCTTGTATGACCATCCTCTTTATACCCTTGATTTCTTCAAGGTCGTTAAGGAGCTTCTCGGTTGTGTCGGCCCCGAGGAGTCTGTGTGGGAATATTTCTATGTCCATTAGGTTCTTTGCCCCCAATCTTGGGTGAGATCATCTAGATTTCGTCTTTTATTTCGGCTGCTGCCTCCACTACGAATTTGAGTGGTTCTCGGAACTCGTCTACTTGGCTGAACACGTCTTTAATTAGTCCGGATGTTGCTTCTGGGGAGAACATCTGTGTTCCTGAGTCTAGTGCCATTGCAGCGGCGACGCATGGTATGGCGAACCCTTTACTGTGCCTTGTGACGATGTGGTTTCCGTTGAAGATACCTGGACCACCACCACCGTAGATGGAGTGACTGAAGAAGGAGAATCCTACTGCTGTACCTTCTACTCTTCCGAAGTCTACGCTTGGCAGTCCTGTTTCGAATTCGATTAGGTCATTGTAGTATAATAGCGTGGATGATACACCCTGGGCTGCTCTTGCTGCGCCCTGGTTGACCATTGTAGCGGCCATACAACCAGCTGCAGCATAGGCGTTCCATAGTGGTATGTCATCTGTTCCATATACTTTGAAGCCGTCTAATTCTTTCTCGACTTTTATCACACCATCTTCGAGTGCTCTTTCAACAACAGAGGCTATCACGGTACCTACTGTTCCTTCTTTTCCGTTTTCTTTTACTAGGTCGTATACCAGGTTGTCTGCATTCATACCCTGGTATGCAAGTCCAAGAAGGTGCATTCTTTCAAATGCTCCTACTGCGTCACCCATTTCGAACATTGCTGTCTGTTCCAGGATTGATGATAGTGCTGCTGCTTGCATTGTGGTCTTGAGTGTGGCTGCTACGATGTGGTTGACTAGGATGTTCCTTAGTGCATATCCTGGGCCTTCGAGTTTCTGTGGGATGTCTAGCATTGTGGCTATGTTACCTCCAAGGTATTCGACTGATTGTGGGTATCTTCCGAGTACTGCTGCCTTGACCATGTTGGCGTCGTACATGTTGACGTCTAATTCTTTTATTATGGCCTGTATGAATGCGCTAGAGGTTACTAGTGGTGCTACAGAATATTCTGCGGCAGCTTCGAATCTTGTGGTTGGTACTTGTACGAGTGCTCTCTTACCACCATGTAACAATTCTACTGTTGTGTCGTCGTCTTCGGAGACTTGTATCATCTCCTTTGCGGTTTCTGCTATGGCCTCGGCATTTCCTAAGATGTCAAGGTCCATTTCTCTTCCGGGTATTCTGCATCCAGGTCCTGCTACCTTCGCTGTTTTCAGTGCGTTTTCGATTCCTTCTAGGTTGACGGCTACTGTCCTTTTAATGCCTTGTACGATACGTCGTATGGCTGGGTTCCAGAGAGGACTTAAGGCTTCTACTGGCACGTCCTCTTCGACGAGGTTGCCTCTGTCGTCGTACAAGTCGACCTTATCCTCAAACTTCGCCATTTTTTCCCTCCTAACAATTAGTTTTGTATACTATGCAAGTTGGACATCCGGGGATGTCCAAGATCGTTCATCTAAACCTTGCATAGTATACGGTGTATATCTCTTATTAACATGTTTAATTAAGGTTTCTTTTTAATTCAAGTCGAAAAATTTATAAATAAGAAAATAGGGCTATGTATAGAATTATTAACATTTTCAATATTTTTCACAGTTTTTCCATTCTCAAATAAATTATTTATCACTAAAAGGATAAGATAATAATCATGCAAATAATGGCTGATGTCGGTGGCAGACCAGGAATAGACTGCAGAGGATACTGCAAATACTGCTATTTTAAAGGTGTTAAGGACTTCCCACCACTAGGTTGTAGGAACTGCACACCAAACAGGTTAGGATGCGAAACATGCACACTAGAAGTTGCTGAACGCAAAAATAGATTCCTACCCCCATTTTTCGTCCTGAGCAACGTCCAAACAACCCTCATGATGACACAACCACAAGAAGAGAACCTCAAAGTCAACATAAGCGGTGGCGGGGACGTGAGCTGCTACCCCCACCTCGAAGAACTGACAGAAGGCATAAAAAACCTGGGGATACCAATACATTTAGGTTATACGAGTGGAAAGGGCATAGACGATCCAAAAATCGCCACAAAACTAATCAACAATGGAGTGGAAGAAGTCACCTTCACAGTATTCTCCTGCAACCCCAAAATTAGAAGAGAATGGATGCAAGACAAAAAACCAGAAGCATCCTTAGAAGCCCTAAAAAAATTCTGCGAAACAATAGAAGTCCACGCAGCAGCAGTCATAATCCCAGGTGTAAACGACGGCCAAGACCTACTAGAAACATGCACAAAACTGGAAGAATGGGGGGCGCAAGCCCTAATCATGATGAGATTCGCCAACCACGAAAACCAAGGAATCATATTAGGTAATGATCCAATACTCAAGGGAATAAAACCTCACACTGTAGAAGAATTCGAATCCCTCATAAGAAAAATCGACAAAGAATTCAACCTAAGAGTGACAGGCACACCAGTCTGCGACCCAGAGAATAATACACCATTCGCTCTAGCAGATGACAGTAACAAAAAATACCTGGAAATACTCCCAGAGATAAAAGCAGAGGCCACAATACTCACAGGGAAAATAGCAGCACCATACATAAAAAAGATAATAAAAAACCTTAAAGCCCAAGACCTCGTCAACGTCTACGCCACAGAAAAAGACATAGCATGCCTAATAACAAGAAAAGACCTGGAAAAAGTAGACCTCTCACAACTCAAAGAGACCGTCATAATACCAGGAAGAGCATTCGTACATGACAAAGAAGCCGAAAAAATCCTAACACGTGACGGAACAGACAGGATAATAGCAAGGGGCCCCGACAAATTAACAGTAGATGGTGAAATGAGCGGCACACTCAACAAATACGATGTCATCGAAAGGGAAATGGAAGGATTCTATGAGCTCATACAAGCCATAAACTTCTTCGGGGTAAGACGAGGATGAAAATAGTGGTTATAACACCCGAATTCTACAATTATGGTTCAATGATAGTTGCGGGGATCCTGAAAAGTCTAGGATATGATGTAACCCTAAAAAAGGACTTCAAGGATCCCAAGGCCGATATTGTTTTCATAAGCTTACATTCAACAATCCACCTACTCAAATACAAAAAAGAGATCAACCAGATAAAAGCCTTTAAAGTACTCGGAGGCCCAGTAACCACAGACCACCAGATGATATTCAAATACCTTGACGTGGACCTTATCGTGAAGGGCGAAGCAGAAAACAGAATAGAAAAGATAATGGAATATATAAAAGGAGACAGAGACCCCTCATCTATTCCAGGGATCGCACTCAAAAAAGACAATGAAATAATAACCACACCACCCCCAGGTGAAGCACCCATAGGACATCCAACACCACTAATACCATCAGACATTTCCAATGAAAACATAAGAGGAGCTAACGTCTACATCGAAACCCACAGAGGATGTCCCGGAAACTGCACATTCTGCCAAGTTCCATGCTTCTTCGGGAGAAAAGTCAGAAGCAGAAACCTAGAAGAGATAATAGACGAGGTTAAAGAATTCAAAAGGAAAGGCGCCAAGAGAATAGCCATAAGTGGGGGTACGGGAACCCTCTATGGTAGCGAAAAATTCAAGAACATTAACGAGGAAGCATTTATAGAACTAATAAAAAGAATTAGTGAAATCACAGGACCAATGAACCTGACAGTACCTGATATAAGGGTCGACCTTGTAACAGATGAAATACTAGAAACAATAGCAAAGTATACAAATGGTTGGGTATACTATGGTATCGAATCAGGAAGTCCACGAATCCTAAAAAGGATGAGAAAGGGTATAAGCGTCGATGACGTGTTCGAAGCTGTTGAAATGGCCAGAAAACATGGAGTGAAAGTTGCCGGATCCTTTATAGTGGGTTATCCAGGTGAAGATGAGGAGGATTTCCAGGCCACAGTTGAACTTGCAGATGAACTCATGCTTGATGACTATTTTGTGAGTATTGCAGAGCCAATACCAGGCACCACCCTTGCAGAAGAGGTGAAAAAGCTTCCAATAGAGGATAACCCAATTTACATGGATTCTGAGAAGGGTAAGTTCAAGGGGCTCGCTGCAGAAAGAGCCTTCAAATTCATGTTAGACTCCTATGTATTCAGGAGCATGCCAATTCCAATAACAGATAAGCTATTTAAATCCATTGTCCAAGAGGTTAACTCCCAAGAGGACCATATTAGAACAGTAACGGCCATGATAAAAGGCCTTATCTAAACTTTCTATAAGCGTTTCCTGTGAACTGCCACCAGCTATTGCAAGTCTGCTTCAACGACGCTTGGTCTCCAACAGGCGTAATTCAGGTCGTCCCAAACCCTACCCATCCAGTCATCACCCACAATTAGATGTTAGACCCTCTGATAAATGATTTATTATGATTTTAGCAATTTCGCAGCTTTTATACCCTTTCTATTATCCTAATCTTGGATTTTTGTCATCTTTTAATGATGCTATGAGGAAATGGTTTGCCTTGCCAAATGGGGGGGCTGATATTTGAATCCAATCTTCTATTATCCTTTATGGTGCCGTGATCAGCATATAATCCTCAGGTGTGGCTTCTGGTTGTATTATGAGATGATCCGCTGATGTTACTGGCTTTCCTTGGCTCTCTTATGGGATTGATAGGAGGAAGAATTCTATTGACACGACACCTCCATTAATGTTTGCTTTTTTTTTTGATGTCCGTCATGGGGGATCTTGGATATC
Source organism: Methanothermobacter tenebrarum (assembly GCF_023167465.1). NCBI lineage: Archaea > Methanobacteriati > Methanobacteriota > Methanobacteria > Methanobacteriales > Methanobacteriaceae > Methanothermobacter > Methanothermobacter tenebrarum. The sequence continues at coordinate 231,116 of NZ_AP025698.1, read as the reverse complement.
CCTGTATAGGATGCATAAATTCATAATCTCCTTCAAGTTCTGCTCTTCCATTACCATAAAATGCGAAGAATGGACTCTTACCAGGGATGGTCTGAGATCTTTACATTTAAGAATGTTATGCATACCTTTCTATACCTTTTTAATCAGCGGCACACATTATTCCGCCACATTTTGGACATTTTTCGCTTCTGCATGGTACTCCTGGGGTTTTTGGCATTTCGTATCCGCATTCGATGCATTTACAGGCTCTTGGTGGCCCGGCTCTCATACCTCTCCCCATTCCTCTTTGCATGGTAATTCTTCCAGGTATTATATCCTCTCCTATCATGGTTATGTTTTCTGAGCCGCACTCTGGACATTTTTCGTATTCTTTTTTGGGGGATATCCACTCGAATTGGCAGTCTAGGCATTTGTATCTTTTTCTGTCTGTTATATAATCACCTCCTTTCAGGATTATTGTTTTGCCTTCGACCAGGGCCTCTGCGATCTTTGAACGTGCTGATTTTATTATACGATGGAATGTGGGCTGTGATACTCCCATTATTTCAGCGGCTTTTTTCTGTTTTATATTGTGGTAGTCTTTGAGTCTTATGGCTTCGAATTCGTCTAATGTTACTTTGATCAGTCCATCTGATTCTATGTCTGGTTTGAAGCATTTGATTGGTGGTTTTATTAGGATTCTTCTGTGTCTTCTTGGCCTCGGCATAATATGAATATATATTCAAAACTAGTATTTAAATACTAGGGTTTCAATCTGAAAACTACAATCTCATTAGATGATCCAAGACGCATTGGAGGCCCCCAGGTACCCGTACCCGCCGACACATAAAGGTAACTACCTGAATTTTCATAAAGGCCTGAAAGATATGGGAACATCCACCTAACGATAAGATTGAACGGATAAAATTGTCCGGCATGTGTGTGACCGGACAATTGAATGTCAACACCCCATTCTCGTGCAGTATCCCACTCAGTGGGGAGATGATGAAGTAAAATAGTTGGAAGACCCTTACTAAACTCAATCTGCTCCAATATGACTCCTAGGATCCCACGTTGCATATAATATCCCACACCCACAAGTTGCAAGCCCTTAAACTCTATACACTTATTATCTAGTATTGTCACGCCCACAGACTCCAGTAGATGGTAAACCTTTTTTCTATCAGCATATGTATCATGGTTTCCTGAAACAAAGAATATAGGCGCGTTTATCCCCTCGAGTGGCTTTAATGCGGACTTGTCAATGGGCGAACTCCCATCAGCAAAATCTCCCGTTATAAGAACCGCATCAGCCCCTAGCCTGTTCACTTTATCTTTTATAGTTTTTAGGAAACTTTCACCCCTTATGGATCCAATATGAAGATCTGAAAGTTGTACCAGTGTAATCCCACACGGAATCTCTAGAGGTATTTCCACACATTTTATTTTGATTCTCGTACCGTTAAAAATCGAAAAAAGACCTATAAAAAGAGCTACTAGATAAACTACCCCCTCCACCCTTAGGGGTATACTTATGAAGATTTTAAGTAAGTCGACAATTAGAGTTGTCCAGAACAGGAATAGGATAATCCCAAGCCATGTCATGGAAAAAACATACAATACCCTACTAATGGGGGATGGGAACCTCTGTTCACATATTATAGCTAATGGAAGAGCTGAAGAAACAGAAATCGCCAACCATATATTCTCAGCGCCTATCGAAGTTAAAACATGGAAATTCAACAGAGTATAACCCGCGGTTAATATTAGTATGAATAATAGGACTCCTATAGCCTTTTTCACTTATATCACTAAATTATGGAAGTCTCTGGTAGGAGTTTCACGAGAATATAATCATACATCATTGAAGGTTTTATCTCTGCAATATCCCCTAGTTTATACTCATATACCTTAACATTTTCTATATCTTTATGGTAGCGTTCATAGTTCAATTTGACGCGGACGCCATCAAGTTGACTTGTAACTGGTGTGGGAGAATAAACATTCTTTATGGCATGGACCTGATGTTCAATCTCGCTTTTAATAACTATTGGTGGGACTAACGGCGGGTCCTCTGCCATCTCCCTCCTCCTGTTGTCGAGGATCTCCTCCACAACCTTGACCAAGTTTTTCAAGGCTCTTATATTCTCGCCTCTTTTAAGGCGCCTTGGTATCCTCCCGAAACCACTGACATATGCCGTTGCACCCGGAAGCTCCTCCACCCTGAGCTTGGGGGCGCCTGTAACAACCACTGGCACGTTTATACCCTCAAAAAGGTGCGTTTTCTCTTTTATACAATGTTTGAAGCTCCCAAGGGCGAAAATTGCAAGATCGTGTTCGTTTATAAGCTGTTTCTCCTCCTCCGATATCCTCGATATCCCCTTGCCAGCCCCCCTGGCCAATCCTATCATGTTATCCTTGGCCCCATACCTTCTAAGATACTCTGCGATGTCACAGGCTGCATGTGGCAGATGATGTCTTGCAAGTGTGGGTGACACAACAGCAATCTCTGTACCAGCCATTGGAGCCACTTTAACCTTCCCTAGGAGCTCCTTGGCCTTCTCCTTAACCTTTTCAACATCCTCTATTGGAACGGCGAGTGTCAATATAAGATCCATCTGTAACATGTTCTCCTGGAGGACGAAACCCCCAAGGTCTTCAATGAGCTCCTCCATTTCCTCGTGGCGGTGCACCCCACCAACATAAGTTAATGTTTCATACATAGCCTATTCTCCAATATCCTATACCTTAACAGGGCCCTTTTAACAGGATCCAATGGCAGATTATAATGTGATGGAACCTCTACCTTTTCCCCTTTTTCTCTTATATTCATGTAATCGGGATACACTATATAATCTGGATTATCCTCAACTATACTATAACCCATATGTTCAATAATATCCCTAAGGAAATTTGAATAAACTTTTATTTTTATTTTTTTGTTCCTCTCCTGTAGTGGCCGGGGGTCATCCCACCATGGCGAGCATACCCTAAAATTTATCTCAGAGAAGGACCCATATCCTAGACCATATGCTTTCAGGGTTTCTGAGACGATACGTATACTCTCCTTGATCTGTGGGAATGTGTTCAATTTTAATCTGAGAGCCCTTGAACGCGTCTTGGTCTCTGAAAGTACTATTGCAAGGTCAGGGTCCTCGGTATCCGGGTCTCTGGCCACAATATACTCATCCACTCCTATAATATCTAGTATACCCTTACACATGGGTGTGGTAACAATCCTCATATCATGTCACCATGAGTATCAAAATTTATTATGGATCCCCCTTTTAACTTTATCGGTGGGAAGTCCCCCTCCGCGAGGAGATGAGAGCCGAAAGGTTTATAGAGTTGTAAAAATAGTATTGTAACTATGAGATACAAGCTTGATAGAGGAGCGGATTCTGTTTATGCGTTCCAAATACCATTCAAGTGACCCTTGATGTATTACAAGAAGTATGCGAAGGAAATGCTCAGTTATAGGTTCCGCTTGTATCCTTCCAAAGTCGCTGAGAAAAAGTTACTTGAACACCTTTGCAGACGCCTCTATAAGATTATATATTTGCTAGATGCTCAACGGGGGGCTGGGACAGCCCCCAGAGCCCGTGGAGATGAAACCCCTATTCAGCACCCCTGCTTTAGCTGGGCAAGTCCCGTTGTTGAAGTAGGAACCCCCCAGTGGGGTGGTTCACAGATATAGTTTTCATGGGGGGTGAAAAGTGGGGATGAAGATCAGATTAACCCATCAGAGATCAACTACACAAGATCTTAGTATCATGGTGGACTTGTTAAGGGCTAGTACAACGATAACAGTAGCATTGGATAACTTCGAGAGGATAATACCCGCCAGGAGCGTGGATGAGGCTCTTAAAATTTCAAAAGAAATTGGTGGATTGCTCGCAGGGGAACGTGGCGGTGAGACCATTAAAGGTTTCATCGGGAATTCACCACTCCAAATACAAAACTACAAGGGCAAAACATTGATCCTCACAACAAGTAATGGTACCAGGATACTTAAAAGCTTAAGATCCAAGGCTCTTATAGGCTCCCTTATAAATGCTAGGGCCGTGGCCCGTGCGGCTGTTGAACTTGCCAATGACGAGATAGAAATAATTATGGCTGGTGTGAATGGGAGGTTCGCCATCGAAGATTTTCTCACAGCAGGGGAGATAATATACTATCTAAGGGATTTCCAACTTGATGAATTCGCAAAGGCTGCCATGATCGCAGCCCATGATAAAAGGATAGTTGATGAGATGATATTAACCTCAAATTCTGCTTTGAAGTTGAAAAAACTTGGATTCTTTGAGGATGTGAAATTTTCCATCCAAAGGAACATCTCAAATAATGTTCCAATCTATGATAGAAAATTAATAAAAAAATACAAAATATAATATTAGTGATGGTCCATGGAAATAGAACACCTGAAGATAATAGGGACAGCCCACGTGTCAAAAAAGAGCATAGAAGAAGTGAAAGAGACTATACGCGCCGAGAAACCGGATGTTGTGGCTGTTGAATTAGATGTTGGAAGATACCAAAAGCTCATGCGAGAAAAATTAGGCCTAGGAGAGGATAAACAACTCTCAGTTAAAGATTTGATCAGAGGAGAGAACATCGGCCTCTTCCTTATAAGCGGACTTTTAACATACCTGCAGAATAGGATAGGTGACGACTTGGGTGTGAAGCCCGGCTCTGAAATGTTAGCGGCCATAGAAGCCGCTGAGGAGATAGGTGCAAGGATAGCCCTCATAGACAGGGACATAAGGATAACCATGCAGAGGATAATCGACTCCATGAGTTTACGTGAAAAATTAAGGTTCTTATTCAATATCCTCGCATCATTCTTTAAAAAGGATGAAATAGAAGACGTGGAAAGCCTAAAAAGTGAAGACACCCTAGATGAGGTCATGGAATACTTCAAGGATATTTCACCCAAAGCATACCACGTACTAGTAGATGAAAGGGACGCCTACATGGCCCACAAACTACTCGAGATCCCAGAGGATAAAGTGATCGCGGTTGTGGGGGCGGGCCACAAAAAGGGTATAAGATACTACCTCCAAAATCCAGAAAAGATACCCCCACTCGTGGAACTCTTATCCTCCAAGCAACAGAACTCCACCTTAAGGAAACTAGTACTAGTCATACCCCTCTTATTAATTGTGCCTTTTATTTTAGCATTCCTTTCAGGGGTGAACATACAAGGTGATATCCTTAAATTCATACTCATGACAGGGGGCTTCGCGTTTATTGGATCCATGGTGGCTGGTTCAAGACTCAAATCTGCTATAATAGCATTCCTTGTAGCGCCAATAACCGTACTGCACCCACTCCTAGCCGCAGGGTGGTTTGCAGGGTTAATGGAGGCTAAACTGCGAAACGTCAACTTCGGAGACCTTGAAAATTTGAACAAGTGTGATAGTCTCCATGACCTTTGGCAGAACAATCTTTTCAGGGTCCTCCTTGTTGTTGCAGGTGCAAATCTTGGCTGCAGCATAGGAACCTTCCTCACAATACCACAGATCATACTCCCAATGATTGGTAAAATAATAGGAGCCGGCTAAAAAATGTACCTAATATTCAGATGCGACTGTGGAAGGGCATTATATACACGTGAAGGTGTTAAAACCCGCAGATGCGTATGTGGGAAAACAATAAAGGTTAAAAGTCGTCGGATACTTGGAAAAGTCGAAAGTTTCCAAGACGCGGCTTATATGGTTAGAAAATTGCAAGAAGAAAAGTACGGACCCGGCGGATTCTTAAAAAAGAAAATAGAATGATTGGACATGATCAAGGATTTGAAATCCTTCACCAAAAAGGGTGAAAGAAAGAACATAGAATTTAAAAAAGCCCTTAAAAGTTCATATCATCTTAACGAGGACAGGAGAAGGCAACTAATCTCCCAGTTGAAATACAGGATGGAAAGGGGAAAGGGCAGGGCAATCTACCTACTTGGTGTTGAAGATGACGGGAGCCTAACAGGCCTCCCCAGGGAAGAACTCCAAGAATCAATCCACGTCCTAAATGTCTTAAGTCGAGAGATAGGAGCATGTATAGAGGAAGTGAACGAATACCCACTAGATAACGGTAGAGTAGCCGAAGTCACCATAGGATGGAAAAATTCATTCAAAAAAGAGCATATTGTCATAGGAGTCGCGGGACATGTCGACCATGGTAAAAGCACACTCCTAGGGAGCCTAACAACCGGAATACTTGATGATGGGACCGGGAAAACAAGGATATTCCTCGATGTCCAGAAACATGAAATAGAAAGAGGACTCTCAGCAGACCTCTCATTCGCAATCTACGGTTTCCTAGACGGTGAACCAATCCGCCTCGACAATCCACTTGATAAAAAAGAAAAATCCGAGCTCATGGAAAAATGTGAAAGGATAATATCATTCGTCGACACAGTAGGCCACGAACCATGGCTCAGAACAACAATAAGGGGTATAGTGGGCCAGAAACTAGATTATGGTCTTTTAACGGTCGCAGCAGACCAAGGACCCACACATATTACAAGAGAACACCTAGGGATCATCCTAGCAATGGAATTACCCGTAATAGTAGCCATAACAAAAACAGACCTAGTAGGAGAAGACGAAATCCATAAAGTCCATGAAAAGATATCAGAACTGCTCAAACTCGTGGGCAGAATCCCATTCAAAGTCAAAAACAGGTCAGATGCACTACTAGTATCAGAGAAGATGAACCAACATATCGTACCAATAATAGAAACATCCTCAGTAACAGGAGAAGGACTAGAATTATTAGATGAACTATTCCTCAACTTAAAAGTCCCAGAAAACCCCTCAGAGGATAAAAAACCATTCATGATGTACATAGATAAAGTTTATTCCGTGAAGGGTGTGGGAACAGTGGTCAGCGGCACCATAAGACAAGGTCGTGTAAAAAAGGGCGAAAAATTACTCCTCGGACCATTCCACACAGGAGAATTCAAACAAGTAAAGGTCAAATCCATTGAAATGCACCACTACCAGATCGGATGCGCAGAACCAGGCCACATCGTTGGAATATCAATAGCAGGAGCATCACCACAAGAAATCGAAAGAGGCATGATACTAGCCCACCCAGAATACAATCCCAAGGCCGTGAGAGAATTCGAAGCAGAAGTGGCAATCCTAGTACACCCCACAACAATAAAAGCAGGATACGAGAGCGTCACACACATAGAAACCATCGCAGAGACAACAATACTAGAACCCCTTGACCAGGAATTCATGTCAGCCGGGGACAAAGGAAAGGTCAGAATGCGATTCAAATACAGGCCACACCATGTAAAAGAAGGACAAAAACTAATATTCAGAGAAGGAAGAAGCAAGGGCATAGGCTCCATAACAAAGATCATAGAGAACCCCTAATCACAGATAACAGCTCACAGGCTTTACAAGTCCTCATAGAAGCAGGCTCCCCACAAACTTCACATTCAAAAAGTTCAACCTCCTCCTGTTCCATTTTAAAAGTGTTAATGAAGGATTTCATCATCAACTCCTTGGTCCCGGGCCTCCTAGACTCTACCCTGTTAAGAAATTTCTTAATCCTCGACCTGAGTGATAAACTAGAATATGGACAATCCTCCAAGTGAACCCTAATATTATTAAGGATGGCCCAGGTTTCCGTTTCTTTTTCACTTGTATTCCATAAAGGTTTTATCCTTGGTATAAGCCTAGGGTGGATCACCTCCAATTTGGGGCCGAACTTGGAAAATTTGCGCGTATCACCCCTAACCAGGCTCATCATAAATGATTGTATCTCATCATCCATGTTATGTCCAGTGGCTATCTTATCAGCTCCTAGACTACGGGCAGTCCTATTTAGTATATATCTTCTGAAGACCCCGCAAGGTATGCACGGACTCTTAAAAATCCCATAAACCTCATCCAATGAAAAATCAAATTCTCCTATGAAGGATTTTTCAACCAATTCAACACCTAAAAGCTTTGTATTATAGCGTGCGGCCTCTAAACCCTTCTCCCTATAATCTTTTATGCCCTCATCAACTGTTATAGCAACAATATCAAAACCAAGATCATCTCTAAGACCAGCTAAGGCGTGTAATACGAGTAGACTATCCTTTCCACCTGAAAGTGCCACAGCTACTAATTCACCCTCTTCTATGAGCTTATAATCTATTATAAGTTCCCTGATTCTCTCTTCTAATCTCACGTTAAAGTCTACTTCCCCCACCATAATATAATATTATATGTTCAACATATCATTTAGTTGGGGGGATTGTGATTGATAACAGCAGAATTAACTATAATCCCCATAGGAACAGGGGATACAAGTTTAAGTGACTATATAGTTGCCGCGATAAAAGCAATAGAAAAGAAGAATATTAGATGTGAAATATCTGGTATGGGGACGCAGATAGAAGCCGAAGACCTTGATGACATCCTAGATGCTGTAAAGGCGGCTCATGAGGCCGTGCTAGGATTAGACTGTGATAGGGTGTATACTACAGTTAAAATAGATGATAGAAGGGATGTTGAAAAAACTCTAAAGGATAAGGTAGCATCTGTGAAGAGCAAACTCTAACCTGGGAAATTCTCAACCGCATCAATTATCCTATCAAGGTCATCCATGGTTAAGCTAGGATGGACTGGCAATGACAAGACCTCCCTAGAGGCCTTCTCAGCCTCTGGACAATCAGCCACTAAACCAAGATCCTCATATAATGGTTGACGATAGATTGGCCTTGGATAATGCACTCCAACCCCTATACCCTCCCCTCGGAGATATTCTATCCATCTTTCCCTATTTTCAACCCTTACAGTATACTGGTGAAAGACATGCTTCACATCATCCATAACATATGGTGTCTTAATATAATCAAGAGCTTCAAGATTCTCTGTTAGATATTCTGCATTTTCTATTCTTCTATCATTGAATTTGTCAAGTTTTTTAAGTTGAACTATCCCAATGGCAGCGGCTATATCAGTCATCCTAAAATTGTATCCTAGGATAACATGCTCGTAACGTTCACTTTCACCATGAGATCTTATCATCCTAGCCAGGCGGGCTATATCCTCATCATCAGTTGTGATCATCCCCCCCTCGCCTGTGGTGATATTCTTCGTAGGATAGAAGCTGAAACATGCAATATCACCCAATGAACCCACCTTCCTGCCATGATATAACGCTCCATGTGCTTGGGCCGCATCCTCAATAACTATGAGTCCATGATCCTCACCTATGTCCTTGATATGGTCCATTTCAGCTGGCTGCCCGTAAAGGTGGACAACTATTATAGCCTTGGTATCCCTTGTTATAGCATCCTCTATCCCTTCAGGGTCTATGTTGTATGTTAGGGGGTTTATGTCAACAAAGACTGGCCGGGCCCCAACATAGAGGGCCGCGTTTGAAGTGGCGGCGAAACTAAAAGGTGTTGTTATAACCTCATCACCTTTACCCACACCAGCCGCTGATAATGCAACATGTAATGCGCTTGTACCAGAGCTTGTGGCCACGGCATGTCTACTATTAGTGTAATTGGCGAATGCTTTTTCAAATTCCTCGACCTTGGGGCCCTGGGCGAGGAAACCTGAACGTAATACATTTACTACTTCCTGGATTTCATCATTTTCTATTATTGGACTTGCGATTGGTATCATTTCGAAACCTCACCTGAGTACTTTGAGGATATCTTCTCTCCTATCCTTGAATAATATGAATATTACAATTAGGACAGCCACTATGAGTATGATGGGTGAAAGGTAGGGGCTTGGTGGTGTTACCACCAAAGATGGTAGGTTACCGATTCCACTGTCAGGTGAATTATGGATTAGACTCACATAAAGGTTATTAATGATATGGATACCCACAGCCAACTCTATACCATCATCTGCAAGGGTGATTAATCCTAACATTAAACCTATTATAAAGGCGCTTATCACAATAGATAAGCTCGTCACTGGATTGCTCCCATTCCACCAGTGAAGTCCGGCGAATATCAATGAATTCACAATCAAAACCAGGATGGGCTTCTTTGATAAGAGGCCGAGTGCCTGTAAAAGATATCCTCTGAAAAAAACTTCTTCGAAGGACGCTTGTATTGGGAATACAATAAGGGCTATCACAGCTAATAAGAAGAAACTTTGTGGTTCAAATGAAAATTTAAAAGACCTCGGGCTTAAAATGAAATATATGATATCCAAGACCGAGATTACCAGAAACCATGCAAGAGCCCCCTTCACCATCCTCCTCCAGTCAATTTCTCGACCAGTGTTTATAAGGGATCTGAAGCTTCTATTATGCAAAAACCTCACAGATAAATAAAGGAAAATATAAGCTACAGAGAACACCAAACCGGCGACTATAAGCAGATAAAATGGATTAAATAATATACTAATATCAAATGTCCTATGGGATAAAACGAGTATGATCCCAAAGAATACACCTAATATTATCCCCACAAGTATGCTGGAAGCTCCGAGGGTTAATATTATAGTTAGAATATACCTCCACAGACTATTATTACCCTCTCTAGCATTAAATAAAAACCTGGGCCCATCATAGGCCAGATCTTCTAATCTTCTACCGCAGGAAATGCAAAATCTGGCACTCACCCGGTTTAAGGTTCCACACCAAGGACAAGTTATCTTCCCAGAATCCATATAATCCCCAAACTTCTGTTCTCGTTAAATTTTACATTAACCCTATTAAAAGTATAAACTTATATTGGTAATATGATGAAGACAGTCAAAGAGGGTATGGTAACAATCAAAATCCCCAGTTTCGATAAGGTTTCCTCCAAGGCCCCCGTATTCTATAATCCCAATATGGAGCTTAACAGGGACATTTCAGTCCTGGCAATTCAACAATTCCAAAAGGAGAAAAAATCCAGGATAAAAATAGCTGATATCTTCGCTGGTAGTGGTATAAGGGGTATAAGATATCATGTTGAAATAGGAGGAGTTGAAAGCGTCCTAGCCAATGACATAAACCCACTTGCAGTGGAATTCATAGAAAAGAATAGTAAACTCAACAACGCCCATGTTGACATAACAATGGAGGATGCCAACATCCTACTCCGGAAGAATAGGGGCGTGTTTGATGTCGTTGATATAGACCCCTTCGGCACGCCATCCCCATTTATAGAATCAGCCGGCTATTCCCTTAAAAAGGGCTCCCTGTTATGCGTCACGGCAACAGATACTTCCAGCCTCTGCGGCACATACAAAAAACCTTGTATAAGGAAATATAATGCAGTGCCCTTAAAGACAGAATATTGCCATGAAAATGGTCTGAGAATACTAGCAGGTTTCACAAGCCTAACCCTTGCAAAATATAAAAAATATATCAAGGTGAGGTTAGCTTATAGCAGCCAACATTATATGCGCCTTTACTTAGAAATTGGCAAAGGAGCGGCGAAGACAGACAAATCGCTCAAAAATAATATTGGATTCATCTATCATTGCCACAATTGCCTATCCCGAAGCCTAGAGTATGGTATGCTACCAATCCTGCCACTAGAGTGCCCCCAATGTGGTGGGAAAACAGATTTTAGCGGTCCACTTTGGATAGGAGAATTAGAGGATGAAAATTTCATCAAAGGAATGATAAGACTACTACCCGAGAAAAGGTTGAACAAAAAAGGAGAAACCCTAAAATTATTAAAACTTTTAGAAGGCGAGAGTGGGATGCCCCCAACATTCTATGATATCCATAAAATTTGCAGCAAAATGGGGATAAGCGCCCCACCCCTCAAAAAGATCATGGAAAAACTACAAGAAAAAGGTTTTAAGGCAACTCGGAGCCACTGCAAAGCTACCGGTATAAAAACCAACGCCCCAATAATTGAATTAAAAAAATCAATCAAATCTATTCATAATTTAACATGTCATGGGTGTAATAATATTGTAGGGCCCCCGCATTTTTAATTTCAAAATTACGATAAGGATTATAAATGTATGGATAAAAGAAACCCTTAAGTACATAATAGTATGCTACCAATGGCCCATATTGGCTCCGTATTATATGATAATATAATGGGAAGCCACAACCTTGGTTTATTATAATGTCACCCTCCCTTACAGTCCCATGGTAGACAAGTGGTATGGACCCCTCTTGGCCATTTTCCTCCGCACGTTTTCTGATATAGGCCAAGGCTTCATCTAAGGTTTGAAATTCTATCCCATCACTCCTATAAGTCCATTTGTCGGCTGGCACGCCATTAACCCCCTCCTCCCATACTTCACTCCAGTTTATCCTTTGAGTGTATGGTTTTTTCTCTACATATGCTAGTTGTAGTATTAGGATGTCTCCTTCCATGTAGCTGCGATAATTGGAGGTTCCACCATAATGGACTACAAGGGCGCATTTAGATCCATGAGACCTCGCATACTCAGCAAGTAACCTAGAATGTGGATGACCAGGGTACATGTCGGGATTGGCCAATTTAACAAAAGCCAATCTACCGAGAGGCTCGAACTCCCCATTAGCTGTTGTGAAATGCACATATCCTACGAAGATCATTACTAAAATGATGAAAATCGCAGTTTTCTTCATAGGAACACCAATATACTATTGTTAGATCATGCCTTCATAAACCTTATCCATTATATAAATTTTTGCGAAGGACATCCAATATCCACCCTTTTGCAACCTTTAAACCAGAGCACAATATCAAATAATTTATATATAATTAAAGCAAGAAATTATAAGATTGTATGTTTTGGGAGGAGGTGTAAAATGTGGATATTGGCGAAATTATAGGTGACGCCGTCAAGTACCCGATATCTGATTGGAAAAAGCTTTTAACACTTGGAATACTACTTTTGTTAGGTTTTGTGATAATCCCAGCGTTCTTGGCTCTCGGGTACGTTTTCAGGGTTCTTAAAGCCACAATAGCCGGCTTTAATGAGCTTCCAGAATTCGATGAATGGGGTGAAATGCTCATTGACGGACTTAAAGTCTTCGTAGTTACTATAGCCTATATGATAATACCACTGATAATCATGCTTGCTGGTGTTTTCACAGGATTATATGGATATGGTCTAGGCGTAACAGATCCAACATTGCTTCTACAAGCTGGTGGCGGCCTTGTGATAATAGGGGTCATCGTTGCCATAATATTCGGACTATTATTAACAATCGCATTAGCTCATATGGCATTCCATGACAGTGATCTTGGAGCAGCATTCCGAATCAGGGAAATACTTGATGTCATATCAGATATCGGATGGGTGGACTATATCATCTGGTACATCGCGGTTATTATCGTTGGTGGAATAATCGGCTTCATAGCATCATTGGTTATAGGCGTAATATCAGGTTTAATGGGATTAATAGCCCCAGTGGTTGGCTCAGCTGTCAATTACATACTAGTAATGCTCTTCTTGCAACCTTATCTTAACCTGTTCTATTACAGAGCTCTTGGCCTCCGATATGCCTATCAGTAAAATCTACCCCATTCCCCATTATTTTTTTGGGTACTTTGGGTTTTTGTCCTTTGGAGTGTATCTCCCTCTATGGTATGCTAGTTGTGTATTGTTTCCTTCCATGAAGTCGCACATATTTTTTCTTCGTATTCCTATTATCCTATTTTTTCTAAATTTTTTTCCAAATTTTAAAAAATATCAAGTAATTATATATAATGAAACTGACAAATTTAATCCCCAGATATTCTAGGGGGTGTAATATTGTGAATATCCGCGAGATTATAGGCGACGCCATCAAGTACCCAGCATCGAATTGGAGGAAATTAATCACATTAGGTGTAATATTCCTACTCATAAACACACTTCCCCTATTGGGGGGATTTCTATCAGCACCTCCACTAATCTTAATGGTAGTCTCCCTGATCCTAATGTTAATCCCATTATTCTTTGTTATTGGATACACTTTCAGGGTACTCAGGACTACAATAGCAGGTTCTGATGAGCTTCCCGAGTTTGATAGGCTGGGGGAGATGTTCATTGACGGACTTAAAGTTTCAATCGTGTTTATAATCTATATGATAATACCGGGGCTGATCATGGATATCGGCCCCTTCATAGCCCGTGCAAACCCAACTATCAGCAGCATCACAGGATTAGTTGGGATTATAGTAGCCATAATATTCTTGTTACCTCTTACGATAGCAATAGCCCATATGGCGGCTAATGGCCAATTTAGAGCAGCGTTCAGAATTCGAGAAGTATTGGATGCCATATCAAGGATTGGATGGGGGAAATATATCATCTGGTATATTGTAGTTGTAATCATGGTTGGGATAATCAGCTTCGCATTAAAATTCATAATAACCTAGGTTACGTGGGCATTAACATAGTTACAGGACCAGTAGTCGCTTACGTAATCGCGAACCTATTATCCGCAATCTTCATAGGATCTTATCTTTCCCTATTCTATTATAGGGCCCTTGGACTACTATACTCCAGATAATCCCCCCCTAATAGGATGAAATGGATGGGTGATGATATGGAGGATATTGTTAAAATAGATGAGATAGACAAGAAGATACTCCATCTCCTTAATGAGGATGGGAGGATGTCCTATAGGGAGATTTCAAGGAAACTCGGAGTATCAGTGGGCACCGTCCACAATAGGGTGGAGAAGCTCATGAAAAATGGGGTGATAAAAAAATTCGTCCCTGTGATAGATCATTCAAAACTTGGCTACAAGTTGACGGCGATTATAGGTGTCAGAGTAAAAGGTGGAGTCTTGAGAAACTGGGAGGAGAGAACAGCATATCATAAGAACGTACTAGCGATCTATGATGTTACAGGAGAATTCGACGCCATATTAATAGGGAAATTCAGGGACACCAGCGAACTTGACAAGTTCATAAAGGGCCTCCTCAAGGAAAATGACGTTCAAAGAACATACACCCAGACGGTCTTAAATATTGTTAAAGAGGATATGACATCCTCCAAGATGCTATAACCGACCATAGAGGGTGCAGGTTATGACAATCGTTTATTCTCCATCCTATGATCTTCATAATATGAAGTTCCATGTGGAAAATAAGAAAAGAACAGATGTTATCATGGAAGCCCTCCGCATTCTAGATCTCAAAATAGTGGAACCAAGAATGGCAAGCCCCAGTGATATTCTAAGGGTTCATAGCCAAGCACATATGGATTATGTGAAAGGATTCGCAGAGAGAGGGGGGGCTACCTTGACTATGACACTTACATGACAAGTGAAAGTTACAATGTCGCGCTTCTAGCCGCTGGGGGCGCTATCATGGCATCAGAGATCGTCTCAGAGGATGGTGGATGGGCCTACTCGGTTGCAAGACCACCAGGACATCATGCCACCAGGGACAGGGCCATGGGCTTCTGCATATTTAATAATATGGCGATAGCCATAGAACATCTTAGAGAAAAGGGATCGGATCATTTCCTTATAATAGACTTTGACGTGCATTATGGCAATGGGACAGCCGACATATTTTATGATGACCCCAATGTAATGTATATTTCCATACACCAGGACCCGAAAACACTATACCCTGGCACGGGATTCGTAGAGGAGATGGGTGCCGGTGATGGTATGGGCTACACCCTGAATATTCCTATGCCACCCGGTTCAAATACCAGCGATTACATATGGATACTATCAAGGATACTGGAGCCTGTGAAGGATGAATTCAAGCCGAGTATGGTCTTCCTAGAGGCTGGTTTCGACGCCCACAAAGATGATCCCCTAGCTAATATTAGGGTTGATGAAGAATTTTATACTTGGATAGGATCATACTTAAAAAATGAAAGGGTGGTCGCAGTCCTTGAAGGAGGATATAACCTAGAGGCCCTTGCAAATTCAAATTTAAAATTTGTCAGATCACTAATGGGCCTTGAGAGTCCAATAGAGGATGGGATAAGAGCCTCAGATCCTGTGAAGAGTGTATTCAAGAGGATAAGGGATAAGTTTTCAGAATATTTCAAAATATGATGAGAGGATCGCACCATGGAAAGGATGCGGATAAAACAAGCAGAAGAACTCATAAAAAAAGCATGCATTAAACAAAAAAAGACCATGATAAGAGAACCAGAGGAGGGTGTAATCAACGTCAAACACTTCGAAAATGCCCTGAAAGAACTGATACGGGCTGAAGATTACATTTATAAAAGCTTACCCCATCATAGGCTCTCAAGGGAGGAAGCAGTTGGATTCAGCCAACACCTCCTCAAGGCCAGGGAGAAAATCGATAAAATACTCTCAGACTTCAAAGTATTAGAAATGGAAGACTTAAAGGATAAAATAAGAGAATTATCCCTGGATACGCTTATAATAACCACAAAAAGTGACGCGAAAAGAGTATTGGCTAAAAAGGGGATCGAGGCCCCACATATCATCGTTACCGGCGCCCCACTCTCAGTCGAAGACATGAAAAAAATAAACCCCAGAATCCCAGAAAAAACCCTAGAGAATATAAAAAAGAGGATAGAACACACAAAATATGATATAGAGCGTAAAATTAAAAAAATGGGCATAAAAAAGGTCATAGTATTAGCAGAACCCAATCCAACATCAAAACTCATCGCAGAAAAAGCCAAAAAACTCTACAATGCAAAAATCATCCTAGATAACCCAAAAGACATAACAGATAACAAACTCATCAAAATACTCTCAAAACAATAAAGCACCAAGAATCTAAAATTAAACATCGAACTTATATATAAGATTCCTCCTAGTATACTCTAAAAATTGAGGTGTAAAATTTGGGCATGATCTGCTTCCCAGACACACAAGAAAAAATACCAACAATCCCCGTACACCTTACAAGAGTAGGGGTCACAGGGGTTAAGAAACTTCTCAAAATCGAAAGAGAAAACAAAAGACCAATAATACTCCTACCAACCTTCAACGCCTTCGTAGACCTGCCAAGCAAACAAAGAGGAATCCACATGTCAAGAAACCCCGAAGCCATCAGCGAAGTACTAGAAGAAGTGGTTGAAAGGAACGTCCTCGAACTAGAATCATTATGCGCAGAAATAGTTAACTCACTACTCAAAAAACACAAATATGCCAGGAGAGCCGAAGTCAGCATGGAAAGCGACTTCATGTTCAGGAAAAGATCCCCAATCACCCACAAAAGAAGCCAAGAAATGACAAAGATAATGGCAGATGCCGTTGGATACAGAGACCGGGACGAAGTCATAATAAGGAAGATGATAGGCGCCGAGGTAGTGGGCATGACAGTCTGCCCCTGCGCACAAGAAACAATAAAAGAAACAGCAAGACAAGAACTAAGAAAATTCCTAGACGAAGAAAAAATAGAAAAAGTCCTCGAAACAGTCCCCATAGCCTCACACAACCAGAGAGGAAAAGGCATGATCATGATAGAAGTCCCAGAAGATCACACAATAAGAGGCGAAGACCTGATAAGGATAATAGAAGAATCAATGAGCTCACCAGTCTATGAACTATTAAAAAGACCGGACGAAAACGCCGTAGTAATAGAAGCCCACAGTAACCCCATGTTCGTAGAAGACTGCGTCAGGAACATGATACACCGCATAGTTAAAGAATTCCCACACCTACCCGATGACACCCTTGTAACAGTAAGACAAATCAACGAGGAAAGCATACACCGCCATAACGCCTTCGCAGAAAAAGTTGCCACCATGGGAGAACTAAAATATGAAATAGAAGAACTAAACAACCAGATAGGTGGTCAACTTGATAAAACTCCATAGACTCGCAGGCGAAATAATGACATACCTAGACGCCTATGAAGGCTCCAGACCAGCCCTGGATACGGCTGAAATCCTAATAGTAAGAGGACATTCAAAAAAGAGAATAAAAGCAGATAACATGAAAAAGATCCTCGACAACCTCATGGAACACCTCGAAGCAGAAGAAATAGACCTACTATCAGATGCCGGAGCAGACCTCATAGGTATAATGGACGAACATATAAGAAAAAACGTGGAAGTCGGAGCAGACCCAGACATAGCCGGAGTACAACGCCTAAAAGAATCCCTTGAAAACATGAACTTCAAAGTAGAATACCGCCTAGGAATCACAAGAAAAACAGGCTTCTTCATAGTATTATACAAAGACAAAAGCGACATGGGCCCCTGTTTTGTTGAAATCGTCGTCTCTGACATTGGTGAATGAATGAAACCCTCAAAGGACGACCTCAAAAAATACCTAGAATGTGAAGGCACCCAGATACTGGATCTAATGAGAAAAGCCCTAGAAAAACAAGGGAAAAAAACCATAACATATTCTAAGAATGTTTTCATACCAGTGACAAGACTTTGCAGAAACCGATGCGGCTACTGCACATTCCACAGAGACAAGACAAAAACGCCAATACTAGCACCCGATGACATCATGGGACGATTAAAAAAGGCAGAATCATATGGTTGCAGAGAAGCCCTATTCACATTCGGAGAAGCCGCAGACCAACTAGAACCCGTGAAGGATCAGCTCGAAAAACTAGGCTACGACACCATGGTAGAATATATCTACCATCTCTGCCAAGAAACCCTCAAAAATACACTACTTCTACCCCACACCAACATGGGCATACTAAAATTTAAAGATCTTAAAATGCTCAAGGAAGTTAACGCATCCATGGGCCTTATGCTAGAAACATCAAGTCCAAGACTCATGAAAACAATAGCCCACAGAGAAAGCCCAGGAAAAGACCCCAAGCTTAGGATCAAAACCATCGAAGACGCTGGTAAACTCAAAATACCATTCACAACAGGCCTCCTCATAGGTATAGGCGAGACAATAGAAGAAAGAGCAGAGTCTCTCCTAAAGTTAAGGAGGATACAGGACAAATATGGGCACATCCAAGAGATCATAATCCAAAATTTCAGGTCAAAACCTGGAATCCCCATGGAAGACCACCCAGAACCCACACTACTCGAGATGATAAAGACAGTGGCCGCCTCAAAGATACTCTTCCCTGATGTGAGCATACAAGTACCCCCAAACCTCAACAGGGAAACCAACGAATTCTTCCTTCTTGCAGGTGCGGATGACCTGGGTGGTGTTTCACCCCTAAGCAAAGACTATGTTAACCCGGAGGCCCCATGGCCCGAGATAGAGGAACTTGAAAGGATAACAAGAAGTGCAGGGTTTACATTGAAAGAGAGACTTCCAGTCTATCCAAGATTCATATCAGAGGAATATCTTAGTGAAAGGGTCCTTGAAAAGGTAAAAGTTCACCTAGATACACTATAATGGTTCTGGGAGGATGATAGCACCCTCAGATGGGTCCCCGAGGATCTTATATTCTCCTTTAAGGTAAAAATAGCCTGTAAGGGCGGCTATGGTAGCGTCGAATTCATGGGGGCTTAGCTCATCCCATTTTATCCTGAAAATGGAGGATATCCTGTATAAGTTTATTAGTTTTTGTGCCGTGCCTGGATGAGTTTCTATTATAAGTAAATTAGGGTTTAATGACTCTAAAGTTTCTTTTAATCGTATTCCTCTATATGTTAACATTTTCATATAGGGAAATGTTAGGGGAAGAACCCGCCCATATTTTCTGATCTCTAAGTCGGCTTTTCTGAAATGTCCAAATCTACTGCATTCACATTCCATTTCAAGGCAACATCTTCCCCTTGGAAGTGAAAGAGGAGCATCAAATAGGACAAGATCAGCGTTCACGGTCGCGTCTATTATCTCATCATCAGATGATACTTCAAAGGTTTCAATTTCCCTGTTGGATATTATGGCAATACCAGTTTTTTCTTTTGCTGCGAGATCGACACCAACAATCAAATCTATTACACCATTTTAGTCTATCTTAGCGTCTATTACAACATGCCAAACGCCTGGAGAATATTTTTTTATAATCCTCTTATTTAATATCTTGACTTCTCGGGGTTTCGCAGCCTTTTTCACTCTTTTTATTGGCCTTTTGAATTTTATCTTTTCAGGTGCTGTTTCATGGTAGTGTAGTATCCCACCTTCTTTTAGGCATTTGAGTGCAGCGTCAAGGTAATGGTGTGTGTTAACGACATATCCCATCAAGACTCTGTCAGCGGATAGTTTAGGTGCTATGATCCTTGAATCTCCTAGTATGGGTCTGATCTTGTCCTGGACTTTGTTCAATTTCATGTTCTCTTTGAGGTAGTGGTATGCCTTTGGGTTTATTTCAATTGCATATACTTTTTTTGGGTTTGCATGAACTGCTATTGGTATTGAAAAGTAGCCTATGCCCGCGAACATGTCGACTATGGTCTCACCATCCTCTATGAGTCTTGGTATTCTCATCCGCTCATAGGTGTTGCCCTTTGACCACATGATAGTTGCCACATCCAACTTGAAAAGGCACTTGTTTTCCTTGTGTGTTGTCTCCGTATCCGCCCCTACGAGGACTTTAACCTCTGGTCTTCTAATTCTACCCTTGATTCTCTCTATTTTAACCACAGTCTTCACGCCTTTCATTTTAAGATACTTTTCAGGGTTTTCCACGTTCCTGTTCAATACTATGATATCGCCTATTTGTTTCCATTTCATTTTCGCGCCCACTTCCCTCATTATGTTATAACTTTCAGTTGCTACTAAGTCCCTTCTGGGGGGTACTGAAAATGTGGGGTTGATCAGTGGCAAGTTTTATATAATCTCTATGAAGAACTATAAAAGTATGAGTTACCCCCCTTGATGCTTTGCAAGGTGAAAAGCTGTGCTGATTATCTAATATCATAATTTACCCATCCGAAGCCTAGGAGATTGAACGCTTTACAAACCGTCTAGTTGAAAAAGACCCATGAAGAGATAACCTAGAGGGACCCCCCAATCTTTAATCGTAAAGCTGAAGCAAGAGAACCCTGGATTCAAAAAGTCTACTCGAAAGTCTAGATGGTGAATTATCAACTCTAAAGCAATATCAGGGTCCTGGCCCGGCTAAAGAGAGGAATGGTAAAAGAGTGAGCTGATTAAGGTTCAAGGGTAAGGTTTAAGGCCATGAACTACAACCATTCAGGCTTCAATAAACAACTACAACATAATCTATGTTGAAAAATTTGGATGCGAAAGCCCTGATTGAAAATGGTAAGTTTTCAACCTTGAACAAACACCATCTAAGACCCTAGATAGGCCAAATTCTACGCACCCACAAGCTGAAGAGCTAGGAAGACGAGTAATGAGAATAAAACCTGTTAACGGTTCAAAGAACGTTCCAATTGCAATTGTATTGTAAAAAGCCTATCAGTAAATGATAGATGGTTCAAGTGTCCGAAGTGTGGGTGCAGAGGCTACAAAGCTTCCCTGAGCATTTAAAATGTGGGGGCGGGAGGCTCTCAAACGCCCGTTGAGAGAAGATATCACCCCCCTCATAATCTTCTACAAGAAGAATAATCGGGTGCAACTTCTTTCGATGGAAACAGGAAGCACCTCATAATGGTGGGGTAGTTGGTAGACAAAAATGATAAATAAGATGAAATTTTAATAGTCTATAAAAGATTTGAAGGGGGATTTTAATGGGTAAAATAGACAGGGATGAAATATTAGAGATATTTGAGGGATATGATGGGGAGAATTTGACTATAGCAACCCTTGGCAGCCACACGTCACTCCACATACTCCATGGTGCCAAGATGGAAGGCTTCAAAACCACTGTAGTATGTGAAAAGGGGCGTGAGGTTCCATATCAGCGTTACAGAGTGGCTGATGAATTCATAATAGTTGATGAGTTCAGGGAGATTGCTGACGAGGACGTTCAAGAAAAACTAAGGGAGATGAATAGTATAATCATCCCCCACGGCTCATTTGTAGCCTATGCCGGACTTGACAGGATCGAAAACGACTTCTATGTACCAATGTATGGGAACAGGAACATCCTAAGATGGGAGTCTGAAAGAGAACTTGAAAGGCGTCTCATGAAAGAGGCTGGTATAAGGATACCCTACAAATATGATGACCCTGAGAAGATAGACCGTCCGGTTATGGTGAAATTCCCAGGGGCACGGGGTGGTAGAGGATACTTTGTAGCTTCAACTCCTGAAGAGTTCCATGAAAAGATCGATCTAATGATAGAACGTGAATGGATAACCGAGGATGAGATATCAGAGGCTCACATAGAAGAATATGTTGCCGGTACAAACTTCTGCATACAATACTTCTATTCAGCCTTGAAAGATGAGGTTGAAATCCTTGGAATGGACAGCCGCTATGAATCAAATATTGACGGCCTGGTAAGAATACCAGCTAAGGATCAATTGGATATAAACTTACAACCTTCCTATGTTATCACAGGTAACCATCAAGTGGCTATGAGGGAATCATTGCTGCCACAGGCCTTTGAGATAGGGGATAGGATGGCTGACGCCGCCAAGGAGCTTGTACCCCCAGGATTGAATGGGCCCTTCTGTCTACAGACAATGTGTACAGACAACCTAGAGATCGTGACATTTGAGATGAGCGCACGCTCAGACGGTGGTACAAACACATTCATGGGCGGATCAACCTACAGTTATCTTCTCTATGGTGAGGGTATGAGCATGGGGCGAAGGGCTGCCCTTGAAATAAAAAATGCGAAAAAGAAGGGCGTCCTAGAAGAGATAATAACCTAGCGAAAAATATTTATACTTGAGGGGATTATCCTCCAGATAAGGGGGGATAAGATCCTCATGATAACCACCCACCTCAATTTTTTTGTGGTGGGGGACTTGAATGGGAACCTAGATACTAAAGGTTTATATAAGATAAAAGGTAAAACTAGGGTTTAGAATCTGGTTTTCATACTACTATTTTTATTTTCGAGGTGTATCTATGGAAGACGAAAGAAGATTAAAAGGTACTACAACTGTGGGTATAACTTGCAAAGATGGGGTTGTTTTTGCAACAGAGAGAAGAGCTACCATCGGAAACCTGATAGCGCACAAAGTCGCTGACAAGATATTCAAAGTTGATGAACACATAGCAGCAACTGTCGCAGGATCCGTGGCGGATGCACAAACTCTAATGAAGTATTTAAAGGCTGAAGCGGCATTATATAAGATGAGAAATTCTGAGAGGATAAGTATAGAGGCTGTCGCGGCCCTAGCATCAAACATACTCCACTCAAACCGTTTCTATCCACTCATAGTACAAGCCTTATTAGGGGGAGTGGATGACACAGGAGCGAAAATATACTCCCTAGACCCTACAGGGGGGATGATTCTAGACAAATTCATATCAACAGGCTCAGGCTCACCTATAGCCTATGGTGTGCTCGAAGACAGATACACCGAAGACCTATATGTAGAAGAAGCAATTGACATCGCAATAAAAGCCCTAAAATCTGCGATAGAAAGGGACACCTTCTCCGGGAATGGTATAAGAGTAGCCATAGTCACAGAAGAAGGTTTCAAAATGTTAAGTGAAGAAGAAGTTGAAAAGAGAATTAAAGAACTTAACTAATTTTAACACACCACCTCACATCTGTTAAATTTTTTTAATTTTATACGAGCATTAGGATTCTAATTTTCCAAGAAGTGATCATATGGTTTCAAGGGTCCTTGAAGAAATCAAGAAGACTATAATCCAAAGATTACCATCAAGAGTCCAGGTAGCCAAGGTAGAATTTGAAGGACCAGAACTTGTAATCTATACAAAGAACCCAGAGATTATAAGCGAAAACGGTGACCTAATCAGGGAACTGGCCAAGGACCTTCGCAAGCGTATTATAATACGCTCAGACCGCTCAGTACTCATGGAACCTGAAAAGGCCATAGAAAAAATCCATGAGATAGTCCCAAAGGAGGCTGAGATAACCAACATCTCATTTGATGATGTAACCTGCGAAGTCATCATAGAAGCCAAAAAACCAGGACTCGTAATAGGCAAATACGGTTCAACATCAAGAGAAATAGTGAAAAATATAGGATGGGCGCCTAAGATACTGAGAACACCACCAATATCATCAGAGATAATACAAAGGATACGGAGAACCCTTAGAAGGAACAGTAAAGAACGCAAGAAGATACTCCACCAACTAGGGAATCGTATACACCAGGAGACAAAATACGAGAATGATTGGGCGAGATTAACAGCCATAGGCGGGTTCAGAGAAGTTGGAAGATCCTGCCTCTACCTTCAGACGCCCAACAGCAGAATACTACTAGACTGTGGAGTAAACGTGGCAGGAACAGACGAAAAAACATCATACCCCTTCCTAAACGTCCCAGAATTCGCACCAGACAATCTAGACGCTGTAATAATAACACACGCCCACCTAGACCATTCAGGATTCGTACCATACCTCTACCATTATGGCTACGACGGGCCAGTATACTGCACAACACCCACAAGAGACCTGATGACACTACTCCAACTAGACCACATAGACATAGCCTACAGAGAAGAACAACCACTCCCATTCAACGTCAAACACGTGAAAAAATGCATAAAACATACAATCACACTCGACTATGGGGAAGTAACCGACATAGCACCAGACATAAGACTAACACTACACAATGCTGGCCACATACTAGGATCAGCCATGGCCCACCTACACATCGGAGACGGCCAACACAACATGGTATACACCGGCGACTTCAAATATGAACAAAGCAGATTACTAGAACCTGCAGTTACAAGATTCCCCCGCCTAGAAACGTTGGTCATGGAAAGCACCTATGGTGGGAAAGAGGATGTGCAACCACCAAGAAACCATGCAGAAAAAGAATTGATAAAAACAATCTACACCACTCTCAGAAGAGGGGGTAAAATACTAATACCAGTATTCGCGGTTGGAAGAGCCCAAGAACTTATGGTAGTATTAGAAGAATATATAAGAACTGGGATCATCCACGAAGTCCCAGTATACATTGATGGGATGATATGGGAGGCGACAGCCATCCACACCGCCCGCCCAGAATACCTCAGCAAGGACCTCAGGGACCAAATATTCCACATGGGACATAACCCATTCATATCAGATATATTCCACAAAGTTAATGGAATGGATGAGAGGATGGATATCATTGAAGGGGAACCATCAATTATCCTATCAACCTCTGGGATGTTAACCGGTGGAAACTCCCTAGAATATTTCAAATGGTTATGTGAAAATGAGAAGAATTCCCTTGTCTTTGTAGGTTACCAGGCTGAGGGTTCACTTGGCAGAAGACTCCAGAAGGGGTGGAAGGAGATACCACTCAAAGAAGAGGGTAAAACGAGAGTATACAAGGTTAAAATGGATATAAAGACCATAGAGGGTTTCAGCGGGCACTCAGATCGCAGACAGCTCATGGAATATGTTAGAAGGGTGAGCCCTAGGCCAGAGAAGATACTTATATGCCATGGTGACAATTACAAAACCTTGGATCTCGCATCAAGCATCTACAGAACCTACAAGATAGAAACAAAAACACCACTAAACCTAGAAACCGTGCGAATACAATAAAATGGTGATTAGATGGTAACATACGCCGATTCTGGAGTAGATATAGACCTTGAAGCATTAACAGTATCAAAACTAGTCTCAAAACTCGAAAAAACCCTAAAATATGCTAACGTGCTCACAAGGAAGGGTCACTTCGCCTCTATAATACGAGTAGGTGACATGGCAATAGCAATGAGTACAGATGGTGTGGGCAGCAAAATACTAGTAGCAGAGAAGCTAGGAAAATATGACACCATCGGAATAGACTGTATAGCAATGGTAGTGAATGACATCCTATGTGTAGGCGCCAAACCCATCGCAATAGTCGACTACCTTGCAATGGAAAAACCAGACCCTGAAATCGCATCAGAGATAGGTGAAGGATTAGCAAAGGGCGCTGAACTGGCAGAAACCGCGATAATAGGAGGGGAAACAGCAACACTACCTGAGATAGTGGATAATTTCGACCTCGCAGCCACTGGCATAGGCATAACAGACCCAAATAATATAATAACAGGAGAAAAGATAAAAGCTGGTGACAGGCTAATAGGAATTGAAAGTAGTGGGATACACAGCAACGGATTAACCCTCGCAAGGAAAATATTCTTCGAAAAACTGAAACTAAACATCAATGACCCCCTGCCAGGTTCAAAGGATAAAATAGGGGAAGAACTCCTAAAACCCACAAGAATTTATGTCAAACCCATACTAGAACTTCTAAAATCAGAGATCAAAGTCCATGGACTCGCACATATAACAGGAGGCGGATACACGAACATACGCCGCCTTAACGATAAGGTAACCTACAAATTAGATAATCTACCAGAGCCACAACCAGTATTCAAGGCAATCCACGAAAATGGAGTGCCAATAGATGAAATGTACAGGGTCTTCAACATGGGCATAGGCTTCATAATAGTCGTGGACAAAGAAGATGCAAATAAAACAATAAAAATAACCAAGAAAACCTACAATGCAAGGGAGATAGGAACCGTCGAGGAAGACCCCACAGGTGCTGTGAAAATCAAAACATACACCCAAGAGGATATCACACTCTAAAAAAATAATCTTGGAAGGTATCTCTATGAGGATAACCAGTGAAGATGAAAAAAATATTATAATATCAATCCTAAAGGCTCTAAATGTGCCGGAAGAACACGCCCAGATAGTTGCCGATGTAACAGCAGATGCAGACCTTAAAGGTTTCAGCTCACACGGGATAGGGAGATTCCCCCAGTACGTGAAGGGCATAGAACATGGAACCATAAAAACAGAAGGCAACATAGAAATCGAAAAAGAGACCGTATCAACAGCCCTAATAAATGGCAATCACCTCCTCGGCCACTTTGTAACCTATAGGGGGATGGAGATAGCCATCCAAAAAGCAAAAGAGACAGGAATAGGATTAGTGGGCGTCCATGACTCCAACCACTTCGGTATTGCAGGATACTATTCTGACATGGCAATCAAAGAGGACATGATAGGTATAATAATGGCAAACACAGAACCGGCCGTGGCACCACTAGGGGGAAAAGAACCAATACTCGGAACAAACCCACTAGCAATCGGCATACCATCCAATAAATACTATATCTCAGTTGACATGGCAACATCGGCCTCAGCACGTGGAAAATTACTCGAAGCCGCCCGTAGAGGGGAAAACCTACCAGAGGGCATAGCATTAGACTCCAATGGAAAACCCACAACAGACTCCGAGAAGGCCCTGAAAGGTTCAATATTACCATTTGGGGGGCACAAAGGCTACGCATTATCATTCATGATCGAAATATTAG
The DNA here is from genome assembly GCF_023167465.1 of Methanothermobacter tenebrarum. NCBI lineage: Archaea > Methanobacteriati > Methanobacteriota > Methanobacteria > Methanobacteriales > Methanobacteriaceae > Methanothermobacter > Methanothermobacter tenebrarum. Next base: position 204,038 of record NZ_AP025698.1, on the reverse strand, counting down.
CAGGGCCCCTTGTAAAAGCCGCCATTGGTAAGAAAGTGAAAGGTACCGTGAACCCCTACGATAAATGTACAAAGGGCGACCTTCTAATAGCCATTGACCCATCAAAGTTCGTTAACATCAAAGACTTCAAAGAACAAGTTGACAGCTTCGTTGAAGAAGTCAAATCCACGGGCAAAGTCCTCATTCCAGGTGACATAGAGAAAATGAACATGGAAAAGAACCTAAAAGAGGGCATATACATAGACCAGAAACTCCTAAAACAACTAAAGGAAATAGAAGAAAAACTAAACCTGGACCTGAACTTGGAGGGATAAAAACATTGGACAGTAGCAAGGCAATATACAAGGCCCTTAAAGACAACAACATAAACTTCATAGTAAGCGTGCCCTGCATAAACCTTGCAAGGGTACTTGAAATGATAGACCAGGACAAGGAAATCAAACACATACCAGTCACGAGAGAAGAAGAAGGTTTCGGGATAGCGGCGGGCGCGTACATGGCCGGGGAGAACACGGCCATCCTAATGCAAAATTCAGGTCTTGGAAATTCTATAAATGTCATAGCATCCCTCTACAAGTTGTATAGGATCCCCATACTCATGATAATAAGCCACAGGGGCACCCGCGGAGAATTCATAACAGCCCAAATCCCAATGGGTGAAGCAACACCACTCATCCTAGAAGCCCTCAACATACCATACCATGTCCCCTCCACACCAGAAGAAGCATACAATAATATAAGATCCGCCTGGAAACTTGCAAAGGCGAAAAAACACCCCACAGCCATACTCCTAGAAGTTAGTTTCTGGTGAACCTAGAATGGAACGTATAGAAGCCATAAAAGCCATCATAGAACAATTAGACGATGAACTGATCATATGCAATCTTGGATTCCCATCAAGGGAACTCTACAGTATCAAAGATTCCCCAAGACACTTCTACATGCTAGGATCAATGGGGATGGCCTCGTCAATCGGACTAGGACTTGCCCTAGCACAAAAGCGTAAAGTAATAGTCTTTGAGGGTGATGGTTCACTCCTCATGAACCTTGGAAGTCTCGTCACAATCTACAGCCAAGCACCCAAAAACCTCATACTCATAATATTAGATAACGGATGTTATGCGACCACAGGTTCACAGTGCACCTACGCCCTCCAAGTCGACCTCGGCGAACTCGCTAAGGGCATAGGATTCAAAAAAATATTCAAATTCGAAGAACCCCATGAGATTAACATGACCCCAATACTAGAAGAGGAAGGACCGATCATAGTCCATGTGAAAGTAGAACCTGGAAACGCGGACGTCCCACTCATAGACTTGAACCCAGAGGAGATAATATCAAGGTTCATGAAGATCATTTCTTCTGGTAAGTAGCATAGAACCCATCAGTATCAGCATATACTGTATGGAATCCGAACTTTTCAGCCTCTTTTATCGTCTTCTTAATATAATCACGGCCCCATGCTGTTATAGCCTCTGCACACTCTAAACAATACCATCTGAAACGCGTGTAACCATAAACTCCATACATCGTATTAGCAAGCCTTTTAAGGGCCTCCTGTTGCACGTCAAGTATCCTCTTTTCCATGGGATCCTCAGCCGCCTTCATCAGATTCTTTATCTTCATCCTCTCATCTAATATTTGCCCTATAATTGAAGGTACGAAACCCCTAGGTTTCTTCTTGAACCTATAACCAGCCTCAGGGGCCACGTAACAGTCTTCTTCCGGATCTTCGGTGAGGGTGTCGGGTGAAATATTCTTGGAGATTATGATACTAGGATATAGGCTCCTGAAATCAAATTGTACAATGTTTTCATGGAGGCCTTTTTCGGGTTCCTTCACATAACCTCCAACGACCTTCTGGGTTCTTCTCCTTTGCAACTCAGAGGGTGATGGTTTATTAGGTACTAATTCACCATATTCGAATGCCTTCCTTATAAGGAACCATTCAACTTGTTGTCCGGTGGCCATCCTGCTTATGTCGAATAGTGGTTGTCCCACAATCCTTGTGATCTCCATGTTTAGTGGGAGTATTTTTTCAGCGATCCTATAGGTTGCCATAACATCCTCGAGGGAATATTTGAAAAGCTGGTCTCTTAGGGTTTTATCGTCCCAGTATTCCCATAGTTGGTCGCCGGGTAATTCAACCTTTTTTTCACCGAATAATTCAAAGTATACTCTTTCGAGGGTGTAGGTGTCAAGGTTTATGTAACGTCGCATCACTGGGTAGAGGTCTACGTGGATTGTCCCCTTTATTGCTGTGGCAGTTGCAAAACCTCTTCTCAGGGATTTTATGGTTGATCCATCCCATCCTATGTTGAGTTTAACGCCTAGAATATCAGCCCTCTTCCTTATATATGGGAAGTCGAAATTGTCAGAATTATATCCCACAAGTAAGTCGGGTTTAGAATCTTTTATTATCTCGGCGAATCTTTCTAGGATCGCCTTCTCATCTTCTACAAGTTCGACAAAGTTGAGGTGTCCCCCCTTGGTTGATATTATCCTTTTTCTCTCACTGTCATAGAGGCTTATCATTATTATTTCATCCTCTTCGGGGTTGGGCATCCCATGTGGGTTATAAACTTCAATATCGAAGGCTAAAATTTCAAGTTCTGGGAATTTTGACTTAACAGTCCTTGGGGGCTCATCCAATTCCACGACTTCAATATCCTGGGATGATTCGATACTATGACCCTTCAATTCTATCTTTGACATTGGGAACAATCCATTATCGATGAGGTATCTTCTATAGAATGGTATGTCATGTTCCCGGATCTCCTGAACATGTTCAAGATTCCTTATCTTCTCTCTGATCCTTGGAACCTCCCTAGGATGATCTAGGATAATCTTGATCGCATCTACCGGTCTTCCAAGATCCTTCCTCTCCACAACCTCCAACTCTTTGAAACCGGCCTCTTCCAACTCCTCCAAACATGAATCAGCATCTGAGGGTATTGCATAAATGTATGGCTTGAAAGACCTGTCTAAGGCTATCCTCGGCCTTTTATCCTCGCCTCTCCCAAATAATCTTATAACTGGCACGTCCTCGACTGTAACATAATCAATGTCAAGGAGTATCATCCGCTCCCTTACCATAGTATTATATTTGGGTGTGGGGATTATTTTATTGTTACCCCCCACACCTCTTGTGTGGGGGGGTCAAGATCCCCAAAAAAAGAGGGACAGTCAAGCTATTTATGGGGAGTTGATATGAAGATAGTTCCCATTGCATCTGAGAGTCTAGGTGTTAGGAGCCTCTCAGTATACATCGAAGTTGGTGAAGATAAAATATTAATAGATCCTGGTGTCGCTTTAGGCCCCAGAAGATATTCGCTACCACCAGCAAAAATCGAACTAGAAAGATTAGAATATACTAGGGGTAGGATCCTAGAATTCTTGGATAAGGCAACTACGATAATCATATCCCATTATCATTATGATCATTATATTCCAGGGGCAAACTATGATGGGAAACATTTGTTTCTAAAGGATCCTATCAGGAATATTAATAAAAGCCAGAGGGGTAGGGCATCAAAGTTCCTGGAGGACAAGAGAGGGTATGAATATGCTGATGGGAAAACCTTGATCAGAGACTTTAAAATGGAATTTTCACCGGCATTCCCCCATGGAGAAAAGGGCACTAGGCTAGGATTTGTCATAATGACCATGATAGACCACAAAGAGAGGATGATCCATGCCAGTGACACCCAACTGTTAAATAAAGAAAGCGTAGAATGGATAATAGGGAAGATGCCGGATCTTATAATCACAAGCGGCCCCCCAACATACATAGGATATATGAAAAATTCCTGGAAAACCGGAACCAATAACATTAACAGGATAATCCTCGAGACAGACTCAGAGATAATATTGGATCATCATATATTAAGGGATAAGAGGTATCCCAGATTCTTCGAAGAATTAGAAAAAGAGCCACTCACCTTCGCAGGATACCTTGGAGTAGAGGAAACGCCACTTGAAGCATACAGGAGAGAATTGCATAAAATAGAAAATGGCGAAAAAATCGGCTTACCATTCAACCTAGAATAACCTTTTTTGCGCCTATTGTGTTTTTTCTTCCCTGTAAACATTTAAAGCCGCGTATGCAACCCCCAAGATTAATGGTCCTATTATGAAACCTGCCAATCCCCAGATTAGAGGCCCGCCCAGGAATCCCACTAGGAAAAGCAGTGGGTGTATATCGGCGTATTTACCCGACAATTTAGGGCGTAGATAAACATCAATACTACTTAAAAAGGCGCCGAATATTAAGACTATCACACCACGGAGTATGTTACCGTAGATGAAATCGTATATGGCGAGTATAGTATAGGTGGGCCATGGTCCTATCACTGGGATCAATTGGAAGAATCCTGCGAGCAAACCTAGGAATATCGCATATGGGTATCCGAGGAGTTGGAATCCTATTATCGCCATTAAACCTATTATAAATGCTGTTAGGAAATGGCCGTAGAATATGCTCTTTATAACCCTCTCTGTTTCAATGATAAGACGCCTCATAAAATCCTTTCTTTCTTCGGGTACAATGGAGGATGCATAGGATACTAGCTGTTCACCATCCCTTGCAAAGTAGAATGCTGAAGCAAATAATATGAATAATTGTAGGGCTATCATGGGCACGCTCTTGATAAGATCCAAAAGATAATCTATTATCATCTTTAAAAGATTGTTGATAAGATCCTTCAAGACGTTAAATAGTATATCTGCTGAGGGTAAAAACTCGGATGGTACATATGACTTTAATATTTTGTCCATGGAGCCCAGGTTTATCTTCTGGGCCGTGGAAAGTAGTGCAGGCGCTGAATTGAATAAAGTGTTGGCGATCATGGCCAGGACTCCGATTAATGGCAGGATCGTCACTACCATTACAATGGCTATGGAAACCGACCTATAGGGTATATATTTTGTGAGTTTATCTGCTATTGGACGTATACCATAGGCAAAAATAGCCCCAAGGAATAGCATAGTCCAAATGGGATAGAGTACTATAGCTGATAATATTAAAAGGACGAGTATGATGAAAAATGATGATGTTATAGTACCCTTTATCCGGTATATCAAAGCCTTTCACCCTAATGGTCTTATCGCGCCTGTAGCGTCCCTCTTGTATTCTCCGAATTCCTTCACCATTTTAAGCTCATGACTCCAGAAGACCGGCCCCTCTACACAGACTCTCCAACCAGTATTATCCAGACAACAATGTCCACACAGGCCCATGGCACATTTTATATACCTTTCAAGGGAGAATTGGCCAGGTATGCCCCTCTTTTCTAATTCTAGGAATATGCCCTTCATCATCGCCTCAGGACCGCAAACCATGGCCATATCATATGTTTCCTTGAGGGTTTTTAAACGGTCGATGGCAAATCCTTTGAATCCGCAGCTTCCATCATCAGTACATGTGAATATCCTGGCACCAGTTTTTTCGAGACGATCCAGGAATAGTAGCTCATCATAGGTTCTGGCCGCGACTATAACATCAACTTCAAAATCCCTTGCCCTGGCTTCCTCTACCAGGGCTGCTATTGGGGCCATGCCAACACCACCACCTATGGCTAATATCCTATGACCTTCTATGGTGAATCCCCGCCCGTAGGGTCCTCTTAATCCGAGCTTGTCTCCTTCTCTGAGTTTGTGGATTCTTGAGGTGAATGGTCCGACCTTCCTTATTGAGATGCCTATTTCATTGTTTGTCTTGTCGATTAATGAGACTGACATGGGTTTCTCATCCTTGAAGTCCCAGATCATCATGAATTGTCCGGGTACTGGAGATTTCCCATCCCATGGGCATATTAGTGTTTTAACGTCTGATGATTCTCTGATAATCCTTTTGATTTCTAGGATTTTTGGAACGTGCAATTTTATGATCCCCCATATTATCCGTGGGCTAATCCAACCATCTTGTTTATACTTTTGAATCCTTCTCTTTTCATGAAGGCTTTAAGGTCATCGCAGACTTTTTTGAATATTCCAAGGCCATGGTAGAATATGGCGCTACCTATCTGGATTGCGCTGGCCCCCGCATATAGGAATTCTACAACATCTTTGTAATCTGTTATCCCACCGACGCCGATCAGGGGGACATCCACGGTCTCATATACTTCATATACGCATCTGATGGCTATTGGTTTTATCGCGGGGCCTGATAGTCCCCCGAATTTATTGGAGAGGATTGGTTTGCCTGTTTTCAAGTCTATTTTCATGGCGGGTCCGAGGGAATTTATAAGGGTTATGGCGTCGCATCCTGCTTCTTCAGCCTTTAATGCTATCTCCTTGATATCCGTGACATTGGGTGTTAATTTAGCGGCTACTGGCACTTTACAGGCTTCTTTAACGGCTTCAACCACTTTGAATGTTAGTTGTGGGTCTTGTCCTATTGTCGCCCCATAGCCTTCCATTGCATGGGGGCATGAAATGTTCAATTCAATCATGTCCACTAGTCCTTGGACTTCTAGTGCAACCTTCACAAATTCGCTGGGGGAGGAACCATATATAGACGCTACTACCGGTATCCTATCCTCTATCTTATATAGTTCCTCCTTGAATGATTCAACACCAGGATTGGACAGGCCCATAGCATTTATAAGCCCATATGGGACCTCAACTATAGTCGGGTTCTTATAGCCCATATTCGGTTCAAGAGAAAAAGATTTGGTGACAACAGCCCCTGCTCCATGATGATAAACACGATTTAATGATGATGCTGTTATCCCGAGAACGCCGGCGGCGAGCATTGTAGGATTTCGCATTTTAACCCCGCAAAGGTTAACATCTAACACCTTTGATCTCCCCCACTAAAAGATTATAATTGGCCGGATACAAATCTACCCATATGAAGTGTTATCTTGTGCCATGTGTTGCCGGTTTCATAGCATTTAATGAAAATTTAGATATTGTAGATTATGAACTTTTCCCTAGAAAATCTGTAATTTCAAGGTTGCTAGAATTCGAAAAAGGGTTAACCAGCGAAGAGGAGAAGATCATAAAAAGACTCCTCAGAGAATATGGGGAGATATCCATAGAATCTGCGCATAGATGGAAGTATGGGAAATTTAAGGGGGTTATCTTAGAGTCTCCAAATATTGGGGGTGAATATCTTCGAGAAAATTTGAGGGAAATCCTTGAGGAGATTGGATTCATCAAGGATGGTGAATTCGGGGAGTTCATATATGAGATAAACAAGGGGATAACCCTCAAAAAATTGGAAGAATCCTTCAAAGAACAGGATAAACTGATTATACAAGCTGTTAACGCCTTAGATGATCTTGACGAGGCCATAGGAAAATTTGTTGAAAGGATAAGAGAATGGTACTCGATATATTTCCCGGAACTGGAGTCTGTGAAGGACCATGAACATTATGTTAAACTCATAGCAGAAAAACCGAGAAGAGAAGATATAATAAAATTGAAAAAGTTGCCAGAGAAGAGTATAGGGGGGGAATTCGAAGAAGAGGACATAGAGATTATAAGAGAGTTTGCGAAGGCCATCAGATCATTACAGTTATTGAGAAAATCCATAGAAAGGTATATAGAGTCGAAAATGGGATACTTAGCACCCAACCTGCAGGATGTTGCCGGCACGACACTCGGCGCAAAATTAATAGCACACGCAGGAAGCATGAAAAAATTAGCACTTTCACCTTCTTCGACCATACAAGTGATGGGGGCTGAAAAAGCCCTATTCAGGCACCTTAGAAGGGGTTCGAAACCCCCAAAACATGGGCTAATATATCAGCACCCCCTCGTTAGGGGATCAAATTGGCGCGTCCGCGGCAAAATCGCACGTGCACTAGCCTCAAAGATCTCCCTCGCAGCGAGAAAGGACTTATTCACGGGAGAACATGACCCTAATATAAAAGAAGATTTGTATAAACGGATAGATATCATAAAAAGGCAAACCCCAAAGAAAAGAGGATAATCCTCAGAATGGAGAGTGTTATCAATGAAGAAAATCAAGGGGATAGAGGGCGTTTATCTCCATGAAAATTATCTTTTAACAGTTAACCTCGCAAAGGGTATGCAAGTTTATGGTGAAAAATTATTCAAGTGGGGTGGGCGAGAATACCGTGTCTGGGATCCCTACAGGTCCAAGCTAGCAGCCGCCATACTTAACGGTCTTAAGACCCTTAAAATCAGGAAAGACTCGAGGATATTATACTTGGGCGCGTCAGCGGGTACTACAGCGTCACATTTCTCTGACATGGCCACTGATGGTATTATATATTGTATAGAATCTTCTCCACGGATGATGAGAGAACTGGTAAAGGTGTGTGAAAACCGGAAAAACATGATCCCAATACTTAAGGATGCTACCCGCCCAAGGGATTATCTACATCTTATAGAGAAAGTGGATTTCCTCTATTGTGACGTGGCGCAACCAAGACAAAGTCAACTTTTCACAGAAAACATGAAATTATTCCTCAAAAAAGAGGGTCAAGGATTGTTGATGATAAAAGCAAGAAGCATAGACGTTACGAGAAAACCCTCCATAATCTTTAAAGAGGAGGAAGGGAAGATAAAGAGTTCTGGTTTCAATGTTAGAGAGAGGATTAGATTAGAACCTTATGAGAAGGATCATCTAGCTTTACTTGTTGAATTTAGCGACTAGGAGTGGCTTGCTATCCTACCTTTATCTGTTATTTTAATGAAGTCCTCGTCTAGTTTCCCTACTAGTTTGTATAATTCAGTTGGGGACATTTCTTTTATCTTGGAGGTTTTTATTCCCTTTTCTTTGGACAATCCCTTGAGGAAGTATTTGAAATAGTTGCCCAGGAACTCTTTTATCCTGTAACCTCTTCCAATGGCCTCGATTTCCTTCTCGTCCAACCCCCTTGTAAGCCTTTTGATCTTTGAAAGCAACTTGGGGGTGGGGTGTTTGATTTCACCACTCTCAAGGCCCTCTACAACAGTCTTTGGTACTTCTAGTTCCCTTGCAAGTTCATCAATACTTTTTCCTGTGATTTTCCTATAACCTAATATAAGGTTTTTTAATACCATTTTACCACCATATAATATACTCTGTGGATAATATTATATGGTAGGATATATAAATAATTTGTTATTAACATGAGAAAATAGTCTACAAAAAATATAATACAAATTCTATTAGGATTATTATAAATTCTGGGATACAATTTGTATTATTATCTTGGAAAGTTCCCTTTTATCCATGAGGGGTAGTTTCTCCACCCTATCAGAAACCAATATCGGTTTGATTTTATCTGAACCGAAACCTTCAACTGCAAGATCATTAGCAACAACCAGATCCGCACCACACCTTTCCCTCTGTTCCCTGGCTAATTCTATAAGCTCATCCTCATTAACATCATATTCAGCCTTGAAACCGACAAGATAAATATTAGGATTTAAATCCTTCACACTATCAATTATCTTAGGGTTAGGCTCCAATTTTAAAATTCTCCCCTCAGAGGATGGTATTTTATCTTCAGTATACTCCGGCTTGAAATCCGCCACAGCAGCAGCTGAAATAAAAACATCAAAATCTTTAATAAGCTCTTGGACTTTATCAAACATTTCAGCAGCTGATACAACATTAACCATACCTATACATGACGGTACCTCCAAGGATAAGTTAGCCCCAAGGAGTGTGACATCAGCACCCTGTATAAAAGCTTCCTTGGCTAATTCTAAACCCATTTTACCAGAACTCAGATTACACACACCCCTCACAGGATCCAATGCCTCATAGGTTCCACCAGCACTTACAAGAACCTTCTTACCCCTTAAATTGCCAGTGGATGTCTCCCTTAAAACAGTAAGCACTATATCATCAAGATGGGGGAATTTAGCCTTCCCCTCCTCCATCCTCGGGGGTACGAAGATCACACCCTCCCTGGCAAGTTTTTCCACGTTATATTTTATCGCCCGATACATTGACAAGTTCATTGAAGGCACCATTACAATAGGAGTCCCATAACCTAAAGCCGCGATTAGAAGCGCGTTTATCGGATTATCAGCTATCCTACATGCTAACTTGCTTATAACATTGGCGGTGGCCGGGGCAACGAGGATCAGATCGGCGTCAGCATACTTAACATGCTCTATCTCGCCTGTAAGCTCTAATATGACATCATTTCCCGTTGCAAACTCCATAGCATAAGGATGGATAATATTACAAGCACCATCACTCATGAAACACTTTATACTCGCGCCTTGCCTTCTAAGCTCGCGTGCAAGCTTAACGGCCTCTATGGCCGCTATACTACCGGTTACACAAAGTATAATATCCATGGAAACCCCAATTAGTACTCATCAACTACTATGGTTGTCTCCTCACCAGTCAATCGCTTTATGATCCTATTGAGAACATCAAGGCTGGCTGGTATCCTCCTAGCATCCTCCTTGATAACCCTTATCTTGAATTTTTCCTTACCATCCTTACCATACACAATATTTATACCGGAAATCCTTGCAGGTGCAAGAACATCCTCAGCGACCGACTTAAGATCAGAATCCTCACCAACAATCCTCACACGCTTACCTATAGCCCTCGAAATGGTCCTCACAATCTTACCACCCTTACCTATAAGTTTACCCACCTGATCCCTATCAGTGATGATAATAACAACATCACCCATATCTATAGCCCTCTTAAACCCTAATTTACCCTCAGCCAGCCTATAAAGGACCTTCGAGATCTCTAATTCTAGTTCAGACACCTCGCCACTTTTAAGTTTATCCTCACAACCCTGACATAAAATTCCACTCTTTAGACAAACATCACATATCGGCAATCCCATCATTAACTCCTCCTATCCTATTATATGATGAACCAGTAAACATTATAGGCCACAATAAGGAACAATTAGCACTTTAGCATAAAGTGCAAAAACAAAAAGTCTCCTTCGACTACCGTGAACATATTCCTATTGTGATCCTTAATCATAGATTTTAATTATTATAATATAAATTTATAGCCCCTAAAACTTTAATAATCATATTCTAACAGAAATTATTAATAGACTCAACGAGGATTAGAAACTTTCACACCCCCCCACAATTATGGATAGACTATGGGGTCTGCCCACCCCCCACCCAGGCCCAAATGGTGAATATGATGGATCAGCCCCCAAGAGGACAAGTGCGTTGCAAAATTTGTGGCGGAACCGCCACCCAAATCCTAGACCATATTTGTGGAAACTGCCTGAAAAAAGAACCTGAGAGGATAGTCCAAGATCTGACAAAGAAAGCCCATAGTGAAAGTCGCATGATACCCCCAGTTTTACCCCCACAAGATCCTGGGGGCGTTACCTGTTATGAGTGTGGTAACCTTTGCAGGATAAAAGAGGAAGAATATGGTTTCTGCCGCCTGCGCCAAGTGAAAAATGGGAGGATACACACCAGGATAAATACGAGTCGAGAAGCTGTCGGTATTTTTTATTTTGATCCATTACCCACCAATTGCGTGGCTGACTGGGTTTGTCCAGGGGGTACAGGGGCTGGTTATCCACAATATGCCTATTCACCAGGCCCGGAATATGGTTACAAGAATCTCGCCATATTCTTCGGGAGTTGTTCATTTGATTGCTTATACTGTCAAAACAGTTCATATCGTGAAATGGCCCTCAAAGGAAAACCATTATTTACAGTCCAAGAAATAATCAGAAGCCTAGACGATAAAAGCGCATGTATATGCTTTTTTGGGGGTGATCCATCGCCGCAGATGTCATTCGCATTATCAGTAGCCAGGGAGGCTCTGAAAGAAAAAAGGGTGAGATTTTGAGGATCTGTTGGGAGACCAATGGTAATATCCATCCCAAGTACCTGGATGACATGGCAAGGACAAGCTTATCATCCGGTGGTATAATAAAATTTGACCTTAAGGCATGGGATGAAAAACTTCACAGGATATTGACGGGTGCGAGTAATAGACAAACCTTTAAAAATTTTAAATACATCTACCAGGGCTATTTTGATAAGAGAAGCAACCCACCGTTACTTGTCGCAAGCACCCTCCTAATACCAGGTTATATAGAAGAGGAGGAAGTGAGGAATATAGCCAATTTTCTAGTCAAACTTAACCCACGGATACCCTATACTCTCCTCGCATTCTCCCCTCAACACATGATGACGGATCTCCCACTACTGACTTGGGAAGAAGCAAATGAATGTTTAGAAGCGGCCCAAGGGGTTGGATTAGAGAGGGTGCGGTTAGGGAACACTCACCTACTCAGATAATCCTTTTATCCTATGAAGTTGAAACTGTTAATTACAATATCAAAATTTGCTTTTTCCTTGTCGAATTCACTGGCTAGGGCGCTGCAGAGTATCACATATACTTCTTCTCCTCTTTGTATCCATATTGCCATCTGTTTCTTCTTCACATCACCTTCTGTTACAAGGTAAGTGCTTTCAAGGGCTTGATAAGATCCTATGGTTATGTTACCCTCGGAGACTCTTTGATAACTTGAATTATTAAATAGGGTTGCATAGTTTTCATTATAAACCTGATAAAAGTCACCTTCTAACCTCCTCTTCTGTATTACCACTACAGTCTGTGCATAGCCTGTTCGCGGATTTACAGATTTAGGATCCGCCACAGCCACTATAGTATCATTTGCCTGCGAATTCGCTATAACCCAATCTGCAGGATACTCAAATGTTATATTATCCCCTGTGAATCTTTTATTCTCTTCTTTTGATTGGGAAGTGCAACCTGCAACACTTACCATGGCCATGACAATAAATAGGATAATAATTAGACTTTTTTTCATGATAGGGCTCCTCCCATAAACTCGATTTTTTATCCTGAAGTATTTGTTGGCGGCTCTGATGGCGTGGTAGGCGTGGTGGGTGTGGTTGGTGTGGTGGGTGTGGTTGGCTCATAATATGTTGTAGTATTATAACTTGGCACATAATTATTAGTTGTACTAGTGTTGTTGATTGTGAATGTTGGGAAAGCGCTCTCATTAACAAGAACATTACCTGTCTGATCTTGGCTTAAATTTAACAAGTAAAGGCCAAAACCACTACCTATAAAGAATGCTAATGCCAATAATATGACCCCTACCACCTTGAATGCAACTTGTGGCTTTTCTGTTTCTTTCATAGTGGCTGGTTTTTTAACATATTTCTTAACGAGCTCCTCTTTTTCACGAGCTTCCTCTTCCTCTTTTGCCTTTTCAATCCAATGATCTAAGGGTTTTTCAGAAGTGGAACGGCCCTGCATCCTCTTTATCCTCTCAGCGGCTTCCATGGCCTCAAGTTCCCTCTGATATTCTCTTTTCAGCATCCTATATTTGCTCTCGGATATCTTACCCTCTTGCAAATCCTTTTCCAGGTCCCTTAGACGACGGAGGAGTTCCTTTTCCCTTTTGATCATCTCCATCTCCCTTATAATTCCATTCTAGTGGAAGGCGATTTTCTCTTCCCCTATTTAAATAATATCTATCTTTTCCTGTACCAGTCATCCATTGGATATGAACCTAGGATCTTCATGAATGGTGTTCTATCTTTAATCTCCTCTAATATCATACTTATATTCTTTTCTTTTCTATGCCCTTCAAAGTCTATGAAGAATATGTATCTTCCAAGACCCATCTTAGAAGGCCTAGATTCTATCTTGGTTAAATTTACATTAGCCTCCGCAAATAATCCCAAGATCTCATATAAGCCTCCCGGCTTATCCTCTGCAAGTGTGAATAATATTGAGGTTTTATCATAGCCCGTGAATTCATGATCATGTAAGGCTATAGCGATGAATCGTGTCATGTTAGGAGTATAATCTTGGATACCCCCAGCTAAAATCTCTAGGTTATATAATCTGGCCGCCCTGGGGGTGCCTATGGCACAATATCCCCTTTTACCCTTTATGATCCTGGCGGCGGCGGCGGTGCTGGGTGTTGAATGTGCTCTAAGACCCATCTTTTCTATGAATTTGTGGCATTGGGCGAGTGATTGGGGGTGTGAGTACACATCTGTGAGTTCTTCTAATCTGGCACCTTTATTAGCGAGCAGATAATGATCAACCTTTAATACTATTTCTCTTTCTATGCAGAGATCGTACTCATGGGCTAGAAGATCTAATGTAACGCCTACAGGACCCTCAATCGAATTTTCGATAGGTACAACACCCTTATCAGCCTTCCTGTTTTTCACAGCATCCAGGACATCTATAATGGAATCGAATGGTATTAGTTTCTTTGATAATCTGCGGGCCGCTTCCTCCGTGAAAGTTCCTTCTGGTCCAAGATATGCTATAACATCCAAGGTGAAACACCCCTAGTATAGTCCGCCTTCTAGGAAATTTTTTGTCCTATCAGTAGTTGCCTGGTGGAAACGTCTTATAACGGCTTCACCATCTTTGTAGTCTATGATGGTTGCTGATACGTCTAACGCATGGAGATGTTTTATAAATTCCCTGGCTTCCTTTCTACTTGACACGTTAATGGTGGTGTCCTCGTGCGCTATCCCATCCTCGGCTATCTTTTTTATCGTTTTTACCATGGGGTAGATTATGGCTTCGCCGAGTCTGTGGGCTCTTTCACGCAGTTCATCATCAGATTCTCCCATTTCGTATGCTTGGAACCCTTCCCTTATCACTCTACTGAAGAAGAATGCTCTCCCAAAATCGAATGGGTAGGTGAAGGCGTATTTTATTTCATTTGCATGTGCTTGGGATGCTGTATATTTTATGGGTGGTAATTCCATCTGGGGGTCTTTTATCACAACACCTTCCCTGCCTTCTTCTCCCAGTTTTTTCACGATCTCTTTTATCTTCTCCGGGGCTTTCTTCACTGGGAAGGTGCCCAGTAAACGGACCATTGGAAGATCATAATCTTTAAGTAATTTCCTCTTCTCTTTAACAGGTAATGGTTTATTCGTGGCTTTTTCCCTCACATCGAATATTCTGAATCCTAGTTCACCTATCTCTGGATAATAGTGTGAAACGTAGGGGTTGGCTGTGCCTATCATCTCCCCGCAGATTACAAAGTTTGGGTTGTCCTTGAAGAATCTGTCTAGGTCCATGAATTCCTGGACTTTCTGGGTGGTGAATGGACAAAGGTATCCGCCTCTTGTGAGGGCTATTATCTTTGAGTTGACTGATGCTATTCTTACGTTGTAACCGTTCATCTTTTCCTCGACCGCTACCTTGTCCTTGAAGTGTTTTTCTATGGTTGGGGATAATATTAGGGTTCTTCGGATCTTCGGGAAGCCCCTTATTATCTCCAGTTTATCATCTGTGATATAAACTACCGTACCAGATTCTATGTGCATGAGATCTTTTTTGAAGAGCAAAGCCGGGTTTATTGACTTGTAGAATTTAACTCCACGTCTCCTAATGGCCCTTTCTAGCCTTTCGGGGCTTATTCCTAGGGCTGTTGCTATTTTATTTTCTAGGAAGTTTTCGGCGTATAATCTCCCTGTGAAAGCGCATTTTTCGCAGGTGAAAAAGAAATTCTTAAGGGAGTTGTTCCTTCTCCAGTCCACCTCAAGGTTTGATCCACATTTGGGACATTTTATGGTGGGTAAAATTATTAGTTAACCCCCCTCCATTTCAACTATGAGATCTAATATGTCGCTTTTGGTTATTATACCCACGAGCGTGCCCTTCTCATCTAATACTGGGAAGCCCCCGTATCCTGTTTCTATCATCTTTGATGCTGTCTTTGATATGTTATCAGTTGTTTTCACTGTTTTAACGTTTTGTGTCATGAGATCCTCTACGAGCAGGTTTCTTATCCTTGCGCTTTTGTATTTGTCAGGGACTACTTTTCTGAAGGCTATCATTGAACGTGCTATATCCTTTGATGTGATGATTCCTACTAGTTCTCCATCTTCCATGACTGGTAGTCTCCCTATGTTCGCGTCTATCATTAATCTCCTGGCGTGTATCATCCTTTCTGTTGGTTCTATGGTTATGAGCTCTGAACTCATCACGTCTTCCACTAAACTTTTTTCATAGGGTTTGCCTTTGCATATTTCGAGTATGTCTGTTTTGGTGAGTATGCCGACTAATTTATCATCTTCTATGACTGGTAGGCTTCCTATGTGATTTTCTAGCATTATATGGGCTGCTGTGCTCACGTCCATGTTAACATCTGCTGTTATAATATTTGGGCTCATGACAGTTGATACGTGGAAATGTGATGGTGCTAGGTTCCCGTATCTTGAGGATCCAAGTTTTTTGGCTATATCCTTTTCAGTTATTATCCCAACAACTTCTTTTACATGCTCATTGTTAGTGTTTATGACCACGAGGCGTGAAATATTATTCTTTTTCATTATCCGCAGGGCATCACAAATGTTTTGATCTTTATCAATACAGGTGACGTTCTGGTTCATGAGGTATTTTATCTTCATATGATCCCCCCAGGATTATTGTATGCCTTTTATGATGTCTGTTTTTGTTATTATACCCTTGAGTTGGTTTTTCTCGTCTACTATGGGGATTCCGCTAATTTTCTCTTTTAACATTATGTTAGCGGCTTCGACAGCGTCAGCGTTCTCTTCTAATTTTATGAGATCTTCTGTCATGATGTCCCCTGCTGTTAACATGGAGACTAATCTGACCTTCTTTTTCTCTTTCGATGCTCTTCCTATGAAATAGATTTTCTCAAGGGGTACTCCAGTCTCGGGGTCTTCAAGTTGGGCGAATGATATGTTCTCTGATGTTATGATCCCTATTGGTTCCCCGTCTTTAATTACGATGATCCTCCCTATCTTATTTTCTTCCATTAAACTTGTTACATGGGCTATCGTATGGTTTTCTGTGACTGTGATAACATCCTTCGTCATGAGATCGGAGACTTTCCATCTGCCCTTACATTTTTCATTATAAACTCTGAGAAGGTCTGTTTTTGTTATTATACCAACAAGTTTCCCATCCTCTACTACGGGTAGGGAGCTTATATTATTTCTTAGCATAATATCTACGGCTTCTCTTATGTCTGCATTGGCCGGTACGGTTATAATGTCTTTACTCATCACCCTCTTTATGGATATTTTGTCTATTGGCCTTCTACGCCATGTTGGCCCGGCCACCCGCAGTTTGCGGGTTATATCTTTTTCTGTTACTATACCGACTGGTTTTCTTTCACTGTCCACTACGACTATGTGGCTTATCCCATGTTTCAGCATTAGGTTTCTGGCATAGGAAACTTGTTGAGTGTCTGGCATTACTATTACTGTTGTGGTCATCACATCTTCGACTTTCATCTTTTCTCACCTATCAAAAATGAGTTAGAGGGCTATGGCCTTTAGTAGGTCGCTTTCAGTTATTATGCCTAGAAGTTCATCGTAGTCGACTACTGGCACCCCTCCGATGCTGTTTTTGGCCATTATCTCGTATAATTGTCCTAGTGTGCTTGTTGAGTTTATTGTGACTACTTTTTTCTCCATTATTTCACTTACTGGTGTGTTGAGGGCTTCTTCTGCACTATTTGTTTTTATGGTGTCGAATACTCTGTTGGATCCTAGGAATTCTAGTATGTCCGTGGATGTTACGATACCTACAAGTTTTTCCTTTTCTGGGTGGGGTGTTTTTCTCTCTTCCCCAACTATTGGGAGTCTTCTGAATTGGTTTCTTACCATTATCTTGGAGGCTCCTTCGATTGGTGTGCCTGGTGTTGTTGTTATGAGATTTTCTGTCATGTGATCTGCTACTATTTCATCATTTAGGACTCCTGCCATTAGGAATACGAAGTCTCTTTCTGAGACTATCCCTACTAATTTTTTTTCATGGTTGACAACTGGTAATGCTCCGATATTATATTTGAGCATCATTTCAACTGCATCTGTTATGGAATCCTTTAGGGTTGTATATTTAACGTTACGTGTCATTATTTTCCTTACAGGTTCGTTTATGGCTGCGAGGAAGTTATCATCATATTTTTCTTCGAGTATTTTGGATTTGTCTCCTCCTCCTAGAAAGTCTAGGATGTCCATTGATGTTATTATCCCTAAGAGTTTCTTTGTGCCGGGGTCTGTTATTGGAAGCCTCCTGAACTTGTTTTTGACCATTATCTCAGCGGCTTCCTTGATACTTATGGTGGGTGGTATTGAAACCACTTCTTTTTGGGCGATGCTCATAATATCGCCTTCATGTTCAAAGTTTCTGCTTTCAAATTCCACTGGACCACGGTCCAATGATTTTACTATGTTTATGGTGTCTTTTTTCCTCATCAACACACCTCACAGGTTTATTAATAATCGTGAAAATTTTATTAAAAAATTGGTTGGGGTACGATAGGGAGATCCTAAAATCCAGGGGTGACATCATCACACCTTTAAGAATAAATATAAGCCTTCAATATATCCTCTCTTGAAACTATACCGACAAGCTTTCCCTCTTTAGCCCTTTGAGGGTCGCTTTTAACATATATTGGGTCTTCAACTACTGGGAGTCTCCCCACATCCCTCGTTACCATTATCGTGGCCGCTTCATCAATGGGCATGTCCCTTGTAGCTACTATAGGTGGGGTTTGCATTATCTTCTCAACTGGCATGATCCTAACATCCCCTGATTCTTTCACGATACGGGCATGACCATACTTTATAAGATCTTTTCTCGTTATTATACCGATTAGTTTACCATTTTTCATTACAGGTAACCCTGAATAGCCTGATTCATCCATTTTATTCCAAACCTTGGAAAGCGGATCCTTTATATCACATACTACAACCTTTTCTGTTAAGACTTCACCAACTTTTTCCTTTTTTGGTGGTATCTTCCTTTCAATAAAACCCGCCAGTATATCATAGACGCTTAATATCCCTATTAGTTTCATATTATCAGTGGATTCCACTACAGGGGCTTGTATCTCCTTGGCCCTTATTAGGAGGGCGGCTGCCTTGTATACATCCATTTCTGGGAAGAGTATGACGTCTGGCTTCTCCATCATCCCCCTTGCTTCAATGTTGGATTTGGTGACTGAAATATGGAGTACATCACCCCTTGTGATTAATCCTTCAAGGCGCTCTCCATTTACAACGGGAACGCATCTGAAATCCTCCTCGCGGAGTATGGATCTTACACGTGTAATTGCCATGTCAACTGGAACCGTCACCGGATTGGGTGTCATTAAATCCTCCACTTTCAAGTTATTCACCCTCTAATTCTTCCTTGCACTCCTCACACACATACTTACCATCATATTCTTCTAAATATTCGGCGAAAGTCCCGCAAATTTCACAGATACCTGGTAAGGGCCTTTCTTCTTCAGTATATGTTGTTGTATTCTCTTCAAAACGTGCACTTTCAACTAATATCTCAGTGAGTTCAGGTGAAACAGCCATAACATCTGTTGATGTTAATATACCCACTAATGAGCCGTCCTTTACCACTGGTAGTCTTCTTATATTGTTCCTAGCCATTAACCTGGCGGCTTCGTTCAATTCCCTTTCAGGTTCTATGGTGATAAGGTCTTTGGTCATGACCTCCCCTATGGTAACCTTGCTTGCCTTCAAATCCTTAGAGACAACTTTTCGGATTATATCGCTTTCTGTTATTAACCCTTCTGGTTCTGCGTTGCTCTTCACAATTAGGCTCCCCACCTTTTCCTTTGTCATTATATATGCTGCTTCAGCGACGCTGATACTTGGATCTACAGTTACCACGTTTGTTGTCATGGCATCATGGACTGTTATCTTTGTTTCAACATCCATCCCCTAAACCTCCTATCTTAAATTTAAAATCTTGTGAACTTGGGGTATTAACCGCACCTTAAAATGTCTTCCTATTTCCTCCGAGATCTTTAACAGCCGAGGAGCGCTCCCAATCCAATAATCTAATGGACTGCTTGGTTGGATCACTATAGGCGTCTTAGAGGGTTCTGAAATTTCCTCTTGGAGTTTCTGGACTATTTGCCCCATATATGATGGGGGTGTGGTTGGCAAGACCACCACCTTGAGATATGTATTTACACCTCTTTTTATTAATATGTTTATGGACTTGATTTCTTTTTCTATAATCTTCCAGGTACCAACATGCTCTGGTAATTTTATATCAACGGATGCATAGTCTATGAGATGAGCTATTTTTTTGATCTCACCGGGTAGGGACCCGTTAGTCTCTAATAGCAGCTTATAATGGGTCTCATGCAATAGATTTTTTATAAAATCGGCGTAGAGTAAGGGTTCGCCTCCTGTTAAACTGATTGAATGGAGATCAGGGGTTTTAAGCTCTTTTATCCTATATTTAAGATCTCCTATGCTGGTTAATTCTCCACTTTGGGGGTTCCTGCTCTCGGGTGTGTCACAATATTTGCAGTTGAGGTTACACCCTGCGAATCGTATGAATATTTGCCTGCACCCGACTAGGAGCCCCTCCCCTTGTATGCTGGAAAATACTTCCATTATAGGGGCTCTCATATCCTCTCCACTCCTGGGTAGGTGAAAATAGCACCTTGTCCTATCCCCTCATTCACACAAACTTTGACATTCCTTATCATCTTGTTATATTCTTTCAGTTCCTCATAGAGTTTCCGGGCAAAGTATTCTGCAAGTCCTTCCGCGGAAGTGGATTCTATGGGTAATAGGCAGCAATCTTCTTTTGGGATTTTATATTCTTTACCTGCAACTTGAAATTCTACCTTGTCATCGCTTACTTGGAGATCCATTAACGGACTTTCTAATGGTACTAGTAGGCGGTGATCCAATCTTTTACAGATTCTCCGCATTATACCCTTAACGTCTTTGAAGTCAACTATGAAACCATGTTTTCCGGTTGGTTCGCCCTCCACTTCCACATCAACTATGTATGAGTGTCCATGGATTACGCCACATGTTTCATGTTCGGGTATCATATGTGCTGCTGAAAACCTCAAATTAGCATGGATCCCCTCTATGATTATCTTCAACGCATATCACCCTGTTCTTGTCTTTGTAATATCCTCTTCTATTGATCTGATCTCTTGGATGTACTTCTTGGCCACATTACCTACGATTTCTATTATATCATCTTCTCCCAGATCCTTATAATCTTGTATTCCTATTGTTTCAACATCTTCTGGGGTTCCCTTGCTTGTTATGTTTATCCCAAGGTGTATTTTCATGCTTGAAACTGATGCCGTGGCTACTGACACTGTAAGTTTACCAGTGCCTATGTAGAGGTCGTCGCCTTCCCTCCTTGTGGGTATGCCATTTTCCCATAATTCTTCTTGGAGTATCATTACAAGCATCCTTTGACGATGATAACATAATCTTAGATTCGCTGGTTGTTCATCAAAATGTTCTATTATGAAATGGGCCATCCTATCTGCTTTTATCCGGAGTTTTTTGTCCTCGTAGTCTATGATGTCTTTTATGTTCATGGGCCCGATCCAGGTTATTATGCTTGGGCCTTTGATGTTGAGTTCATCGAGGGCCCAGTTGGGTCTTATCTGGGTGCCATCATATAATATTCTATCCTTGAGGTGTTCGTGTATCATTATAGATCCTCCTATGTCTAATTCCATGAAACCGGTCTCTTTATCCTTTAACCTTCTCAGCACCCCATTGTATGGTAGAATCGCGATTTCTACTGTTGTGTGGACTTTGCATCCTCCTTTTAGGTGTCCTCCTATTATCTTCCCGTTTTTGTTGGCTACTGCCATGTGTACGTGTATGCCATTTATTGTGATTGTACCTTGCATGGATATTATCTCAAGGGGGCCTTCGATTTCTACTATTTTTTCATCTGCTAACCTTAAAGTGGCTTTTTTAAGGCTTCCGACACCTGATATTATTATGCCACTATCCTTTATCTTTAAAAGTTCCTCTTTTAGGTCCTGGGATGGTCTTATTCTCTTGACTATCATGATAAAGACCCAATTTTTTTGGTAAACTATTTATTGGTTTTCACATTTATTTTATCCTATGAGGTCGAGGCCGAGGGATTTTGTATATACTGTGGATGATCTTTTCTTCGCAACTACTTCATATTTGCACCCTAGGGATCGTATAATCGCATTTTTAAGGTATATACCTGATCCTGGGGGCGAAAGGTCGAGGGATGGGAGAAGATATTCTAAGGTGGACTCAGAGGGGGCTTACAGGTTCCTCGAGGAGAATTATCCAACTTATTTATATGAGGCTGAAAGTATTGGGAAGATCATGTTAGCAGTCCCCCACGAGCTTATAGAGGAGATCATGACACCAACAAGACGGTTAAAGGAAATAATGGAGGAGGGACCCTCGGATGAGCTGCTTGAGAAGGTTTTGATAATAGCTGACGCCTTCCACGAGGAAGCCTCAATATCATTTGATGATATGGGGGTTTCTGGTTCTATTCTACCATCATTGCATGATCCTGAAAATTCAGATATTGACTTCGTTATTTATGGTCTTGAAAATCATAGGAAAGCCCTTGAAGCATTCGCTCAACTTAAAGATCATGGCCCATTTAAGAGTTTAAGTGAGGATTATTGGCTGAAGGTTTATAAGAAGCGTATCAAGGATAATAGTCTGAGTTTTGAGGAGTTTTGTTGGTATGAGGAGCGTAAAAATAATAGGGGGCTTGTGGACGGCACATTATTCGACATACTCGCAACTCGTAGTTGGGATGAAATAGAAGGCTCATGGTCTGATACGGTATATGAGCCCCTAGGTAGGATAAAAATAAAAGCTAGAGTCTATGATGCCATGGCAGCATTCGACAACCCAGCCATTTATAAAGTTGAGGATGTCAGCATCCTAGAGGGTCCAAGGGTGGATATAGATGAGGTTGTGTCATTCACCCACACCTATGCCGGCCAGGCAAAGGAGGGTGAAATGATAATCGCCAAGGGCGTGCTGGAAAGGTATAGTGGTGCAAAGGAAGGTTATAGGGTGGTTGTGGGAACCACAAGAGAAGCCCTCAACGAATATATAAAGGTGAATTATCCCATCTTCTAGTTTTTTTTATATGGGGGTACCGTCGATAAGATTAAATAGTAGCCTCAATTTTGTAATATTATAGTGGTGTTTTTTATGATTGTGAGGGTTTCTTTGATATCAGAGTATCTATTCTGCCCCTTTAAATTATACCTGAAAGAGGTTGATGAGGAGAATATACAAAGGAGTAGAATGGCTAGGGGAGCTTATACAAGTTTTAAGGATCTTATAGGTGAAATATTACCATTGATACGCAGGGAAATGGGATTTAATGAAATAAGGGATATCCTAAAAGGAGAGGTTGAAAGGCTAGCGCCAACGAGTGAAATCAAAAAGATCCTTGAAATGGAGGCTGAGTTGGAGTCAATCAAAATTAAAAGGTTCATGGACGCGACCGGGAAAGATGGATGGGAACTTAAAGAATTCATAATAAATCCTAGCCTAAATAATTATAGGATCCATGATGATAGTCTAGAACTTTCTGGGAATGTTCACAGGATTGAAATCATCAGGGGAAAATATTATCCAATTAAGATTAAAGTGGCACTGCCACCATATAGGGGTGTTTGGGATTCAGACGCCCTCGAAGTAGCCGCATACGCACTATTAATAGAAAAAGAGTTTAAAAGCGAAGTTCTCCTAGGATTCGTGGACTACATTCCCGTGGGCGAAAGAAGACCTGTTATCATCGACCAGACCCTCAGAGAAGACCTCCTCACCATCATAGAAGAAATAAAGGGGGTGCTAATGGGGGAAAATACACCAACAAAGAATCTAAACCCTCGAAGATGCGAAAAATGCAACTACAATAACATTTGCCCAGAAAACCTATAAGATCTTTATAAAAAGACAAATATATATAAAGAAATAAATATAATGTGGTGGTTGAAAATGAAAGAAGAACTTCTAAAAAAATGTGAAAATATAGAGGATCCCGATATCCTAAACACATGTAAAGTCCTATTAGAGTTAATGGAAAAAAAGAAGGTGAAATTAGAAGAAAAAGAAGAAAGTTACCTTGAAATGGCTGAGAGGATAAAACCATCAGACGTCCCCAGAGTACTGGAACTCGCCCTCCGGATAAGGGAAAGCAAAGACATAAAGGATCCTGAGATAAAAAACACCGCAAGTAGGCTTATAAGAGCCATAGAGATGAGCTAAAACCGCTTACCCCTCACCTTCCTTATATCAAATATGGCTGTGTCAGCTACGGCCATAACAGCCATAACACCTGCTTGTATGGGATCAGTAACTACAAGATCCGCTTTTTTAGCGACACTACCAGGCATGTTAAGACTTATCACAATAATATTCTGCTCTTTTTTTATTTTCTCCACAGCCTTGCTTATTTCACCACCCATAAGTGAACCTGCAAGGACAAGTGCTCCAACCCTTGGTAGACGTCCAACAGCCAACACGGCCTCTGCAAGTTCTTTCTCTCCAACGAGTGGTATTGTGTCGACGCTTATCCTCTCACCCCTTATATTGTGCCTGTCAGCCTCGCTTATAGCACCCATGGCAACCTGTGAAACCTGCGCCCCACCCCCAATGATTATTATACGCTTTCCATAAATATCCTCAAGGGGCCTGTGAACATCAACATCTAAGACGCTTTCAACGGACCTCAAATCATCTATAAGCCCCTCTAGATCCTCAACATCCTCCAATTCCAAGTATATGGATCCTACTTTATCCTCTTCCACGTAAAGGTAAGCATAGCTTATATTTATACCCTTCCGGGCTATCCTCTCAGTTATCTCACTGAGAACTCCTGGCCTTTCAACCGTTTTTATACTGATAGCAGTTACAACCATAATATCCTATTCTAATTTGGATTTCTCCCTCTTCCAGAGGCTGAGGTAATTATCCTCATACCCTACGGGGGTTATTCTAAGTCCA
This sequence comes from Methanothermobacter tenebrarum, assembly GCF_023167465.1. Taxonomy (NCBI): domain Archaea; kingdom Methanobacteriati; phylum Methanobacteriota; class Methanobacteria; order Methanobacteriales; family Methanobacteriaceae; genus Methanothermobacter; species Methanothermobacter tenebrarum. The sequence goes on along the minus strand of NZ_AP025698.1, from coordinate 179,306 downwards.
AGTTTCCTGTGCTCTTCAATCCAATCCTCATCAAAGACTGGTACCTCTATTTTTATGTGCTCATCAGTTGGATTCACAACTATAAGGTTCCGGTATGGGAAATCCCATTCTACTATGTATCCTCCAAGGCTTATAATATGGTGAGGTCTTATAACCATCTTCATCTATACTCAACCCCCTATTATATGAATGCTGCCAGGAGCGCCACAACCCCAAGTATCGTCGCCCCGAAAGTCACAGGATAAAATTGTTTAAATGTGAAGATTGGGGCGAAGGCGCTGAAAGAGGCCATTAGCATGGGGAATAAAACCGCCACGAGGATATTAACAAGTATGCCCCATGTGAATATGGTTGGTGGCATGCCCAGGAACAATACTGAGAATAGTATGGCGAGTGTGAACATGAGAAAACCCCTCATTATATAGATTAGTGCACGCCACTTGGCAGCATATTCCATGTATGGGCCCTCGATGACATCCGCCTTCGCCTTTATGATGACAAAGGGATACTCATTAAGGAGTATAATGTATCCTATAAAGAATACTATGGCTCCTATTACACCAGCTACTGAAAAGAGTATCGGACCATTTATCTGTTGATAGGCCACTATATCCCCGAGGAATATGCTCCTGGAGATGACTGCTGGGATGAATAATGCGATATATAATGGGAATGACCCGAATGCTATTAATCTGAATGCTCTCATGGCACTTATATCCTCTAGGAAGCTTCTTTGCACATTAGGGTGCTTAGCACCCTTGGCGAGGTCTGGGAATGGCATCCTAAGGGACATGACAGACTTTGAAAGGGAGCCCATGAAAACATATATAACTTCTTCTATCTTCAAGAAGCCTACAATTGCAACTATACTTGCAAGAGCCCCTAGATGGTAAGCTTCGGGGAGTGTGAAGAGTAAGATAAAAAATACGGATAATAATCCGATAAGTGGTAGTGAATTGTATAATCTTGGCAATGGTGAATATGGTTTTATGGTCTGTTTAAAGAAGAATTTTAGGGGTGCCATTATACCCGAACTTGAGATGGGTGGGCCTATTCTCTGCTGGATCCGTGCATGTATCAGTTTCCTTTCAAGGCCGGGGAGCCAGAGGCTGACTATGAATCCGATGATGATGGTCCCAATGGCACCTAAAATATGTTCCATTATGATCACCCTTTTTAAATTTTGACTATTTCTATTGCACGATCTGTACAAGTGAAGCAAGGATCGCATTGCACTATCCCAAGTTGAGCGTCTGTTATATGATGACCTATAAGGGCATGTTGCATGGCACCTATATTAGCCATTGAAGGTGTTCTGATCACAACATTCCTAACCCTACCATCTTCGAGGGCGTAGGAATGGTATAATGTGCCCCGTGGGGCTTCAACATAACTTTTTGTTATATCAGTGTCTTGCATTTCCCAGCTCCTATCCACGACAGCCCCCTCTGGGAGATTATCTAGGGCCTGTCTTATTATCTTCACGGATTCGAAGATTTCGAAGACCCTGACTAGGAGATTGGATTTCACATCACCATCATCCTGTGTGATAATATCAAATTCAAAGGGGTCGTAGCATTCCATTTCCCTGCGCAAGTCGAATTCCACCCCCGTAGCCCTTAATGTCGGCCCTGTTACCGCTAGTCTGAGGGCGTCCTTTCTGCTGAGCGGGCAGATGCCGGTTATGCGTGACATTATCATTGGATCTGAGGTGAAACGATCTGCGAACTCTTTCACCTTTTCTCTTATGTAATCTATGCCTTCTCTTATTTTCTGGGTTTTCATCTCATCTAATTCTGCCCTTGGTCTTACCCCCCCGATGATTGGGACACCATATTGGACCCTGTTGCCTCCTATCATCCTTAGAAGTTCCATCACTGTCTCCCTTATATAGAATAGTCTCATGGAGAATGTTTCATGTCCTAGGACCTCGTTACCGTGGGCCAGGTATAGGAGGTGGCTGTGTATTCTTTCAAGTTCGGCTACTATTATCCGTATATAACTGGCCCTTTCGGGTATTTCGATCTCTAATCCTTTTTCCGCGACTAGGACTGAATTCCATAAGTGCACACCAGAACATATCCCACATATTTTCTCTGTGAGACTGTTGGCCTTCTCTACTGGGAGTCCTTCCATTATACGCTCCACTCCCCTATGATTGACGCCTACTGTTATCTCAGCGTCTTTAACTATCTCATCTTCCACGAAGAGTCTGGCACGGTATGGTTCTATGGCAGCTGAATGGACTGTTCCCATGGTGATCTCAGTTTCTATAACATTTCTATCCAAATTTTGTCACCCCTTAAGATTATTTGGCTTCTAGGAGTTTCGGTAGTATGGACACGACACCAGATAATACATCCTCTGGCCTCACTGCGCATCCTGGAACCTTAGCATCTACTGGTATTATTTTTTCCACTGGTCCGGCGATTTCTTCTGATGGTATGTCACCGTGGATGTTTTTATAGACGCCACCCATGAGAGCGCATGCACCCGCTGCTATGACAAGTTTTGGCTCGGGTATTGCCTTATAAATCTCCTTTAGTGGTTTTTCGTTTTGTTTGGTCACTGGTCCGGTTACTATGAGCACATCTGCTTCCCTGGGATTCCATGTCAGGAATATCTTGTACTGTTCCGCGTCATATTTTGGGGAGAATACTGCGTTCACGATTTCTATGTCGCATCCATTGCAGCCACCTGTATATACTAGCATTGCGTGGATGGCTCTGGCCCTTGCATATGATCTGATTCCCAATTAAACTCCCCCTCACTCTCTTGAAGTTTTTTCACGTTCTAGGATGCTTTTATCTGATAAGAATTGGGTTATGAACTTCAGTTTCTCGTCGGGTATTTTGACGGGTTTTTCGATGACTTCTTTAACATCAAATTCTACGATGCCCACATCATTTGGGTGTATTGTCCCAGGTTCTCCGAATAGTGCATATAATGGGCAGAAATCATGACAATAGTAACAGTAGACGCACTTTTCAGAATCTAGTACTGGTATTTGCTTTTTGATGAGGCCTTCGACTATCTCGATCGGTTTTTCAAGGTCTTTCATTTGGACGGCTCCTGTGGGGCAGGCATTTGCACATCCTCCACAGCCAATACATGGGATTTCAGCTACTTTGGGTGTTGGTTCAACTTTTCCGGTGAGTATTTTCTTTCTGAGTTCCATGTCTGTGACTCTGTCAGCGGCGAAGAATATTCTCTTGATGTTGGTGTAGGCGCCTTCTAATAGTATCCTTAACAGGTTTTTCATAATATTATCCTCCTTTTATTTGGAGAGGCTGAATTCTCTTTCGGATAGTATGGCCTTGGCTGGGCATATGTTGTTGCATGCTCCACAGTAGACGCACTTGTCTTCATCCACTACCATTATATTCTCTGGTGTTTTTGTTATGGCATCCTCTGGGCATGTTTCAATGCAGAGACCACACTTTATACATAATCTGTCGTCTATTAGGGTGAATCCATCCTTTATTGACTTTTTGCGCATTGTGGTCTTTGGTATGGCGTCTGTTGGGCAATGTATCCCACATTTTTCGCATAATATGCATTTATCGAAATCGACTTCGATGGAACCCTTCTTGAGGGTTATTGCATCCTTTGGACAGACCTCTGCACAGGTTCCGCAGGATATACAATCCTCAGAGACCGTACCATCCCATTTGACTTCTTGGAAGCTGCGTGCCTCGTAAATGTCACAGGATTCTACACATTTTCCACAAGATACGCAGTATCCTTTTAGTCTTCCATCAGGTCCGAGTCTGAGTGTGCCTACTGGGCAAACATCTAGGCATGGTTTTTCTTCGCATTCTTCACATAATGAGGGATCATAGCGTATTTTACCATCTACCATTTTAAGGGCGCCGGTTTCACATACACTTGTACATAAGCCACAGTTCAAACAGGAAACTATGACCCCTTCTAGTTCTTTTTCGGGTTTTCTTATCTGGACGGTGAAATCATCAGTATAGATTGCATTGTTTGGGCATTCTTCCATGCATTTGAGGCATAATGTACACTTTTCAGGGTCTATGGTTGTGTCTTTTATAGCCCCAACCGGGCAAACATCCTCGCATACCCTGCATTCGCTGCAAAAGCCTTCTTCCAAATCTACGATTATGGCTCCTGTGGGACAATAATATTGGCATCTTCTACATTTGGTGCATTTTTCAGGGTCTGTTATCACATTTGTCCTTTTAACCTCCTTTTTTAAGGGCTTTCGCCTTTTGGGTATTTTAACAGCAAAATCTAGGGCTTCGAGGAATTTTAATTGGCGTTCTTCTATGAGGTCGAATGCGTCTATGCGCGCGTTAACAGGACAAGCTTCCTCGCATAATCCGCATCTGGCGCATATCCCCTTCACGATATTGTCTTCTATTTTTATACTGTTAACCGGGCATGTGTATTCGCAGATGCCGCAGAGGTTACATTTTGCCCTGTCGATGACGAATCCACCATACTTGTTTTGTTGTATTGCCTTATTTGGGCATGCATCAGCGCATGCGCCACAGGTGATGCAACTGAATGCTTTCCCATCGATTAATCTTATAGCATCTGTTGGACACGCCTTTATGCATTCACCTATACCTTCACATTTTGCTGTTGTGATGAACATAATCCTTACTCTCCCATTTTAGCCTCTTATGATCCTCCCTAGTATTATACCAACGAATGCTGCTATGAAACCGCTTGCTAATGGCAGATCATGGTAGTATGGGAATGGGCCTAGTTGCCATGCCATTAAAATTGCGGCTATAAGGATTACAATATAGGATGATATGGGAAATTTTACTTCTTCATCTTCTTTTATCCTTGTTCCGAGGATGAAACCTATTAGGAATCCGAAGAGGCTTGGACCAACATATAACATTTGCTTCCCCCAGATTATTCTCCTTTAAATTCTAGGAAGGTTATGACAACGGCGCTCAAACCCACCAGCACTTTCAATCCAATTAATATGTTCAGGTATGGTATTATACCCGCATGTACTGCGTCCGGGTAATTGAAAACACTACCTATGCTCGCTGGCAGGAGATTATACAAGTCCACTCCTATATTGTAGAGGAAGTAACCAGAGAGTAGGAGGCCGGCCAATCCAAGGAGTATGTAGCCTATAGCCCCTATGCTCTCTAATGTTGCCATGAACCTGTGCGTGAATTTGAATGGTGTATTCTCGAATCCGTAGACTATTGCACAGAATATGAATCCTGCTGCTATGATCGCGCCACCCTGGAATCCGCCACCGGGGGTTATATGGCCTCCTAGTATTGTTGAGATTCCAAGGCATATTATTATTATTGATGCCGGGAATGCGAATATTTTGAGTATGGTGCTCATCCCTATTTCCCTCCAAGTTCTACTTTCCCTCTTCCAAAGATGAGTAATGTTACAATAACCGCTGTGACTAATATTAGAGCCTCTCCGAGGGTGTCATATCCTCTCCAGTCGAATACGACAATTGTAACCATGTTGGGGGCTATCCTCGTACCCACATAATTGTATATGTAACTTATACCAGGATTAAGAACCTTGTATAGGCCTATTATGGTATCAAAAAATGTGATTCCAAAAATGGCTAATGAAAATGTTGCTATAAGACCCCTGATCCCTTCAAACATTTATATTCCCCCAGTAGAGTAATGTTATTAAAACTCCGAAGGTTAAGATGACATAAAATATCATCTTATAAAAGGAGTCGGTTTGCTCCCTGCGTAGAATAACTGTGATGGGTGTCATTGAAGATAACATGACCCCAACCAATAAGAGGAAAAGTACCATTATGTAAATATTTAGTTTCCTTATCATTAGTATCGCTAGGAATATTGTGGATACGAGGGTGAGTTCAGCTGTTAAAACAGCAGAGGCGGATATATTCGTCACCCGCGCCTCCATCCTAGTCTTCTCTTCTATCTCCCTTATCTTCTCGATTATAGTATCATATAATGTCATGGTCTCCCCCCTCATTATAGCATTAGCAGTCCATGGGTTATGCTCCCAAATTGTGAGGTTGCAAGTTGTGGCAGTATACCGAGTATTGTGCAGATCACCAACAAGATTATCATAGAAAATATCGTGGAGGAGGGTATCCTCTCAGCTTTAACTTCAAGGCCCCTTGGCTCCGGTTTTAGATAGATTGAATAATATGCCTTCATAAAAGTCATGAACGTGACTATACTTAACAATATCATTATAATGGCAAGTTCGGGGAAACCAGCGCTTATAGCAGATTCTATAAGCATCAATTTGCTCTGGAAGACATTAAATGGTGGTATGCCAGCCATTATAAAACCTGCCAGGATCATGAGCCCGGCCACGCCAGGTTTATACTTTAAAAGACCTCCCAGTTTATCTATTTCACTTGTCCCTGTCTGGTAGAGTATTGTCCCAAAGCCCAAAAAGAGACAAGCGGTCGCCAGCGCCTCGTTCACAGCCTGGAAAAGTCCCGCTGTTATGCTCATAGTAGTCCCTAATCCCAATCCTATTCCTATATAGCCTAATTCTCCAACTGCAAGGAAACCTATCAAACGTTTGAAGTCTGTCTGCATGATAGCCATGCTAATACCAAGGGCCATGGCTGCAATGGAAAATATGATAATAGCCCACCTCACAACCGGGATATAATAGAATAATCTGAGTATGATAACGCCCAGGGCTACAAGGGTGAACACTGAGAATGCTTGGATGAGGGAAGCCGCATGAGGAAGGGCCTTACTGTACAATCCAGATTTTATAGTGTGGAATGGTGGCAAACCTGACCCATAAAGCCATCCGAAAATTATTAGACCCGCGGCTGTTAAGAATATTGGATTGCCCGGGTCTATGAGCCCCTTTTTCATGGTGAATATCATGTCTGATATGTTAACACTCCCCACAGCACCTAATAATAGGGCCACGCCCAATAGTAGCATTGGCGCCGCGACGCCTCCAAGGAAAAGGTACCTGAGGGCCATTTTATAACTTCCTTTAATATTGGAGAAGAGTATGATGCCGGCTTGTGAAATAGCAGCTATCTCAAAGAAGACATACAAGTTGAATATGTCATCTGCTAATACTATGGCTGTGACAGCCGCGGTGGCCATGAACATTAGGAAAGAGTAAACCCCGGATGGTTTTTTAACCTCGTTTAGTGATGTGAAAATCGCGAGAAACGCTACAATCCCCAGTATAAGAATGAATATTCTCTGGGCGCTGTTGAAGATGTATGTTATTGCGGGGTGGAATTTGGCTAAATACGATCCTGTGATATATGCTGGCAGATACTTTGCGATGGTGGGATTCTCTGCGATTGGTGGGTATCCTCCGAAATAGTAGACTCCATAACTTGCAATTAAGGGGATTATTGGTAGTATTATCGCGACGGTCAGTGCTAATATTTTGATTGTTCTATCCTTTTTATGGAGTAGGTTCAAGAGTAGACCGCATAGGATTGGTAGTATCACCATCAGGGCAATAAGGGATTTCATATGTTCCTCTCCTATCATATTTTTTAGTCTTCAAGTATCTTTGATGAAAGGCTACCATGTCTATGGTATAGTATGATTATTATGGCTAGCATGACTGCGAGGGTGCTTGCACCGATAACTATACTTGTAAGTACGAGGGCGAATGGTAGGGGATATGATGCGTTCTGTGCGAACCATGAACTTGACATTCCTGGCACGTAAATATATACTATGCCACCAGGCTTGTAGCCTAGCGTCACCAGGAAAAGGTTAACACCGTCACTTATAAATGAGAGTGCTATCACCTTTTTTACGAGGTTGTCGATGAAGAAGACGCCTATGATCCCGATTAGGATTAGGCTCGCTGCCGTGAAGAATGATGCTAATTGTACTGGGATCATTCTTCCATCCTCCTAGTCTTATAGACCGCGAGTGCGAAGAATACTGGTATTATCGCGGATCCCACGATTGCCTGTGTAAGGGCAACATCTGGGGCTAGCAGGAACTGGTAAAGGAATGCCATGGATGCTCCTGGGATACCTGTTAATATGGCCGCCTTTAGAAGGTCCCTTTGGATTAGTGCCAGTATGGCTCCTAACAATATTATGATCATTATCAGATATTCAATCATGGTCCTCCTCCCCATAATAGTATGCGTTTGCGATTGCATGGGCTGCGAATGGTGCTAGTATAAAGTATGTGGCTGCGAGAAGCGGCTCATATAATGTTAAAAGGGCGATGATACATGCGAGATCTGCTACGCCGAGGATGTGTATCCTCGCATATAGGACTCTGGGGACATCATCCTTAAACCTTAGAATCCCCATTGCACTCATCAGTAATAGTATTGATGAGATTAGTAGAATGGCTGATCTTATTATTATGATAGGATCCAATTTTGTTCACCCCTTCAGGACCTTTGCAAATGCTATTGTGCCTACTGGTCCGAGTAGTACGAGGGCATAGGCGATGTCTCGGCAGAATCCTATACCATGGATTTTGTTTATGAGGATGAGTATTGTTGCCACTGCGATACTTAATGCTGAGACTCCTACAAGGCCCATTGCTATTGTTTTCCTTGTGGCGATTCTGACTGCTGCGATGATGAATATTGCGAGGGATGCGAGGAATATATACTCTGATATTAACAGTAGATCCAAATCTAGTCCCCCTATTCGAGCATCTTTTTGATGTAGGGTTCGAATGGTATTATTTCCTCTTTTTCTTTGGGTATTATCGTGGCGACTTTTAATAGTCTTTTTTCTGGGTTGAGGTCTATTGAGAGGGTTCCGGGTGTCAGGGTTATGCTGTTCGCGAGTATGGTTTGTGATATTGGACGTTCTAGTATCGTTTCGATTTCAACCACCACTGGTCTTATGTCCCCTGTTAAGACCATTTTAGCCACGTTTAGGGCTGATTTAAGGATATTGTATATTAATATGATAAAGTAGGCGATTCCATAACCGATTCTTGCTATGGACATTGTCTTTACTCCCATCAATCTGATAATTAACATGATTATTTATAATAATATAAATTTTTCTATATATCATCTAACAAAAGAATTTTTAAGGGATGAACTTTCACCTCCAGATCCTATGGACCCCAGTATATATAATCTGAAAAATTTTATGCATTGTATCATCCACATAATTGATATCCCACCCCACATCCTCCATTGGAAAGTTTATAGACTTTTTCCACAATCCCTATACAATGTTTAACTTTCGGCGAGAAGTCCCCCTCTAAGGGGAATGAAAGCCAAAAAGTTTATATACTTGTTCTTCTGCCATATTTTTTGTGCTTACCTCCAAGCAAAGGGTTGAGATGCAGTGTCCTAATCCATAACCCTGTAAAATTGTAGGGTTGGGACAACCCGAATTCACACCTGTGGAGACCAAGCGTCGTTGAAGCAGGAACCCCCTCCCATTAAGAGGGGGTAGTTCACAAAATCACAGATAACATGAAAAATACCCACCCACTATTCCATGGGAGACTAATCATAATAAAAATCCTCTCTATGATTTTCATCCGAATTATTAAGTGGATTATCCCCCACAACCCTAATATTACCCAATACTCTAAGTGCAAGGGCCACCAGTAGCATCATTTCAGGATCAACTGTGAACGAAGTGCTAATGAGAAAGTAGCAACCCACAAAATCCCCTGGGCAACCATGGCCTTATTGAATCCAAATCTTCAACTTGGAGAAAACAGCACCCCATAGGTGTCCTCCATATATTATGAGCTTGAGATGCCAGCAGATTCCATCAAGTGCTTTGCTCCATCTTCTAAGTATCCTCCTATTCTTTGCCCTCCAATCAAATCAAGTGTATAATGTTATATGAGGCGCATATGATCCATATTATTATCAGGAAACCTCCAAGGCCCTTTTTAAATGTTCTGGTTGAAAATGGTCTCAGAAATTTAACCCCACTAGGCGTGTATAAATCCAAGATCACATGACTTATAAAACCCATCAAAAATGGCCCCATAATATTATAGAGGTTCAAACCAAGGAATGGTGTGAACAGGACGCCTAAGACGCCCAGAAACGTGAATGGGATTAAAATTTTCCTATCAACGAATATTAACCCTGAGAAGACCAATATCAGGGCGAGGGATTCCCTTTCATCAACACCAAAAGCCCTGAAAAAGAAATAAGAACTTATAACAAGGAGTGTCAGGAGAATTGACAGGATAAAAATGCAAAGTATTGAATGGCTAAAACCCCTATGACTCGAGAGATAAAATATCATCGCCAAAACCATCAAAAGAATCCCAATAAGATATGGCAAGCCAAGCAAATAAAAGATTATCAATGTTAAAAGTCCAATAAGGAATATGAGAGAAACCCTCCTACCCTTAATCGGATGGTCAAAATCTGGAATTGAAGAGCCTAAAACGCTAAGTGCAAGGGCAAATATGTTCTGGAAAAAGAATGGTAAACTAAAAACTAGGGCAAATATCACATGCTTTTTATAGGAGGACATGCCAACCACTAGATCACATTAAAATATTTGAGGAAAGCTTTCATTTGAAGAAGCGACCTTTCAAGGCTTCCAGGGGCTAATGAGCCATTCTCAGATACGACCTCACAAGTAACCGCGCCCACACCACCAAGATTGCATTCATCCTCAAGAGCGCCTTTATAATGTGAAGCTGCAGTCTCATAGGCTATAACATCTGATGAACCCATTCTACTTATATACTTTGCCATCAGGTAACTTCTCCTACAAGGTTTCTTGGAACAGAAGATACTCTCCCTCCCAGGGTTGCTCCTCGGCGCGGTTGAATGGAAATCCCCAAGAGCATCCACACCTAAATCAACCGCAACCTTAAATATTGTATTCGTCACAGAACCTGGAGCATGGGAAGAACGGTTAAGATCAACACCCTTAAACCAGCGGGTATTATTCATAGTCGACCATGGCGCTGCAAAGGGTATGATATAAACTGTCCCCATAATATCCAGGGGAGCAAGAAACTTAATAAGTTCAAGACTCGCAAGCTGCGGCGGAATCTCATTACCATGAACACCCGCAGTTATCATAACACGGGGCCTCCCCTCCCCCAAGGCCACTATAGGGGTTCCCCTCCTAGAATACTCAGATAATACCCTAAAGGATGGATTAACCTTAAAATAATCACCTATTAGGATATTTTTTTCCAAGTGGCCGCCGGAGCCCCTATAGATAATCTTAATATCTAGGGGATCTAACACCATTCACATCCCCCACAAATTAAATTGTTAGCCCATAAATATAATAGCATGGATGACAGACTCAACCTTCAAGAATATTATTCTAGGTGATCTAATGGATAAAGTTGTCCTTGCATTTAGTGGAGGCCTCGACACATCAGTATGTATCAAGTTACTCGAAGAAAAATATAACATGGAAGTTATCACAGCATGCGTGGATGTTGGACAACCACGTGAAGAAATCAGAAGACCGGCCCAGGTCGCGAAAAAACTTGGCAACTATAAACATTACACGATAGATGCCAGGGAAGAATTTGCAAAGGATTACATCCTCAAGGCCATAAAGGCCAACGCATCATATGAAGGCTACCCATTAAGCACGGCCCTTGCAAGGCCACTCATAGCCGCTAAGATAGTTGAGGTTGCCAAGGAGGAGGGAGCATCCGCGATAGCCCATGGTTGCACTGGTAAGGGGAATGACCAGTTCAGATTCGAAGCCATTATAAGGTCGATGAGCAACTGTGATGTTATAGCACCCATAAGGGATCTTAACCTTACAAGGTCTGAGGAAATAGAGTATGCAAAATCTTGTGGAATACCATTACCACCAAAGAAACAGTATAGTATAGATGAAAATCTATGGGGGAGAGCCATCGAAGGCGACATCCTAGAAGATCCTATGGTAGAACCCCCAGAGGATGCCTTCAGTTGGACAAGACCGCCAGATGAAACCCCAGAGGATCCCAAGACGATCCAGATAGGATTTAAGGAAGGAGTCCCCCACGAGATTAACGGGGAGGAAATAGAACCTGTCGAACTTATAAGAGAAGCTAATATTATCGCAGGAAGATATGGGATCGGCAGGGTGGATATAATAGAGGATCGTATTATTGGGATGAAAAGCCGTGAAGTTTATGAGACACCAGCCGCCCTACTCTTAATAGAGGCTCACAAGGCCCTCGAACAGTTAACATTAACTAGGAATGAGCTTAGATTCGCTGATATGATAAGTGGCATTTATTCAGAGCTTATATATAATGGTTTGTGGCATGAACCCTTGAGGGAGGATCTTGACAAGGCTATTGACCATATGCAACGTCGCGTTACCGGCACAGTTAATGTGAAATTACATAAGGGTAATATGAGGATCGTTGGGAGGGAATCACCTTACAGCTTGTATAGTGAAAAGATTGTCTCATTCGAAGATAAAAGTTTTGATCAGCGGGAAATGAAGGGTATGGTTAAAAATTATGGGTTACAGGCTAGGTTATACCAGAAGTTGTTGAGGGAATAGACATGGCCCTTGGGATGAAGTCGATCATCTCAGAGGCTGTGAAACCATAACCATACTCTTCTTCGGCCAGTTCCCCTGCCCTACCATTTATGAAGGCCGCCAGTGCAGCTGCATCCATTGTTGATAATCCTTGGGCCCATAATGATGCTGTGATACCCGCAAGACAATCGCCGGTTCCTCCTACTGTCATCCCAGGGGTTCCTGTGGTGTTTAATCGCACTTTTTCGCCTTGGAATATCATGTCAACTGGTCCCTTTAATAATACAAGACCCTTTATATTGTTCGCTATTGAATGATAGGCTGTAACCTTCTCTTTAAAGTCTTTGATGATGATTGGAGACTTTAGTGAGAAGAATTTTTTGAATTCTCCCTCATGTGGTGTTAAGATAATATTATGGTAATCTTTGATGGTGTCCTTTTTTATTAGTTTTAATCCGTCAGCGTCTATGACAATGGGTTTTCCCATTTTCATGATTTCTTGGACCAGTAGGTCGAACGCGTCCCCTGTCTCGGGTTCTAGACCCCCACCACAGCCTATTAGGATGCAATCAACCCTTTCTACCATTTTAAGCATCCCTTTTAGCATTTTGGTGTTGATGTGATCTCCTGGGAATCCCTTGACGATGAGGTCTAGTGAATATGATTTGATGGGTATCATGGCAGATTCGGGGCATGCTATTGTCACAAGATCTGCACCAGATTTGAGGGCGGCTAAACCTGCAAGTGCAGGGGCCCCTGAATATTGAGCACTCCCACCTATTATTAGTATTCTACCATTTTCTCCTTTATGGGTTGAGCTTTTCCTCTTGGGTAATCTTAGAAGGTCTCCTGGTCCTGTGAATATTTCGCACATGGGTGGTATCCCTATATCAGATACTATTATCTCCCCTGTAAGTGTGGGATCCGCCATCTTTAGGCCATCTTTCATCCTATGGAATGTCACTGTATAATCTGCTTCAACTGCAACATCCGCTACTTCACCTGTTTCGGGTTCAACGCCACTTGGTATGTCTACCGCTACTTTAAGTGCCTTGGATTTGTTTATGAGTTTTATGGCTGATCTTATAGGTTCTCTTAGCCTCCCCTTTATGCCTGTACCTAGGATGGCGTCAACTATCACACTCGTATTTGGTGGTTTGAGTTGGGATGAGTCCCTGATTATCCTGAGTTCTAATGGGGCTGGGGAGAATTTCATCTTCTCTAGGACTTCCCAGTTTTTTTTAGCCTCTTCTGATCTTACCCTTGAGGGGTGGGCTAATAATATAACCTCTACTTTGAAGCCCATGTTTAGGAGGTGTCGTGCAGCCACGAAACCGTCACCCCCATTACCCCCAGTACCTGCGAAGATTGTTACGCTCCCACTGTCTATTAGCTTGTTTATCTCCTGGGCAACTGCCTTCCCAGCATTCTCCATTAGTGAAAGTCTGGGAATCCCAAGATATTCTGCATTTAAATCCGTGACCATCATGTCAATGGGTTTCATATTTATCAACACCCAAAAGGGATATATTCATTAATGGTGATATTAGTTTCAAGGAAGATTAAGTTTTTCATTTGAGGTTTTGTCCCATGCCCCCACAAAAACCTAGGATTTCACGATGGGAATCTGCTGTCGAATACATACAGACCATGCCACCATCCATATTTTATTATGCAATGTTAGCACTCATCATATTACTCATATATGGTGTTATCGGTTCTATTTTGATCATGGGTCTCAACTTTTATGATGCCATCTATTTTACCATAGTCACCCTCGCAACTGTAGGCTATGGAGACATTGTACCCCATACCATCTCCCAGAAGATTTTCAGCGTGACCCTTGCAATAGGTGGTGTGGGCCTTATAGCATATGTTTTTACTATTGGTGTGACGGTGGTTGCCATGACATTAGAAGAAACAGTTTCAGGTGCGAAGATCCGCAGGATGATGAAGGCTATGGAAAACCATTTTATATTATGTGGTTTTGGAAGGGTTGGATCAGCCACATTTAAAGAATTGAGAAAAAGGAAGCATAAGGTTATCATAATCGAAAAGGATAGGACGCTTGTTGAAAAGGAATTATGGGAGGATCCTAACATTCTCGCAATTCCTGGGGATGCTACAGATGAGGAATTATTAAAGGACGCTGGGATTAAGAGGGCGAGGGGTATCATCATAACAACTGGTGATGATGTGGATAATCTCTTTATCACGCTCACTTCCCGGGAACTCAACCCTGATGTATGGATAGTTACAAGGGCGAGTAAAAGGGAGAACATAAAAAGATTATACAGGGCTGGGGCTAATCGTGTCATCTCACCAGAGATAAGTGGGGGGGAAGACATTTACTTCGCGGCTATGGAACCTACAATGGTGAAGATAACAGTAAAACATGAAGTCAAGGACATAGAAAGGGAAACAGAGATCATAATAAGGAATGGTTGCACAATCGAGGACATAGAATATCATCTCCCAGAATTTAAAAGGCCCCTCATACGGAAAGTTGAGGTTTCGGAAAGAAAGCAACTAGAAAAGTTCTTAAAGAGTCTCGAGGAGGATGCTCATCGCAGAAGCTCCCTTGAAAGGATCTATGAGTCAGTAAGTGGCATACACTCCCATTGGATCTCAGGACCAGATAAAAAAACCCTAGATAGGGTGGTTAAGGAATTGGAAGAGGAAGGATTGCTCCTAGGAGTGAACCTTTCAGAGGAGGAAATAAAAAAAGTAGCCCGTAAACATGGCCGCCTTGTGGAGGTTATAATAAAACCGGAGATGACAATAGTAGAAAATCATGGCGTTGAAGATATAGAAAAAGAAGCAGAGATCATAATAAGGAATGGTTGCACACTCGAGGACATAGAATATTATCTACCAGGCTTCAGGGAACCATTAAAACGGGAAATACACGTAGATAACATAGAAGACATGAAAAGGTTTGTCGAGGCTTTGAATAAGAATCCTTCAAGGTATGAGGCCCTTGACAGGCTATACACGCTTTCTGGTGGGGGTGTGCACAGCCACCGTGTCTCAGGGCCTGACACAAAAAGCCTTGAGAGGGTTGAAGATGAGCTTAAAAGGTGCGGATTCCTTTTGGGTGTCAATCTTAGCCAGAAGGAGATAAAGGATCTGATCCAAAGATCTGGTAGGGTTGTTCAGATCCTCGTAAAACATGACGTTGGAGTCATTGATGATAAGAGGATAATAGTGGAAAATGGTGGTAGGCTACTTGACTCATCTCATTATCTGCCTGGTGTAAGGCAAATTGTAACAAGGAAATTG
The DNA here is from genome assembly GCF_023167465.1 of Methanothermobacter tenebrarum. Taxonomy (NCBI): domain Archaea; kingdom Methanobacteriati; phylum Methanobacteriota; class Methanobacteria; order Methanobacteriales; family Methanobacteriaceae; genus Methanothermobacter; species Methanothermobacter tenebrarum. The sequence continues at coordinate 163,597 of NZ_AP025698.1, read as the reverse complement.
AACATTAGAAGTTTTGAGGATCTTAAAGATTGTGAAAAGGAGCTTGAAAATCCAGATGCTAGAAGATCCCTCACAGCACTCTATAAAATATCCCGTAACATACACTCACATACCGTGGCAGCCCCTGACGTGAAGATCATCAAGAAAATAGAAACAGAACTAGAAAGGGAGGGTTTGCTTTTAGGTGTGAATCTTTCAGAGGATGAGGTATGGGATATTATAGAAAAAGAAATGGTTGAAAAATTTTGTATAGACTAGAATAGTTCATGGAGTTTTATCTGGTAAGCTCCGAGTTTTCCACCATAGTTTCCTGCGCTGATCTTCTTGACACCTGGTACTTTACATGCTGCCTCTATACCCCTCCTGGTAGCCTCCTTTACGGCCTCTTCGTTAACGCCGTCGATGACTATCTCATAGACTCCGTTTACATCGGCTGGTATCTGGCTGCCCTCAACTTCATCCTTTAGTGTGACGCACATTTTCTCGTTGGTGGACGCGTCAAGGAACTTGTACTTGTTAGCCCCGACCTTGGATCCTGAGGCAACTACTCCACCAGGGAATGGTGTTATAACACCATCAACCGCTTCTATCGCATCAACCGCGGCCTGGGCTGCTAAAAGCGCGGATCCTTGGCTGTCGCCTAATATGAAGAAGTTTCCACCGGCAACACCATCTTTTATCCCGAGTTCGCTTTCGATTAAGAAGTCGCCGGACATTATAGGGATTGAATGGACCTTCCTACCGGCTATTTCAAGATCCTTCTCATAGCCGTCTCCAAAGAATTTTAATTTGAATCCGACATTCAATTTTTCATCAGGGTCCTCCAGTGCATCGTATACCGCGGTGGTTGGTGCGGTGAGTATACCCATCCCTATCCTCTCGAGCAGTTCATGGTCTAGGCCCTTCCTTGTGGGGTTGCATATCATTATGGTGTATCCTGGTCTTCCATCGGGTGTCTCTTCGGGTGGTACATATGAGTCTATACCCGCCTCTGCTGAACATCCTATAACAGATGTCCCGTAGCCTGTTGCCTCTGTAGCAGCTATCTTCGCAAGTTTCTTGGTCGCTGCTGTGACAAGAACCCTTGAAACCTTAATGTCGAAGGCTTCTGCGAATGTGTCCTCTATCTCAACTCCATTTATCTCCATAATATATCACCCACTTCTATGATTATATACAGAGATAATAGTATTTTCCCCTTATAATTTTTCTGATAACTTTTTCACCACTGGCGCCCCGAAGTAGGGTAAGCATGCGACTCCAAGTATTGATGTCATCCAAAATGAGATTAAACGCTCGACTACAGTTACAGCCGCGCTTATGGATGGTGAAATGCCAGCCGCAGAATATAATATTATCATCATGCCCTCGATGGCCCCTAAGCCGCCTGGGAGCAGTGGTATCATCCCAATTAAAGTTGCAACGATGAACACCTCTGCTATTACTATGATTGTAACATTAGCCCCGAATGCACAGAATATAAGATAAACCCGTAGGATTTCCAGGAGCCAGAGTAGAAACGATAATGGTATACCATAGATGAAAACTTGCTTTTTCTTTAACATGACACGCATGGAATCTTGGAATTCTATGATGGCATTTTTTATCTTCAAACTCCATTTTTCATAACCTTTTTTATAGAAAAACTTTAAAGTGTTGATTGTCCAATTTGCAAACCTTTCACCAGCCCCATCATCAACAGAGACATACAATGCCAAGAAAAATACTACTATTATGAGGATAACGGCCACTATAAGTGATATTATCCAGATGGGGGAGAGATTAAAATATAATATCATCGATACTATTGTAATGATCGCCAAAACTATGAATGGGAACGTGTCAAGTCCCCTGTCTGCTATTACTGTGGCGAGTGCGGATTCTATAGAAGTGCGGGAATACTTTCCTAGGATATAGGCTCTTACAGGTTCTCCACCACCCCTCGCACTAGGCGTTAAATTGTTTATTGCCATGCCCACAAGTAACATTGGAAGAAGATGCTTCTTCCCCACATTAATACCAACTGCCCTTGTGGTTATGGACCATCTTAAGGTGAAAAGGGCGAATGTTATAAATTGTATTATCACTGCTAGTAGTAGGTAATATGGGTTTGCCCTTTTAAGGTCCTTGGCAATATCTGCGGGTCCTATCAGGTATATCATGAGGCCTATGATGGCAACCCCTGCTAGGAGTAATAGCAGACCCTTATGTTTCATCTTATCATAACTCGACTAGTTCATGGCTTAGATCATCCAAGTCCAGGATTATGAATGTTTTTTTCCCGGATACATAACCACATAATTCCCCAGGGTCTATTAGTAGTGATCCTTTTTCCTCTACGTTATTTTGGTGGCTGTGACCCCTAATCACCACATCATATTTTCCGCAGCTTGCAAGACACTCCACCAGTTCTTCTTGGTGACCGTGGATCATCGCTATACTCACACCATCAACCTTTAAAACCTTAAACTCTTTTAAATCACAGATATTAGAATATGCGGCTCTTAGACCATCCTTTTCACCGTCATTGTTCCCGAATATGGCCTCGAATGGCATTTTAAGTTCATTGAACTCCTTAGCCGTGAATGGGGATATGAGGTCCCCTGCATGTAGCACCATATCAACCCTATCATGGTTTAGGAGATCCACGGCTTCTCTTATAACTGGGAGGTTATCATGTGAATCAGCCATTATACCGATCATATCCCATCACCCATACTAGATGTTAGTGACCATAACTTTATATACTATGGAATGAAATCTTTTATAGAGTAGGGTTTGAGCAAAATTTTATTATCCTAATTCTTTTGAGGATTTGAGATTTTGCAAGATAACTCCACTATATTATAGGATGTGATGAAGTGTTCGGAGATTATAGGAAAGAGAGTTACTCTGCACCTGTTAATGTTGGTGAAGAGTACAAGGTTAAAATAGAGGATCTAGGCCGGGATGGTGATGGAATCGCCCGCGTCGAAGGTTTCGTTATATTCGTCCCTGGTGCGAAGGTCGGTGAAGAAGTTAAAATAAAAATCAGTGCAACCAGGAGAAAGTTTGCATTCGCAGAATTAGTAGAAGAATAATTTAATCTTACCCCTTTTTTATAAAATTTTATTTTTTTTTTTTTTTTTTTTTTTGATAAAATTTATATATAGTCATGAGTATCTCTCATATGATATGAGATATGTTAGAAGAAGAGATTTTCTGATTGTTGGAAAGTTCCTCGGGACAATAATGCAGGCCACTGGCCTAATCGTATTATTACCAATAATAGTCGCGATCATATACAATGAAGGACATTATCTGAGTTTTGTTTTTCCTTCGTTATTATCAATAGCTACGGGGACTCTGATCAGAACCATACTTAAGGGGTATCCCACCAGTGGGGATATAATAAAATTAAAGCATGGGATGATGATCGCATCCTTTGGTTGGGCCTGGGCAACCATTATAGGTGCACTAATTCTAATGTTATATCTCAACATTGATTTTGTAAACGCCACCTTCGAGAACATGTCAGGGTGGACGACGACGGGACTTAGCATATTCTCCGACGTCCAATCACTCCCCAAATCAATACTATTCCTAAGAAGCCTAGAACAATGGATCGGCGGATTGGGTGTGATTGTAGTGGTCATCGGAGTGCTTATAAGGCCGGGCACTGCTGCGTCAAGACTTTACAAATCAGAAGCCCGGGACGAGAGGATCAAACCCAGTATCGTGAACACCGTTAAAACAATCTGGTGGATCTATATAACCTACGCCATCATAGGCATAACATTATATTACATGAGCGGAATGCCCATATTTGACGCTGTAAACCATACCTTCTCCGCCCTCTCAACAGGAGGATTCTCCATAAAAAATGATAACATCGGATACTATCATAACAATCTAATATACATCATATCAATGCTCCTCATGACCATCGGAGGTACGAACTTCATAGTCCACTACCAACTACTAAAAGGGAACATGAAAAACGCCCTAAAAGACGTGCAACTCCAACTCGCCATCACCTTTATAATATTCTTCTCAATCCTCATAATATACCTTGGAAGGCTAGCCCCAATGGAGGGCATCTTCCATGTGGTCTCAAGCCTCAGCACAACAGGATTCAACATCACTCCCACAAAGGGGATGATATCATGGCCACCATTTGTGAAAATAATCCTAATAGCATGTATGATGATAGGTATGGCCACCGGTTCCACGGGTGGTGGTATAAAACTACTGAGGATAATAACCATAATAAAGGGAGTCTACTGGGAGATAATCAGGATACTAGCACCTGAAGGTTCAGTAATCCCCAGGGAAATATCAGGCAAAAGCATAGGCGATGAAGAGATAAAAGAAGCCAGTTCATATATAAACCTCTATTTTGTCTTCATGTTTATAAGCTGGGCAATCCTACTACTATACGGGTATGAACCATTAGATTCTCTATTTGAAGTTGCATCTGCACAGGGTAACGTGGGACTCAGTATGGGTATAACATCCGCCACGCTCCCTGCAATCCCCAAGATAGCCCTAATATTTAACATGTGGATTGGAAGACTAGAAATCATACCCATACTCGTCCTAGTTAGGGGTATAATAGAAGCCTTTAAAAGATAAAAGTTTATTAATAATAAACTTAGAAGTTTGAAATGAAAAGTATTTGATTCTCCCAGGTGTGGATATGTATGTTGTTATAATGGGTGGTGGAAGGGTAGGACTAACCCTCGCGGGTCTCCTAATATCAGATGGACATGATGTGACGCTCATAGAAAGTGATGAATCATTATGTGCTGATGCTGCTGTTGAACTCGACGCCCTAGTAATCTGCGGTAATGGTACAGATACAAAAACCCTCGAAGAAGCTAACATAAAAGATGCTGATGTTTTTGTCGCGGCCACAGGAAATGATGAGGCCAACCTCCTAAGTTGCATCCTCGCAAGGGAATATAATGTTCCCAAGATCATCGCAAGGGTTAGTAACCCGGATCATGAGGATGCATTCCACAAGGTGGGCATCCAATATGTTATAAGCCCTGAGAGGACTGCGGCAGGATACCTTGAAAAGCTCATAACAAGGCCCAAGGTGGCTGATCTTATAGTCCTCGGCCATGGGGATGCTGAGATTCTTGACATGACCGTGAAAAACGATGAAGTAGTAGGTAAAAGGATAAGGGATATTTCACCCACAGAGGAGTATATAATAATCGCAATTCATACTAATGGTGAGATAATAATACCCCAACCAGACATGATATTAGAAGAGGATACCAAAATATCAGTCCTTGTGAAGATGGAGGCAGTCCGGAAGGTTACTGACCTCTTCGCAGGCTAGAATAGTAGGTTATATGCTAATTCTAGGTGTTTGTTCCCATCTTCCACCCAGGGCCCGTGTCCTGGGAGGAGATACTTAACATCTAATCCTACGAGTTTTTTGAGGGATTTTTTCATTTCTTGGATGTTTCCACCTATGTCAACCCTCCCGAAACCACCATATGCAAAGATGGTGTCACCTGAGAGTAGGGTCTCCCCATCATAGAGGCATATGCTACCCATGGTGTGGCCTGGTGTATGTATAACCTCAAAATCTCCTATAGTATCCCCTTCCTCAAGTTTTAAGTCCACTTTTATCGGTTTTATCCTGGCCCCGAAGAGGTGGGCTGCTGTGGCTATATTATCACCTTCTTCGAGTGGGGGTGCATCTATTCTATGTATAGCTATACTCGCATTTGGGAATAGTCTGTCGCCTCCTGTATGATCGAAATGGCAATGCGTATTTATAATGAGTCTTATATCAGCTGGGCTAATATCAACCTTTTTTAGAGCTGTTAATAGCTGGTTATTGGTCCCTGTTCCGGTGTCGATTATGGTGTCATCTAGGATGTAACTGTTGGAGTCATAGAGTGAACCCTCGACAAAAATAATATTATCATTTATTCTCTGGATCAAAGTAATCAACCCTATAAAAAAGGATGAATTGATGATGGGGTCACTGGGATTTGAACCCAGATCCTAGGATTTCTCTTGCCTCAGCACTCCAGTTGTTCATCATCTAAAGTGTCAGGAGCGCGCTTTCTTCAAAGACAACTGGAGTCCTAGATGATAGCCTGGTTACACCATGACCCCAATAATGTAAGGAAAATATTTTTTTGGAAGCCAAGGGTGAGATTTGAACTCACGTATAGTGGATCTGCAGTCCACCGCCTCACCAGACTAGGCTACCTTGGCTAGGATCCCCATAGTGACTGCTTTCAGCTTGGGAATAATTCATACTATCATTACTAATCTTATAAATATTTTTCGCCCCCCACACCTTAGATTTTTTGGGGGGTTCAATCATCGGATAGAGGGTGGATTATTTGAATTTGAGTTGTTTTTCTTTACCAATTACTTCATAGATGTCTAATCCCTTTTTGAGTGCGAGTTTGAGGTCTATCTTATAATTTTTTTGTGGTGTCATTTTAAGGTCATCTAATGGTAGGAAAAACCATTTTTTATATTTGAATTTGATTCCAATGTATGGTTCGGCGCCGAATATTCTCGAGAATTTGCGCAATCCTTCGATCTTCTTAGAATCGATATAAATTTTGTCCTTTGATGTTGTTTTAACCTCGATTGCCAAGTATCTATCCCCATTACCTGCTATTACGTCAGGTAATGGTTTTTTAGTCGCCCCCCCAGAGGCTGGTGCCCTTATAGCGGCGAAATTGTTATCCCATAATATCCTAACAAGGTCTATTTCCTCTTTATAACCTTTTCTCACCATCTAAAACCCCAGAAAAGAAGCCTATAATAAGAATGGGGCCGGGGCCGGGATTTGAACCCGAGTCGCGGGATCCACAGTCCCGAAGGATAACCAACTACCCCACCCCGGCTCTGGTCACCTACCATCTTTTTTTGACAGTGCGGGGGCAGGGATTCGAACCCTGGTAGGCCTACGCCAACAGGTCCTAAGCCTGTCCCCTTTGGCCAGCTCGGGCACCCCCGCAATCCTAAAATAGGAAAAGGATAAGTAGTGGGTTTGATGCTCCGGCCGGGATTTGAACCCGAGTCTTCGGCTCGAAAGGCCGAAATGATTGGCCGGACTACACTACCGGAGCATGGATTTTTGGATGGGCCCAATGGGATTCGAACCCATGACCGCCCGGTTATGAGCCGGGCGCTCTACCTGGCTAAGCTATGGGCCCTTGACGCCGCCGACAGGACTCGAACCTGTGACCATTCGGTTAACAGCCGAACGCTCTACCTACTGAGCTACGGCGGCAAATTAGAATCTTTTAATCCATTGGGCCACTAAAAAATATGCTCACCTAATGAGAGTGGTATTCCAGCGTAGGATTAGTTTTATAATTATAATATATAAAATTTTTGGTAAAAATTTTGGGGATACTGGGGATGGTGTTTTCCTATAAACCTAGGAATGTGTTTATATTAACGGCTATGAGTAACGTTATGATTATTAGTAGGGGGATCGATACTTTTTTCCTGGTGGCTGATAATAGGTATAGTATTGAGAATGCTGTCGCCAACCAGGGGGCTATTGGGGGTATTATTATCCTTAAAATCCCATATGATATTAATAGTATAAATGCTGCTATCATAGCCACATCCCATTCAGGGTGGGCTTCAACCCTTTCCTCCACTGGCCTGATAGGTTCTCTTGTTAAATGATAAGTGATAGGCTCCTTTTTGATTTCTGGTAACTTGTTCCCACATTTTTTACAGAACCTGGCATCATCTCTATTTTTTTCACCACAATATGGACAATAAATCATAAGAATCATCCTCAATAAGATTCTCTAGATAACAGTTATTATAATTTAATAAAATATATTTTTTTGAGGTGAAAATCTAACATGGATGTTATCAGATACTTGGAAGATCAAAGAATACTCGATTTGCTAGAAAAGGCCAACAAGATCGCCTTAAGGGAGCATGGGGATACCATAACACTTGAAAGGGCCATATTCCTCTCCTGGTGGTGTGAAAAGGGGGATTGCGCGTTCTGTTATATGAGCACGCAAAAACCCCTTATAAAGGATCCCAGGAAAGCGAGGAGAAATGTTAATGCGATACTCGCCGAGGCAAAAATATGTAAACGCATAGGATGGAATATCGAATTCCTCTCAGGAGGCTACAAATCATTCACCACCAATGAAATAAAATACATTGCCAAATCAATAAAAGATATAACAGGATCCCCAGTTTGGCTCAACATAGGCATAACAAAGGACCTGGAAGAATATGGGGACGAAGTCGAAGGCATAACAGGGGCTGTAGAAACAGCCAACCCCCAATTGCAAGAAAAGTTATGCCCAAGCAAGCCCATCAACCAGATAGTGGAAATGCTAGAAGTGGCAGAAGAACTAGGATTCAAAAAGGCCATCACAATAATACTTGGCATTGGAGAGACCACCAGAGACTTGGAACATCTTTTCAAACTCATAGATGACCTCAAATTGGATCGTATAATATTCTATTCACTCAACCCACACAAGGGCACAATATTCGAGGACACACCACAACCACCCTCATTATATTATGCCGGGATAGTCGCAGCCACAAGAATAAAATTCCCCAAACTTAAAATCATCACAGGCACCTGGATCGACAATCTAGCCAACATAGGACCATTAATACTCGCAGGAGCTAATGGACTTACCAAATTCCCATTATTTAAAATGTTCGGGACAAGATACGGAAGAAGGGTTGAAGAGGAAGTGAAATGGAGTGGGAGAAAACTCAAAGGCACATTCACAGACCCGCAAAAGCTCCTCAGAGGGGAATCAGAGGAAAAACTAGAACCTTTTATAAAAAGATATATTGATATGTGCCTAAAAAATCATAATCAACCATACTAACCCCCAATGATCCCTACATTGATAAAAAGGAGGGAATAACCATTAAGATGAAATGCGGCCTTGAAATTCACGTTCAACTCGAAACAGAATCCAAACTATTCTGTGATTGTCCAACAAACTACCAGGAAGTATCACCTAACGAAAATATTTGCCCGGTATGCCTAAACCAGCCAGGGGCTAAACCATATCCACCAAATGAAAAGGCAATCGAAGGCGCGCTTAAAATCGCCCTCATGCTAGACTGTAAAATAAGCTCAGAGACAACATACTTCCTACGTAAACACTACGACTACCCAGACCTCCCATCAGGATACCAGCGCACCTCAGTCCCCATAGGCTACAATGGCGAATTAAGCAATGTCAGGATAAGAGAAGTACACCTCGAGGAAGATCCAGGACAATACAAACCAGACCTGGGAGTAGTGGACTTCAACCGCTCGGGGATACCACTCATCGAAATAGTAACCGAACCAGACATAAAATCCCCAGAAGAAGCCAGAAACTTCCTAAAGGAGCTGATAAGAGTCTTAGAGTATAGTAAGTGTGCAAGGGGCGAAGGCACAATGAGAGCCGACGTCAACATATCCCTCGAAGGGGGTAAACGAGTTGAAATAAAAAACATAAACTCCATCAAGGGCGCGTACAAGGCCCTGAAATTTGAGATGATAAGACAAAAGAACCTCCTCAAGAGGGGTGTGGAGGTTAAACAAGAAACACGAGCATTCCTAGAATCTCAGATGATCACAGTCCCAATGAGGCTCAAAGAGGAAGCAGAAGATTACCGTTACATACCAGACCCCGACCTTCCACCCATGAAATTCCAAAGAAAACTAGTAGAAAAAATAAAAGAAACAATCCCAGAACCCCCACATATAAAAGTTAAACGTTTCATGAAAGAATACAACCTAAAAGAAGAACACGCCAGGGTCCTCACATCAGAAATAGAATTAGCAGACGCATTCGAGGAAGTGGCCAAGGAGATAGACCCAGAATTCGCAGCCTTATGGATGAGGGATGAAGTAAAAAGGGTGCTCTACTATAATAAGATGAGCTTCAAAGAAAGTAAAATAACCCCCCAGAACCTCATAGAATTACTAAAAATGATAAAAGACAAGGAAATCACGGTAAAGGCGGGTCAAAGGATAATAGAAAAAATGCCACACACAAGAAAAAGCCCCCGCAAAACAGCGGAAGAACTCGGATTAATCGGGATAATAGACGAATCAGATATTATAAAAGCCGTTGAAAAGGCCATAAAAGAGAATCCACAAGCCGTTAAAGACTACTATGATGGGAAGGAAGCCGCGATCAACTTCCTCGTTGGACAAGTAATGCGATTAACCAAGGGAAAAGCTGATCCCACAAGGACGCTCAAACTCATAAAAGAAAGAATTTAGGAGCCTAAAAGCAATGGCCAGGAAAGTCATTGACTTGATGATATGGCACCCAAAGGGTGATATCAGAAAATGTAAGATAAGTTATCTTCACAGAGGCGCCCATAAAAACCTGAAAACCATTAAAGGCACTGATATAAAGAAGCTTGAAAAGGGGTTTATGATCCTTAAAAAAGGAACAGCCATCCCATATCACAGGATAGTGAAAATAGAATGCGGGGACAAACTAATATGGAAAAAACGTGGAAAGGGGTAACATGGCCAAGAAAGCACTGGTAAAAGATTACATGACAAGAGAAGTTATCTCAGTAACTCCCGACACTTCAACTGCTGAGATAATCAGGTTAATGAAAGAAACAGGACACGATGGATTCCCAGTGAGAGACAATGATAGCGTTATCGGCATCATAACCGCATTCGACCTTCTAATAAAACCCTGGGTAAAAACCGTCAAGGAGATAATGTCCACGGATGTTGTAGTGGCAGACCAGGACATGTCATTAGATGATGCTGCTAGAGTCATGTTCAGAATGGGAATATCACGCCTCCCAGTTATTGACAAGAATGGAAAACTCGTGGGCATCATCACCAACACTGACATAGTACGCTCACATATCGAAAGATCAACACCAATGAAAGTCAACTACTTCAAAAAGACACTAGAACAACTCTACAACGTCAAACCAGAAGTTAAACGGATGAAAATCCCAATATCAAAGCTCAGACCCACACAGAGTAAAATATACGCTGACGAACTCGAAGGGAGAATATACGAGATCAGAAAGGGACTTGCAGAACCCACAATAGTCGTAAAAACCGGGGACCGTTACATACTAGTTGACGGTCACCATAGAGCCGTGGCATCATATAAACTAGGCTATAAAGAAATAGACTCCTATGTGATAGACATAAAAAAGGACCTTAAACTTGGAATGGAAAAAACTGCAGATATCAACAAAATATACACCCTAGATGATATTGAGATAATCGATGACGCCCAACACCCCCTCATAGCAATCACAACAAGCATGAAAAAAGCAAAATCGAGGAAAAAAGATGAAAAATAATATACTAGAAGAAGTCTACAAGGTCCTTGAAACACGCAGGGACAGGCCAATAGATTCATACACATCCAATCTAATGAAAGACGATAAAAAAACCGGGGAGGATAAAATACTCGAAAAGATTGGGGAAGAAGCAGCAGAACTCATAATAGCCTCAAAAAATGATGAAAACGTCCTAGAAGAGGCCGTGGACCTCCTATTCCACACTTTTTTGCTCCTGGTCTATAAGGGTATCAAATTTGATGAAATCCTCGATGAATTCTCAAAAAGGAGAAAACCCCAATAGTTCAGTCAAATGCTCTTATAATTTTAATTGCTAAGACCGCCGCTCCGAAACCATTATCAATATTCACAACCCCAATCCCTGGGGAGCAAGATTGCAACATTGAATGAAGGGCTGCAAGTCCGCCTTCACCCACGCCATATCCTATTGAAGTTGGAACTCCGATAACAGGCACATCCACTAAACCAGCGACAACTGATGGCAGAGCGCCCTCCATCCCAGCTACTACAATTATAATCTTAACATCCTCTTCAAGCATATCATATAAAGGTTGCACAAGCCTATGAATCCCGGCAACGCCAACATCATAGGCCTTGATAACCTGACAACCATACTCTTCTAGGATGATCCTAGCTTCTTCTGCAACTGGTATATCAGCAGTACCAGCAGTTATTATCCCCACCTTGTAATCTAGGGAAATTTTCTCATTCCCCTTCACGACGAGAGTATGAGCCCTCTCCTCGTATTTGATTGAAAATCCCCTCTCTTCAAGGGGACTTATCTTTTCCCGTATATTCTCAAATCTTTCAGGGTCTAGGCGTGTTACGATCATGGGATCTGTTGGGGAAGACAAGAGGATCTGCACAATATCATCATCACTCTTACCCAGTGCTAAGATAGCCTCTGGGAATCCTGTTCTTAATTTTCTCCCAACATCGAAGCGGGCCACTTCCCTAATATCTAAAAATTGACTCTTTATAAGCTTTTCAGCCTCCTCGATTGAAATCTTACCATCCTTGAGATCTTTAAGTATGGGTCTCACAATGAGGACCACCCCCCACAATATGATAATATAATAAAGTTTACAATATACACTTTAAAAGGTAACTGGTGAGGTGTGAAATGTACAGGGCCCATATTTTCGTCCAGGGGATAGTGCAGGGTGTAGGTTTCAGGCCAACGGTCTATAGGTTAGCTAATGACTTCGAACTTAAAGGTTATGTTAGGAATCTTGGTAACATTGTAGAAATAGTCGTCGAGGGGGAAAAAGAGACCATAAGAAGGTTCATTAGTGATCTGAAATCTAAAAGGCCTCCAATATCGAAGATATCTAATATAGAAGTTGGATGGGATGAAATAAACCATTTTAGTTTCACCAGCTTCGAAATTAGGGGGAGTTCTTCAAAATTTAAAGGAACGTCCGTAATACCTGCTGATGTTGCAACCTGTGAAGCATGCTTATCTGACATGAACAATCCAAAGGATCGAAGATACCTTTATCCATTCACGGCATGCACTGATTGCGGGCCCAGATTTACTGTGATAGAAAAGATACCCTATGATCGAGAAAGGACGAGTATGAGGGACTTCCCACTCTGTGAAGAATGTCAAAAAGAATATGAAAACCCGGCAGATCGAAGATATCATGCAGAGGCGACATGCTGCCCAATCTGCGGGCCAAAGCTTTCGCTATACGATGATGAACCCATCCATGTCGATGACCCGCTAAAAGAGGCTAGTAAAATATTAGATGAAGGTTATATAGTCGCCATAAAGGGTATAGGTGGCACGCACCTTGCATGTGACGCTACAAACGAGGAAACAGTTAAAAGGTTGAGAGATAGGCTGGGGAGACCATATCAGCCCTTCGCTTGCATGTCACCCGATATTGAAACAATAAAAAGTTTCGCAATAGTATCAGCCGAGGAGGAGAAAGTTTTAATGTCGAGAAGACGGCCAATTGTCATTTTAAAGAAAAGTGATGGATATGACCTCGCCCCATCAGTCGCCCCGGGCCTACATAATATTGGTATAATGTTACCCTATTCAGGCATACACCACATGCTCTTCAAATATGCTAGAAGGCCTGCCTATGTGATGACATCTGCTAACAAGCCTGGAGAACCCATGATAATCAAGAACAAGGAAATACTTAGAAAACTCAAGGGGGTGGCTGATTATTTCTTAATCCATAACAGGAGAATAGTTAATCGATGTGATGATTCTGTTGTCCGTTTCAGGGGAAATGAAATGGCGTTCATACGCCGATCCCGGGGGTACACACCAGAACCTTATGATCTTTCAAGTTTATCATCAGATTCTAACATTGTAGCATTGGGTCCTGAGATAGATGTTACATTCGCTGTTTTAAATCATGGGGAATGTTATCTTTCCCAGTATATTGGTAACACTACAAAATATGAAACTACAAGGTTTCTTGAAGATGCCCTCAAGTATCTTATGAGGATAACTGGGACAGAAGAAGTAGATGCGGTAGCCTGCGACTTGCATCCTAGATTTTTCACAACTAGACTTGCGGAAGAATTAAGCAGAGAATATTCCGCCCCATTGTTTAAGGTTCAGCATCATCATGCCCATGCAACCGCCCTTGCGGTAGATTATGGAGTAGATGAACTTGTATGTATTGCGGCTGATGGTGTAGGGTATGGTGATGATGGGACAGCATGGGGTGGTGAAATACTCTATTGCTTTGATGATCAATATAAGAGACTTGGAAGCTTAGCCCCCCAGAAGATGCCAGGCGGGGACCTATGTACCATATACCCTGCTAGGATGCTCTTTTCGATCCTGGGAGGCTATTATGCTCTTGATTACCTTGAAGAACTTTTCAAGGAGGAGTACGGGGAATATTTCCCCCATGGCGAGAAAGAAATAGAATTGGTGAGAAGGCAATTGGAAAGGGATATTAATGTTGGCATAACCACAAGCACGGGTAGGATCCTAGATTCTGTTGCAACTGCACTCCATATATGTTCTAGGAGGACATATGAGGGTGAGTGTGCGATGAAACTTGAATCAGCCGCTTATAAGTCTTCAAATAGCCTTGATATACCTTATAGGATAGATAAGTACAAGGGTAGGTATGTTCTTGACACAACAGATCTCCTATTGAAGGTGATGGAGCTTAAAAATGCGGGTGAAAGGATAGTGGATATAGCGGCTGCTGCTCAAAGATCTCTTTCAATGGGTTTGGCTGAGATGGCTGTTAGGGCTGCGGAAGATGTTGGCACCGATATAATCGGTGGATCTGGGGGTGTTTTCTATAATGAGGCTATAAGTCTCACGATCAAGGATTATGTTGAGGAGATGGGTTATAGGTTTATACAGCATAAAAGTTCGTGTGCAGGTGATGGTTCAGTATCCCTTGGACAGGCTGTGATAGCCAGTAGAAGACTATAGTGGATTTTCTTTTAGCATCTTCTCTGCTTTCCGTTTGAGGGATTCATAGACTCTTATCAGCTCCTTTAATTCTTCCGCTGCTTTTTCATCGCCTTTTTTTATCCTTGTTTCGATTTTCATGAGCCTTGAACATTCACTGGTGAAAAATGCCTCATCTTCTTCTATAAGATCTACTTTGAAGGTGTTCTTGTTTATTATGACGCTAAGGTGGATGTCATTAGAAATATTATAATATTTACGTGGTCTTCCACGTTCTATCTTCTTAAAGAAGGAGTCTAGTATGCCCACTTCTTCCATGGCCCTTAAATGTTCTATTATGGCCTTCTGGCCTATTTGTAGCTCCTTTGATATTTGGCTTACGAATCGTGGCTCTTCTCTTAATAGGTTTATGATTTCACGCCTTGTCCTGCATCCCATAACGTCTAGTAGGGCTTCCATGTCCATGTTATCTATATTCCTTGTCATTGTTATAATCATTTGACGAAAGATTTATATAACGTTTTGTAACTATAACTCTCTTGAACCTAAAATATAACCTTTTGTAACTTTAATAGGGTGACCCAATGCCAAAAAAAGAAGACCCCAAAGAACTTGAAAAATGCACTAGAAAATTGGAAAGACTCAAAAAAGAGTTATCAAAGAAGGAAGATGAGATAGAAGAATACATTTCACATCTGCAAAGATTACAGGCAGACTTCGAAAACTATAAAAAACAAAGAGAAAAACAAGAAGCCCAGATAATAGAATACGCCAATGAAAAACTCATACTAAAACTAGTAGACGTCCTAGAGGACATGGAAAGGGCCATAGACAACTGCAAAAGCCTCAGAGACTTCAAAGATGGTCTAAATCTCATCTACAGGAAATTCAACAATATCCTAGAAAAGGAGGGCCTACAAAGAATACCCACCAAGGGAGAAAAATTCGACCCATTCAAACACGAAGCTGTCCAAATAGAAAACCATGAAAAATACAAAAACGGGGAAATAATCGAAGAAATATCAAGAGGCTACATCCTAAAGGACAGGATAATAAAACCATCCTTCGTAAAAGTATGTAAAAAGGACATGGGGTGATTAAGTGGCGAAAAAAGAAAAAATCATAGGAATAGACCTTGGGACAAGCAATTCTGCCGCAGCAGTACTCCAAGGCGGTAAACCCACAATAATACCAAGTGCAGAGGGCGCATCAGTATATGGTAAAACATTCCCAAGTATAGTCGCATTCACAGAAGACGGACAAATGCTAGTAGGAGAACCAGCCAGAAGACAGGCGATCACAAACCCAGAAAACACAATCACAGCCATAAAAAGGAGCATGGGCACCAACAGGAAGATAAAAATCCAAGACAAAGAATTCACACCACAGGAAATATCAGCATTCATACTACAAAAAATAAAAAAAGACGCTGAAGCATTCCTAGGAGAAAAAATAGAAAAAGCAGTTATAACAGTACCAGCCTACTTCAATGACAACCAGAGAACCGCGACAAAAGACGCTGGCACAATCGCAGGACTGGAAGTTGTAAGACTAGTGAACGAACCAACAGCCGCAAGCCTAGCCTACGGCCTAGACAAAGAAGACGAAGAACTAGACATAATGGTATTCGACTTCGGAGGAGGAACACTAGACGTAACAATAATGGAATTCGGAGGAGGCGTATTCGAAGTACAATCCACAAGTGGAGACACACAACTCGGCGGAACAGACATGGACAACGCCATCATGAACTACCTAGCAGAAGAATTCAAAAAGGAAACAGGAATAGACATAATGGAAGACGACAACGCAGTCCAAAGACTGAGAGAAGCCGCTGAAAAAGCTAAGATAGAATTATCATCAACCGTACAAACCGAAATAAACCTACCCTATATAACAGCAGACTCCAGCGGCCCCAAACACCTTGTACACACCCTAACAAGGGCAAAACTGGAAGAACTAGTAGATCCAATCATCCAAAAATGTGCAGGGCCGATAGAACAAGCCCTAAAGGATGCTAAGATGGGTAAAGAGGACATTGACAAGATAATACTAGTAGGTGGGCCCACAAGGATGCCAATAGTCCAAAAATTCGTTGAAGACTTCATGGGAAAACCAGTCGAGCGGGGAATCGACCCAATGGAATGCGTGGCAATGGGAGCAGCCATACAAGGTGGCGTACTCGCAGGTGAAATAAAAGATATTGTACTATTAGATGTGACACCATTATCCCTTGGCATCGAAACACAAGGGGGCATATTCACCAAATTAATCGAAAGAAACACAACAATACCCACACGGAAGAGCCAAATATTCACAACCGCAGCCGACAACCAAACGGCAGTAGACATACACGTACTACAAGGTGAAAGGCCAATGGCAAAGGACAATATAAGCCTGGGCAGATTCCAACTAGTAGGCATACCACCAGCACCCAGGGGAGTGCCGCAAATAGAAGTAACATTTGACATTGACGCCAACGGCATACTAAACGTGTCAGCAAAGGACCTTGGAACAGGAAAAGAACAAGCCATGAAAATAACAGCACCACATAAACTTTCAGAAGAAGAAATAAAAAAGAAGATTGAAGAAGCCAAAAAGTATGCCGAGGAAGACCGTAAAAGACAAAAAGAAGTTGAAATCCGAAACAATGCAGACTCTATGATATACACGGCAGAAAAAACCCTAGATGAACTATCAGAGAAAATACCATCTGACAAGAAAGAAAATATCGAAAAGTTAATCAAAGAATTAAAAGAGGAACTTAAAGGAGATGACATAAGCAGGATAAAATCAAAAACAGAAGAACTCACAAAGGCTATCCAGGAGATAGGCGCAACAATCTACCAACAAGTACAACAAGAAGGCAAGGATTCAGATGATACAATCGACGCAGACTACGAAGTAAAAGATTAACCTATCCCCTTTTTCCTTGGTGAACCTATGCCAAAAAGGGATTACTATGAAATCCTAGGCGTTGATAGGAACGCCAGCAAAAAAGATATAAAAAGAGCCTACAGGAGGCTGGCGAGGAAATATCATCCAGACGTTAGTGATGACCCAAATGCCGCTGAAAAATTTAAAGAGATCAGCGAAGCCTACGCAGTATTATCCGATGATGAGAAAAGACAAAGATACGACCAATTCGGACACGCTGGCATGGAAGGATTCACACAAGAAGACATATTCAGGAACGTAAACTTCGAAGACATATTCAAAGACCTAGACTTTGATTTCAGCAGCATATTCGACATCTTCGGCTTCGGCAGGAGAAGAAGGAGGGGCCCCCAACGTGGGGCTGACATAAACTATAAACTCGAAATAACACTAGAGGATGCATACACTGGCCTAGAAACTGATATAAAAGTCCCACATACAAGGAAATGTCCTACCTGTAATGGGTCAAGGGCAGAACCCGGCAGCAGCACAAGGACATGCACCACCTGTAACGGCACGGGACAAATAAGACAAGTACAAAGAACGCTCCTGGGCCAAATAATGAATATAACAAGTTGCCCGGATTGTAATGGGGAAGGTAGGATCATTGAAAGACCATGCAGCAACTGTAACGGTACAGGGTTGGTGAAAAAAACCAGCACGATCCATATAAGGGTGCCTCCGGGGGTTGAGGACGGTTCAAGGTTAAGGATCCCAGGAGAAGGTGAAATGGGCCCTAGGGGCGGGCCCCCAGGCGACCTTTACGTGACGATAAAAATAAAACCACACAGATTATTTGAAAGGAAGGGGGCTAATCTCTATTTTGAAAAGCCAATAAGTTTTGTCCAGGCAGCCCTAGGAGATATAGTGGAAGTTCCAACCATGGAAAAACCGGTTAAACTTAGAATACCACCCGGGACCCAAACCGGGACCACATTCCGTGTAAAAGGTTATGGCATGCCCCATATCAACTGGGAAGGCCGCGGCAACTTATATGTGAAAGTGAGGGTTGTAACACCACAAAAGTTGAATAAGAGACAGAAGGAGCTTTTAAGGGAATTTGCAAAGGTTAGCGGTGATGAAATCAAAAAAGAAAAGGGTTTATTTGAGAGGATGAAAGATGCTATAATATATTGATGGAGCATGCCGAGAGTAACCCCCCTTCTGTTCTTGGGCAGCATTCATCTAGGCGGGCTACCTCTGCCTCGTACAGTGCTCATCGGCAGTATTTGCCCTTGCATCCCACGGGTTGGCCGTTTCACCGATCCCCCCAATGTCAATCAACCCCTTTATCCGGTTTTTGGGGGTCTCATTATCATCCAATTGGGGGACGTGTCGTTTCTGCTCCAGAGCCCAGCCTCTCGGCTGATGCCTTGCGGCACCGTGGATCCTGTATGATGGGGGGAGTTTCCTCAGCCCGCACACAACGCGTGTGTGGGGGCCGGTAGCTGCCCTTCGGCTTACTCCATCGAAGAATAGTATTGAATAGCGGGGCCTAGATTTGAACTAGGGATCTCGGGGTTATGAGCCCCGCGGGATCACCAGACTACCCCACCCCGCTAAATATTGATTATGTTATAACCTTATATAAATTTTTCCCCCCCAATTTCTTCGGATCTTTTATTGATTATCTGACAATTATTTTATCGGAAAAAGTAAAATTTAAGTTTATTTTATGGGGAGCTGAGATTGGGGGGTAAATAATTTTTTTAGGTTTTTTTGTAGAATGTACCATCCTCTGTCTTGGGGGTGGTTGATTTGTGTGGAAGTTTTCTATCCAGGGGGGGAGCTCATATAAATGCCTAATGTTCCTATGGGATTCCTCCGGTACTATTTTTCTCTTTAATTGTTTGGTGTATTCCCAGGTTCTTGTGTGATTTTGTCTTTTTTCTTGGATTTGTTTGGGTGGGGTTTTGTGGAAGGTATATGTTCACTTTATTTTATCTTCTAATTTTTTAAGTCTTTTATCTATGGATTCGAGTTTTTTGTTGGTATAACCCCTATATTCATTGAATCTCTGTTCTAATTCGCTTATATTACGTGATACTAGGTCTAGTCTGCTTTGTAGGGTTTTTATATCATCTTTTGTGGCTAGTTCCCAGTCTTTTATTAATTCGTCGCTTTTCTCTTCTAGGAAAGCGTCGATTTTACTTGATATTATGTCTGTGCTTATGGGCACTTCCCTCACTTTGTGGATTATCCTGTCGCTTACATCGGATACTTTTTCGCTTACGCTCATGCGTCCACCTTCCTCTTCGGTGAATTTTTCTCCCATTCTAATATGGGATTTTAGACGTGTCTTAACATTAGCGGATTCCATGAGATAATAGTATAATAGGATGATTATAGCCCCTGCGAGTATAAGTATAGCTAACAGTTCTAATGCGCTCATATTAATCCCTCACTTTCTTCAAAATTTTATTCACTTCTTTTTCCTTTTTTTCTATGTCTTTTAGCATTTCTTCGAGTTTTCTGAATTCTGTCTGGGCTTCTAATCTCGCTAATCTTTCACTTATCTCACTGTGGAGATATCCTATTCTCTGCATTATATTCTTCGTATCTTTTCTTATCTTCGCTAATTTCTCCTGCTGTTCCTTTGGAAGGGGTATTGTTGTCTCCATTAAACGTTTAGATTCAATATCCTTCTCAACGAGTGATATTTTCCTAAGTTCTATCTCCTTCTCGAGTAATATGACATTATTTTGCACTTCTCTAACCTTTCTCCATTGGATGGCAATTATAACTATAGCCGCAAACGCTATGAAAGCCAAAATTAAAATCATTAAATTCTGGGGTATTACAACACTACTTGTAGCCATACCACTCCCTCACACTATTATTCTTTTTAGTGAACATGATATATAAATAAGTTTATAAAAGTTAAAAATTTCACTATTGACCAAGGATCGTGTGATCATGGAGGAAGAATACAAGAAAGCTGGACAGATATTATCGAAGATCCGGAAGAAGGCTTCCAAGCTCGTGCGTGAAGATCTGCCAGTTATAGAACTTGTAAATTTAGTTGAAGATAATATTAGGAAAGAGGGGGCTAAACCAGCATTTCCATGTAATGTTTCAATAAATGATATAACAGCACATTATACTTCCCCTGCCAATGACAAGACCAGGATAAGATATGGGGATCTCGTAAAATTAGATATGGGCGCGCATGTAGATGGTTATATAGCTGACACCGCCATAAGCATACTCGTAGGAGACCGAGAAGATGAAACCTTTGAAAAAAGCCTGAAAATGATCGAAGCATCCCAGAGCGCCCTTGAGAATGCTATAAGCATGATAAGGGCGGGCATAGAACTCGAAAAGATAGGGAAGGTCATCCAGGATACCATAAATGACTTCGGTTTCAAACCGGTAACTAACCTTACTGGTCATAGTATGGATAGATGGATACTGCATTCAGGATTGTCAGTACCTAACGTCAACGAGAAAAATACGCATAGACTCGAAGAAGGAGATGTTCTCGCCATCGAACCCTTCGCAACTGATGGTGTTGGATATGTAACTGACATGCCCCAAGCGTATATCTTCAGATTTTTAAGGGACAGACCACTCAGATTAGCCCATGCAAGGAGTGTCCTCAAAAAGATAAAAGAAGAATACAAAAGTTTACCATTCGCCCAGAGGTGGCTGACAGAATATTTCGACCCTAAGAAGCTTAGCGCTTCCATGAGACTGCTAATAAGATCCAGGGCAGTCTACCCATACCATGTGCTCAGAGAAAAGAGTGGTGCATTGGTGTCACAAGCAGAGCATACCATAATCGTTGAAAAGGACAGCTGTCAGGTCATAACCGAATAAAAAAAGCTTTTTCTCGCCAATGCAGAAAATTTTATATACTATTTTTAACTAAAAAAAATATGGAAGATTCTCCACATCCTACTAATGGGGGGGTAATCTTCTTCCATAAAATTTTTTGGGGGGGTGAATTTTTCATGATCCTAGAAGGGCCAGTAGGCCTTTATCTTAAAAATTTAATTGACGATCTTCTAGATGAAATAGGAAATAATGTGGATGGTAAAAGAGCATTAGACCTAGGTTGTGGCTATGGATACTATACAGTAGATTTGCTTCAGAGAGGATATGAGGTTGATGCTGTTGATATTTCAGAACATTCAATCCAAATGACTCAAAAAGAAGTCGAAAAAATGGAAAATCATCAAAGGGTCAAAATTCATAATATCAACGCATTAAAATTCAAACCAAAGAAAAAATATGATCTCATAATCTGTTTTGAAATGTTAGAACATTTACACAAGGATTTAAAACTATTAAAGTTGATTAATTCATGGTTAAAAGATGATGGGGTTCTATTAATTAGCGTACCCCACAATGAAAAGCTTTGGAACATAAGAGACGAGCAAGCCGGCCACCTTAGAAGATACTCCAAGGATGAAATCAAAGATAAATTGAAAAAGGCAAATCTAAAACCAACAAAGATACTATGTTACGGTTTCCCATTCATCAGACTACTCCTAGGAATCTATTTGAAAATCGAAGAAATGAGACTAAATAGGGCGAAAAAAGAAGGGGAAAAGGGTCTTTCACAAAACCGGCCAACTCTACTAAGTCGGATGAAAAGAACGAGCGCACCAATATTAAAAAATCTTTTCAAATTTGACAATTTGTTCATCAATAGCGATCGAGGTTTTGGACTAGTAATAATGGCCAAAAAAATATCATAGAGGGATAAGGGTTTTGCAGTACAAGGAAACTGAAATCCAGGTAAAAGTGGGTGACATTACTAATGTCAAAGCTGATGCCATAGTTAACCCGGCGAATTCTTATGGTCTGATGGGGGGAGGCGTGGCCCTATCAATAAAAGAGAAGGGTGGCGCGGGTATAGAAAAAGAAGCGACTTCGAAGGCTCCCATACCAGTAGGTGGGGCTATAGCAACAACCGCGGGGAAATTAAAGGCGAAATATGTTATACACGCCCCTACAATGGTAGAACCTGCACAACCATCAAATATAAGAGCAATAAAGAAAGCAACACTCGCAGCCTTGAAAAGGGGATCAGAACTTGGAATTTCATCTATAGCATTCCCGGGTATGGGTACTGGTGTTGGTGGGGTGCCAAAGGACAAAGCAGCCCGTGCCATGATAGAAGCCATAAAGGATTTCCTCCAAGAAACCAGAATAGAGAAGATATTGCTCATAGCATATAACCAGGAAATGTACAAGGCATTTAAAGATGCTATGAAGAATTTGGGTGGAGGTGAGTTAATATGAGGAGCAGTTTCGCCATTGCAAGTATAGCTATTGGTATATGCGCTTTTATACAGCTTCTAGGAGCGGAGAAGGCAATATTGGCAATAATATTCGGCATATTAGCCCTCAGGGAGATCAAGGAAAAAGAGTTAACTGGAAAATATTTAGCCATCGCAGGGATAATCCTAGGAATAATCTACCTGATACTTTTGAGAATCATATTACCAAGGGTATAGGTTTTCGAATAAAAAAAGAGGATGAGGGGATTAATAGGGTGTGGGTAACCCTATCTCTTTCCTCTCAGCAACAGTCTTCTCTGCTTTTTCCTTTTTCTGTGATGCTAATTTTTCAAGCAATCCCAGACCGGGTTTGACTTCCTCTATAGGTTTGGTCTCGAATAAACCTGCTTCAAGCGCGTCCTTGAATATTGACTCCCCCGTATCAGTTCTCAGGAACACTGTGGACCATCCATCAGGTGTTCCTACAGATCCTGTTGATACATCTGCAAGTTCAGCTACATAGTCATTGCATACTTTGCAACCTGCTTGTTCATATCCATGGGTTTCCTTGAGTGGTAGAGTGTATACATCATCGTGGGTGTAGACCCAGAATTTTCCTTTACCTATGTCCATTTTTTCTACTAGTTCTAGGCTGAGTCCCATCTTCTCAGAGATGAATGTCTGCAGTGAACTGTATGAGAAGTTCTCCATACAGAATATACCGATGAGTAACTTTATCTTATCAGCGAGGAATCTGACACCGAATGGATATGTTTGCATCTTCCTTATACCCATTAAATGGCAGGGTATGCCCACTGTACCTAGTTTCTCTATACCGTATTGTCTAACAGCCTTTTTGAGCATCCAAACGTTTGGAGAGAACGTGTACTTGGTGCCCGCAGCTGCTTTCAGCTCATCTGATGTCATTGCGACTATAGGTTCGGGTTTCCAGAATTCGTCTCCTGGACCAGCAACCACCGCCCCTTCGATTATCTTCTCGTCAAGGGCATATGATAGTAGTCCTGTTACAATTCCCCCATCCTGTGCTATCTTCAAGATCTCTTTATCAGTTGATCTGGCAGCAAATACCTCTTTGTATTTTCCTAAAACCATCTTCACAGCCTCCCTATAATCCTAACTCCTTCCTTATCTGTTCTTCTGGCCACCAACTCCTTGGGCATTGGACGTAGCATACTCCACATTTTATGCAACGGTCATTGTTGAGTTCTGGTCTTCCATTCACCATTTCAAGAGCCCTTGTCTGGCAGGCCATGGCACATGTACCGCAGCCTATGCAGAGGCCCTGGTTAACCACCTTTGTTTGCAAGTCGCATCCGCAGGCCTCGTTATAACCTGCAAGATCTAACATGGGTTTAAGGTAATCCATGTCATTGTTTAGGAGTGCTACAACGGCTTTGGCTATGATCTCGGGTGATGGTGGGCATCCTGGCAAGGCCAAGTCAACATCTATTACAGCTGATATTGGTACAAAGGATTCGTGTGCTGGTTGTGCTTGTTGGCCTCCACGGGCATATCTTGTGAAGCAGCCTGTTGCGGCGCATGATCCGAATGCACATACTAGTTTGGCCTTTTCCCTTACCTCCTTTAATTCTTTTAGGCTGTGTTCATCCTGCAAGCATACGGACCCTTCCACTAGTGCTAGGTCCATCTCGGGCATTTTCCATACATCCACCAGAGTATGTCCGTAAACTATCTCTACCATGTCAGTTAGTAAATCTGCAAGGATGTCGTAATTTTCTGTTAACGACATTGCATCTCCGGTACACCCACTTAGGTGGATGTAACCTATTTTTGGTTTTGCTTTTTCTTCAGCCACTTTCTCAACCTCCTCTTTTGGAACTTCAACAACCTTTTCCTCTTTTTCAGGTTTCGCCTCCAATCCTAAAAATCTTTTAATACGGGCAATTAAGCTCATTGATAAACCCCAATTTCGTTTAAAATCATCTTAACCGCCCTGGGAATGGCCTTCTCAACTGGGGGTGTGAGGCCCATTTCCACATAGGGGGCGGATATCTCCTTTGGTTTACACCCTATTACCACCACGTCGATTTTTTCGCTGAGTTCATGGAGGGGCTGGTTCACTGGCCATGAATGCATGTTCTGGTAGGAGCCCTTTGGTATCTCCTCAAGATTAAATTTCCTCAAAGTTCCGGGTTCTGCGTTGAATTCCACGACGTCCACGACTATTATCTTCCTCCAAGACTCGTGGGGGAGTGAGAACACATAATGCGGGCCGCCGGTACCTGCGTCTATGAATAGAACATTATCTGGTTTGTCTTTGTCTTTGAAGTGTTCTTCAATGGCTTGGATTACCGCCGGGCCGAAGCCGTCATCCTTGAATAGGATGTTCCCGCAGCCCACTACTAGAATCTCAGCATCGTATGGCATGATTTTAGATCCTGACCATTTCATTTTTTATGGGAGTTTTATCTTCGTCGTCGATGACCATCACGTGGGTTGCACATGATAGACATGGGTCGTATGCCCGTATAACGTGTGGAGCGAACTCATAGTGGAAGCCTTCAGTTGCGGGTCCCATTGTTGGTATGTTCCAGGTTGTTGGGACAAGTGCACTGTAGAATTGTATCTTACCATCAGCTACTTGGGCTAGGTGAACGTCCAGTCCTCTTGGTGCTTCTATTGCACCAACACCTAGTTTACCTGTCCCTGTTATGTCGAAGTCTGCCATTACGGGTGCTGATGTGTCGAGTTCATCTAGTATGTCGATTGCCCTTGATAATGCGGTTTTCATTTCAAGGGCCCTGGCGACGTGTTGTGCTACAACTCCTCTCTCTTTAAAGCCTTGGAATTCTACGAATCTTGCCCTTGGCCCTACTTCCACGCTTCTTCCATCATATAGGGGTATTGTTGAGCATGCTCTTTTGCCTATTTCTGGGTCGTCGTACCAGCTTTCTGGCATGACCTCTGTGAAACGGTCTAGGTCAAATTTTGTCCTGTCACCATATAGTTGGTGTGTTGCTAATGTGGGCTGGTTGTGTGCTCCTAATCCTTCTGGGAGTCCTTTTTCTTCGACTAGGCTTATTATGAGTTCCACGTGTTCGTTTACTTTTGGTTTGAGTTGTTTTAATCTTGTGTATAATCTTTTTCTTGCAAGTTCTGTTATGTTATCAGCCATTCCACCTATTCTAACATCTGAGGGGTGTATGCCTTCTCCTGCGACCATGTCAACGACGTATTGTGCATTTTTTCTTATCTCTGAGACTGATTCTATGGCTGTTTTCATGAGGTTTTCTGGTACGAAGTCTTGTGCTATGAGGAAGTGGTGTATTGCGTGACTGTTCACGTGGTGTGCGGCTAATGTTAATTCTCGGAGTAGTTTAGCGGCCTTTGGGGGTTCTACGCCGAGTGAGTCTTCCACTGCCTCGGTTGATGCTAGTGTGTGGGGTATTGGGCAGACTCCGCAGATCCTCTGTGTGAATACTGGTGCTGTTTCAGGGGCCTTTCCGATTAGCATCTTTTCAAGACCTCTCACGGGAGTAATACTGAAGTATCGTCCCTTTGTCACAATCCCTTCATCATCGACTTCCAGGACAAGTTCTGCGTGGCCTTCCTGTCGGCTGGTCGGCGATATAACAATCCTTTCGCTCAAGTGTATCACCTCTTCTTTTTAGAGTTGAATCATTATTTATATCTGTTTAAATAATTATAAAGTTTTCCATTATAATTTTTTCATTAAAGAAAAAGTGAAAAATATTTATACTAGAATAAAAAATTAACAGAAATTAATAAAATCATAAAAAAATATTAATGGATAATACTATACAATTTTTATATTAAAAAAACATAATAGATACTTGTAAAATCCGATAAAGGATAGAAGGTGAGTATCGATGATAGACTCCAAGCTTATAATTTCAGTGGCGATAGTTTTAATCATCGGAGCCATCGCAGCAGGTTACCAGATAAGCAACAACCCTGAAATCCTATGGCAACCAACAAGCTCAGACAGCACCAATCCATCCTCCCCAGGAACTGGCAGTGGAGCTGGTGGAGCAGGCGGTTCTGCAGGTGCTGGCGGCGGTGCAGGTGGAAGTGCAGGGGGATCCAGTGGTTCAAGTGGTATTAACATTGGAGGTAATGGAGGTTATCCCGTGAGTCCATCAGAAGCGCAGAATATAGCCCAGGGATACATAAAAGAAGAAGGCGCTAAAGCAGGAACCCCACGCCTCGTTAACATAGGCGGAGAACCAGTATATGTAGTGCCAATAGAAAAAGATGGTAAAATAATCGGAGAAATCCATATAGACCCCGTCACAGGTAAAAACATAGGCGGGGGTGGTGGTGCCCCACCATGAAAGTCGAAACAAAAAATGAATCATGCACAATAATATCCGAGGAAATTGAAAACGCCATAGTCCTTGAAGGATCCCCAGGCTTGGGACTGATAGGTAACATCGTAGGATGGCTCCTAGTAGACGACCTCAAAATGAGAGAAATAGGATACATCGACTCTAAATACTTCCCACCCCTAGCAGTCCTCTACAGGGGTGTTGCAATACACCCCTTCAGAATATACGAAGGAGAAGGGCTAGTACTCTTCCTCTCAGATTTCATACTACCATCATCTGTAGTCTATGACATGACCAATGCAATGGTAAAATGGATGAAAAGAAACAACAGCAAAGAACTAATAACATTCAACAGCGTCATCGTAAGACAAAAATCACACCTAGTCGCGGGAGCAGCCAATAGCAAAGACACCCTAAAAAGACTTGGAAAATTGGACATACCAATACTACCCTTCGGGAACATCAGCGGGATCTCAGGAACATTACTAACAAGATGCGCCATAGAAAACATACCAGCCTCCTGCCTCTTCGGCGAAATACTAACACCCTACCCAGATCCAAGAGCAGCAGCAGAAGTGGTCGAAGCCCTCAACAAAATGCTAGGCCTGGAAGTAGACACAGAACCACTACTAAAAGAAGCCCAGGCAATCGAATCAAGACTTAAAAAATTAGCAGAAAAAGTACACAAAACAGAAACACCCACAACCCCCACAGAAACACCAATATACATGTGACTCTAAACCAGAAGCCCCCCAAGACAAAAAATTTTTATATACTAAAAATTTACAATTTTTTTATCCATAAAAACATGGAAGGGGCCCGTAGCCTAGCCTGGATAGGGCGTCGGACTTCTAATCCGAAGGTCCCGGGTTCAAATCCCGGCGGGTCCGCTACAAAAATCCTCACCAAGTGCATGGGGCCCGTAGCCTAGCCTGGATAGGGCATCGGACTCCTAATCCGAAGGTCCCGGGTTCAAATCCCGGCGGGTCCGTTCACTATTCCATCGGAGAAGATAGCATCTAATGATATGATTTATTTTAAGATCCCCCCGTTTATGGGGGGTGATTGTTCTTCCAATAATATCAATTTTTAAGGTTCATAGACGATGACTTGAGATCCTATCGAAAATAGGCGTCTAGTGTATTCTCTGGGAATCTTATTTCACCGTATCTGCCCCCACCACCGGGTATTATGATCAGGGAGCCACTCCTAAAAGCTCTTATTGCAAGCGCGGTTTCCCCATCCACCTCCATTATCTTATCCAATGGGGCTTCAAGGAGCGCTTTTATTTCGCTACCGAACTCTTCTACAAGTTTTCCCCAGATTCTCTGAACGTAACGTGTTGTAACACTCTTCCCATGTTTCATGCTGATTATCTCAGCGAGGGGCATGATATGGATATAAGGTGGGCGATGACTTGGGTGATGTGGCTTTTTCCATGTGGCTATTTCATGGATCCGATAATCCACACCCTTCTTGATGGTCCCCCCACATGAACATTTCATGCCAAGTTTTATGGCCTCTTCGGGTTCATAGACCCTGTAACAGCGCGTGCACGCTGTAAGATGATATTTACCAAGTCTTGGATCGAAACCATAATTTGCACGTATCTTTTTCCCCTTTATAGACCTTCTAATAGCGGAAAAGGAGATTTCATCTACTTTGAATTGGTTGAATTCTCTACCGAGGCGGTGGGGCCAAGGGGAATGTGCATCAGAATTTGTCAAGAATGGGATGTCTTGGAGTTCTTCTATCCTGTCAGCCATGTCGGTGTCGGCTGATAAGCCCAATTCCAGGAAATCGGGTGCTTTACCATAACAGTCCTTGTAACTATCATAGGATTTGTATAGGCTGGTCCATGGTGTGAAGGCATGGGATGGGCCGATGAGCCCATCATATTCATGTACGAGGTCCATGATCTCTGATCCTCGCATTCTAACCTTGGGTCTGCCCTCCTTGTTGATGTTGGATGATGGTAACTTTTCTTTTAATTCTATGGCTGTTTCTATGGATGGTAATATTAGGAGGTGGTGGACTCGTTTCAGGTCTTCGACTTCACTTGTTATTATGAAGTCGCAGTCTTCATGGGAGTAGATACCATCTTCTGTAGCCTTTGTATTCTCTATGATCATTTTAAGCCATTTTGGGTGGAATCCGTCACCGGTACCTACAAGGTCTAGGCCTTTGAGTTTTGCTTGTGGGGCTATGTTCTTTATGGTCATTTTCTGGGATGTTGCCTGGGAAAAGCAGCTGTGTATGTGCAGATCCGCGTTTATTATCATCTGAGATCAGCCTATGTATCTGAGGTCTTCTTCGCCTGGTTTGAGCGTCATCCTCTCTATCATTTCCTGCTCCATCTGCTGAGCCTTTGATATCATCTTACGGGTTTCCTTAGCCCGCTCTTCAAGCTTTTCAGTGCCTATTTCCAGTTTTAGGAGTTCCATGAGGACGTTGAGCAGTGCTCTCGCGGCCTCGGCATCTATGTAGTATCCTGGTGTTTCACCCATGAGGCAGACGCCTTCCATTCCTCTGAGGTTTCCCATTCCTAGTAGTAGACCTGATGCGCCTATTATACCACCATCAGCTGACCTTAAAATGACTCCATGCTTTTTCAGTCTCTTGGCGAGTTTCATGTTTGTGGCGGCGCCGTAAACCTTTGAAACTTCAACTGGTTGGCCTGTGGCTAACCCCCCAAGGGTGTATATTTCTTTGACACCATGTTTTTCCACAAAGTCTAGTATCATGCCACAGATTTCGTATTGTCCCTCTGGTGAGAGTCCTTGTGTATTACCTATTAGTATTATGTAGTCCCTTTTTTCTTTGCCGACCGATTTCAGATAATAGAATTCGTTTTTCATAGGTTCTATAATGCCATTGTCATCTACTAGAACTTGTGGAGGAAATGATGGTGAGTAAAGTTCTGCGAATTTTGTGGCATTTAATTCGTCGATGATGTGATCAGCGGCTAATTTTCCCACGTGTCCTATACCTGGTAAAGCCTCTATGAATATTGGCTGGTCTAATTCCACTTCCTCTAAGACATTTATTATTGTCTCTTTCATGTTTACCCCCCATTATTTTTTTTAAAGAGCATTTGCTTTTTTAAAATGCGCCTATATTTCCCATATTTATCCTCTGGGGAATATCTTGGCGGGGCCACGTTCTTTGTTTTCATCCCACAATATGGGCATTTCTCCTTTAACGTGTATTCTCCACAAGAAGAACATTTTCGCATTTTCATGTTAATTCACGATGGAATTCGCCTTTTCCCCCTTCTTTTGTTATTATGTCTATACACTTTTGCGCGGCCTTTTTAAGCTTCTTTTCGGCTGTTGGATAATCTGTTGATTTAACTATTAAACGGTAACGGGGTGCTCCAACAGCCTGTACGATCGCCCCTACTTTCTGGGCGGCCTTGAGGGCTTTTTTAATTATCTCTATACCATTGGGGGCATAAGATTTAATATCCACATATCCTGTTACTTGAACCTCTGGGGGTGTTATATTTTTTTTAGCGATCTTTGTGATGGCCTTAGCCCACTCTCTGGGGATTCTCTCCTCTATTAGCACTTTTTCACCTTCCTCTGCTGCGGTTTCAAATGCACCATAAAGATCGCCGAATATATCCATCAAATCATAACCTACTTCATCATAGGCCTCCTCAAGGCTTTTACCTAGACCTTTAGCTGCTAATTCTAAAAATTTTTCAGCCTTTTGCTCGATCTTCCAGGCTTGTATTTTCTTCCGTCTCTGATCATCCCTTATGCGTTTCATGGAAGCGTCAACATGTCCCTTTTCAGGGTTGACCCTTAACACTCTAGCCACGATCTTCTGATTCTCCCTGACAAAATCTCTTATGTTTTTAACCCAACCTGATGAAACCTCTGAGATGTGTATGAAGGCCTCTTTACCCGGATATTCTTCAAGTTTTGCGAAGGCGCCATAACTTAGAACTTTATGTACAGTTGCAACTACTAATTCGCCTTCTTCCGGCCACTCTTTTCTCCTTCTAACCATGAAAACACCTTAGTCTAGGACCTCTAGGATCTGGGCTTTGATTTTTGCCTTGCCACCGGTTGGTTCAACTAGTGTCTTGCCACATATTATGCATTGTACATAGGATGCGGCCCTGTCAAATACTATCTGTTGGTTTCCACAATCTATGCATTTAACCCGTAGAAAATTGCTCCTACTTTCATAGAACATGGCCACACCCCCAGATTATGTGGTGAATTCAACTCTCCCGACCCTGAATGTTCTTCTTTTTGTGTGGGATTTTCCGCATTCTTTACATTTTAAGCGTAAGTCTAATTTTTTCACGGGCTTATTACCTGAGGGTAATGGTCTTGGATATCCTCTGTAACCTGCGGTAACCCTCCTGAATTGCCTTTGACCCCATTTTAATTCACTGGCCTTACGCCTTTTCGATTCTAGTACCTCATGGATGGTGTGTTTCCTGCAATGTGGACAGTATGTCCTTCTTTCTTTAGGAATTTTCATTTTGTAATCACCTCAGAATATCATCTAAAAGTTGAAAAATAATTTTCATGGTAATTATATCAATGATTGTCTATTTATAACTTTGGTGGTGTTGGATTATTTAATGTTTAATAAACCGTCCTTTGCCGGAATCTACGAATATCCTTGCGGTGATGGATGGTAATCTGACAATATCTTGGGGTTTGAATGGTCCATAAACCTTTTCATCAACTCCAACAATTGTTGATGGTACTTCATCATATACTATGATTGTTTCGATTTCGGTTCTGGCGGATTTTATTTTCTCTTTTTTGTTGGAGGCTTTTGTGTTTGCTGGTTTGCTTTGTAGGATTGGGAATACTCTGGAGCGGTGTTCGATTAAAAGACTTGTGATAGATGAATATAATTTCTTTTCTTCAGGGGTTAGATTGGGTGGACTTTTATCATTCAAGTCTAATTTGGGGTTTTTATTGAAGAGATTATATGATCTTTGGACGTTCATTACTGCGATGTCAGTTATTTTATGTTCTCTGCGTTCACATATTTCCATGGTTATCCTTTGAACTTCCCTTAGAAGGTGGTGTCCCTTGCTATTTAAGGGGTCTTTGCTTAGGGTGCCCATGAGTTTTTCCATGTATTCATGGGTTTTCTTGTAGAAATCATCACCTACCCTTGCAAGTCCACGTTCGTCCCTTTCCTTTTTTTGTATCCTCCTAAGTTCCCTGAAGAAATCATCCAAGCCTATTCATCCCCAAATTTTCATTCTTCGGCTTCTAGGCGTGGTGCGAGGAGGAAGCTTAATTCTCCCATATCATCTGGCATTTTTAATGTTAGTTTGAGGGGCATGTCATTCCCAAGGTTTATTGTGGCTGTTTCACTGAATCGATCGGCTCTTAGCATCTCCCTGATCTTGTCGAGTGAATATACGCTCCTTGCTGGTTCTTTTATCTTTCCGCCATGATAATATTCTACTGTCGCATCGCCGAATTCTCCTGTGGCAGATACTATGAATTTTTCCTCGTCGACCTTGAAGGTGATCTTATCAGAGAATATGTCAATATCTGCTATAGCATCCTTCAATAGTGAAAATGGGACTTCAAATTCAGTTTCATATCCTATCTCTGGAGGCTGGGGTGTTTCGTATTCAATGTCTATTAATCTTATCTTGAATTGGCGTGTAGCCTCTCCTTCGAATGTTAATATGAGGTTGGCATCGTCGCTTGTTATCCTTAGACGATCACCTGCCTTGGCACGTCTGAGGACCTTCATTAATTCTTCGGTGTCTATGTTGATCTTCTCGGGTTCGTCGCATTCGTATTCATCGAATAGTTCCTTATGGAGTTCAAGGTGTACGAATGTTATATGGCTCCTGTCAAGGGCGTCTAAGCGCATGCCTTCACTATCCACTTGTATCTGGACTTCATCAACAATTGATGAAATAGCATCAAAACTCGTCTTTAAAATGTTAGGGTCACTCAATTCCGCCTTAAACATTTATAGTCCTCCTCACTGTATATTCTTTAAAAATTTCCTAGGGTGTGGGGGGTATCCTCCATGAAAAGGATTATTCAATGTTATTCTTTTTATCTTTTTTATCCTTTTCAGTTTCCACTGCTTTCATTTCGGTATAGATACTAGCTAGTGGCGTTTTTGAAATGATCTTCTCTTTCAGCGCAGCTACTATAACTAGGATCCCTAATATCATGAGGAAGGCTGCCATGACTGCGTGTTCACCAAATATGACATTGTCTGCCACTTTTTTAACGGGTGGATTCAGGTATAGGACGCCTGATATGAGAAATAGTATGCCTATGAAAACGCCACCATATGATATCATATCATCCCTTTTATCATATAGGATCTTCCTAGTTTTTTTGAATTCTATTATCATATCCTCGAGGTTGTATTTTTTGAATTCTATCTTGAGGATATTATTTTTCAAATCCTTGAAGATCTTATTGAATTGGTCTTTAATCGTATTCCCTCCATGTATATTTACATTTGGTGCATCTTAAAAAGCGGGTTTCGGCTTCGTCAGCCCTTCTTGTCTGTTGCATCCACCAAAAAGCTTCTTTGTTCCCACACTTTGGACATTCGGTCTTGGTCGTGGGGAGGGTTTTAACATCTTCTCCGGTGAATATGACGCTTTCCTTGCTTTCAATCTTCTCTGATACCTTGTATTTATCTGATAATTCCTTTGTTATCTTCTTTTCATGTCCACATTTACATTTAAACTTTTTTTTGTCTGGGAACATTATAGCTCCACATTTTGGACAAAATTCCATCTTCTTCCTCCCGGATCATAGGATCTGATATTTTTTACCAGTGACCTCTATTCTATACATTTTTCCCTTTTATAATTTTTTTCCGAAACTTGTATGCATCCTCTAGTATGGTAGCATGGTCAAATGCTAATTTTATCTTCTTTAGTTCTTCCCATTTGAACTTGGAAACTTCACTGGCATCTGTATCTGCCTTTAATTTTCCACCGATCTTGTGGGCTATGAAGCATATGCTTATAACGTGTCCGCGGGGGTCACGGTCTGGATCTGAATAAACACCTAGTAGATGATCTAATTCCACCTTTAAGCCCGTCTCTTCCCAGGCTTCTCTTAGGGCTGCTTCCTCAACCCTCTCCCCATATTCTACGAAACCGCCTGGGAGCGCCCAGAATCCCTTGTATGGGTTCTTTTTCCTTTTGATGAGTATGATACTATCATCGGGGCAGAGGATAACAATATCCACTGCTAATAGAGGATTCTTGTATATTTTAACCACCCTTTTTGGTTTAGGCGTTACCCTTTGATTCCCCCTTTTCCACCCCTGCCGCGATAAGATGGGCCGCTCTTATAGGCTCCGGGATCGCGCTCCTTGTTGTTGAAATCTTAACGATCTCCATGGCATCATCTAATTTTATGCCCTTCACTTGTATATAGATGGTGTCCTCAACCTTTACCGGGTATATTTTACCGGCCCTTTTTATTGCATCCCATCGCCACTCCCAATCCTTGAATTTTCCTTGGAGTGCTCTTTTTATCCTTTTAAAGTCGGATATTTTCCTTATAACAATTATAACCGGGAGGCCGGTTTCTTTGAATATTCTTTCCACGTCAACGACATTGAAACCGCCTAGTGTTATCCCATCTAACATTATAACACCTAATTGGTCGAAGTGTCTTGAATTTTTAACCATTTCAATTATCTTAGGTGTAGAATCAGTTCCATCAACTTTTATGTGGGTTGTTAGGACACCATCCAACCATGAGCCACCCCTAAAAACGGTGCCAACAACTAGGACATCATCTTTAGTGTGGGGTGTGAATGGGGCGTCATCGATCCCCAGGATCCTTATCTCAGATTTTATCTTCCTGAATTTTTTCTCTTTCATGGACTAGACCGCTTTTATAAGGTCCTTGAATTCCTTGGATTTTTCCTTAAGCGTCTTAGCCGCCCTTTTAAGGGATTCGCGTGGATTATCCCCTCTTATATACATGTGGGGTTCCCCTATTATGGGATGGTCTATGGAGTATGCTACGGCCTTCACGGTTTCATCTTCGAGGAGGATTTTGCGCAGGGCATTACAGAGTGTGTGAGTTTCCCCTTCAAATATTATCTCCAGTTCATTTTTCTCGTCGCGGATAATCTTCACTTTTTCTCCTCCAATATTATTTAAGCTTATAATCTGTGGAGAGTTTCCTCTTTTCCCTGTTACCACAATTTGGACAAATAACTTCGTCATTTCCTGCTTTTTTCATGAAGTGTCTGCAACGGGTGCACATAGCCTTTATAACCCCAAGACTCCTCTGTGTGGTTTGGAGGTCTATGCCAGTTAAGCCTACTAGTCTGCTTACTCTAGCCTCAATTATGTCCCCTATCCTAAAGGCTTCTGTCAACTTTGATAGGTAGCCATTTGTCACCTGTGAGATGTGGACTGCACCCATGAATGATGTTACAGGGGCTCGTGAACTACCCTTAACATGGTATATTCTTACTAGGGCCCTTTGACCCCTCACTTCGATAACTTCTCCGATGACTACTGCACCTTCTTTTAGTATTGGGGGTGTTTCTGTCTTTGATATGACTTTTATGC
Source organism: Methanothermobacter tenebrarum (assembly GCF_023167465.1). NCBI lineage: Archaea > Methanobacteriati > Methanobacteriota > Methanobacteria > Methanobacteriales > Methanobacteriaceae > Methanothermobacter > Methanothermobacter tenebrarum. Next base: position 127,816 of record NZ_AP025698.1, on the reverse strand, counting down.
GTTTATTTTTCTCATCTCTCGCAACTTCGCCTACAAAGAGCGATTTTATTTTACCCTTTTCTTCGTATGTCCCCTCTGCTGGTACGAATTCTTCTATGACAGCCAAGGAGTCTCCGGGAAAAACAAAATCCCCAGATTTCGCCTTCATCAGTTCACCTCAATAGGATTAATACAAAAAATAGTATAAGTCTTTCTAATTCTATCTTTTTTATCTTCTCATATATATACTTTGTATCCCTAGAATAGGATCTCATCTAGGGTATAATCCTCCCATTTCCTTTTATCAAGGACTATCTCCAATTCTATGGGGGTTAAAATGGGCCTATCATATAATTGATAATCATCTATGGGCATTCTCGGACAAGCAGAAACTACAAAAGCATCCAATTCCCTGAAGGGGGCGAGCAACCCCGGAGAAATATCATCTAATATTATTATAAATGCTTCCTTGTCAGACTCTTCAAGGGCCTGTTTCAGTCTGAGGGCCAAGGATAGCCTCCTCTGACCCTTCTTAGATGACATTATAACCCCCCATTTCTTGGCTTCCCTGGCCCTTGTAATGGCAGCAAATCTTATCCTTAAAATCCTATCAGCAAAATCTTCTATGTTCTTCACCTGTCCTGTGTATGGATCCGCTGCGATAACCGGTTTCCCTGTGGATAATCTTATACCAAGAGGGTGAAAATCTCCACTACCAATAAATAGGTAAGCATCAACGTCTAATTTTTTAACTGATGAGAAATTGCAACCTAGGATCTGCCCTCGTCTAGTACCCGCCCCCTTGCCTGATAAAACCCGCTTACCATGTTCTTCTAGGAATTTCGTGGCTTCGTCGAGTAAGTGTAAGTGTTGGGTTATGGTGGCCACCCCTATCTTCTCGTATCCTGATAATAGTTTGAGGGAGGATCTGAGGGCGGGTATTATATCGATTTTGGCGTATGCTTCTATGAAGATGACTGGGATACTATAATCAATTGGTAAGGGTGTGTGACCATAATGGATTAGAAGATCGACTATACCTTCCAGTTTGGTATCTGCAAGGTCACACGCACCATAACATGGATCTGCTGATATTAGGATGGTAGCACCTGTTTCTTTTTCAAGTTTTCTGGCCAGTTTTATTGCGTGGATTTTAAGACCGTCTGGGAACTGTAATCCTATTATCTTGGGATTATACTTTTTAGCCTCTTTTATGACTTTGGGGGTGTCAAATTGGTAATCTGCCAAGCTAGGCCTCCTTTGGGGGGCTTGTTATTATCTTATCATCGATGATATCTACTTTTATTAGTGTGTCTATTTTGTGGCCTGTTTTTTCTTCCACGAGTTTTTTGCCTTCGCCTTTTTCTATTATTACTATGACTTTAGCTACTTCTACGTTCATTTTTTTGAGGGCTTGGAGAACTGGTAATAATGTTCCTCCGGTACTTACAACGTCGTCTATGACAAGGACTCTGTCACCTTCTTTGATGCCATTGATGTATAATTCCCCTTCACTATATCCTGTGGTTTGGTGGACTGCGACTTCGCCTGGGAGTCCGTATTCGCGTTTTCTCACAACTACGAATGGTATTCTAGTTTTAAGTGATAATGCTGTGGCAAGGTGTATGCCCATGGCCTCTATACACACTATCTTATCAACATCTAGAGTATAGCGTTTTGTTATCTCATCAACCACCTCTTCTAGTATATCAGGGGTTGTGAGGGGTATCCCATCGGTTATAGGATGCACAAAGTAGTTATACTCTCCTTTTTTTATGATGGGTGCCTTTTTCAGTGTTTTCTCCAATTTTTTTAGCATTTCCATCACAAGGGTTCTATCCTATAAATATAAATCTGGGATATCCCTAATATATTTCTATAGTTATTAATCTAATTTTTTTCAAAGTGATTATCATGTTAGGCAAACTAGGCAAGACTCTCGCAAAGACTATGAAAAAATTGGCAGGGATGACCATAGTAGATGAGGAAGTGGTGAAAGAGGTTATAAAGGATATACAACGTGCATTAATCCAAGCAGATGTTAATATAAAACTCGTATTCAAATTATCCAAGTCAATAGAGGAAAGAGCCCTTGATGAAGAACCCCCAAAAGGCGTGACCCCCAAGGAACATATTATAAGGATAGTATACGAGGAAATGGTGAAACTCGTTGGAGAAACCCCAAAACCCCTCAAAATAGACAAAAAACCCTATAAGATACTCTTTGTAGGATTGCAAGGGAGTGGTAAAACAACCACCATAGGGAAACTAAGCCGCCACTTCCAAAGGAAGGGACTCAACACTGCCATAGTATGTACAGACACATGGCGGCCAGCCGCATTCGACCAGTTAAAACAACTCACGCAAGAAATCAACATACCAGTCTATGGGGAACCAGAAAACCAGACCCCCCTAGAAATCGCGGATAGGGGACTTGAAAAATTCAAAGACTACGATGTTATAATCTTTGACACGGCAGGACGACACAAAGAAGAAAAGCACCTACTCAAAGAAATGAAAGAATTATCAACTGTAATCAGACCAGATGAGACAATACTCGTAATAGATGGTACAATAGGGCAACAAGCGGGAGAACAGGCAAGAGCATTCTCCCAGAGCACCCCTGTTGGGTCAATAATAGTGACAAAACTTGACGGGTCAGCCAAGGGTGGTGGCGCACTATCAGCAGTTGCGGAGATAAGAGCCCCAATAAAATTCATAGGCACCGGCGAAAAACTAGAAGATTTCGAAGTCTTCGACCCAGAAAGGTTCATCTCCAGACTCCTAGGAATGGGGGACATCAGAAGCTTACTAGAAAAAGCAGAGGAGATCGCAGAAGAACAAGAAGTGAGTGAAGAGACAGTAGACGCCATCCTAACAGGCAGATTCACCCTAAGGGAGATGAAATCGCAATTCGAGATGATGGGGAAAATGGGCCCACTACAACAAGTCATAAACATGATCCCAGGCCTTGATAAACTGCCAAAGAACGCCCCTGATGCAACAGAAGAAAAGATCAAGAAATACCTTACCATAATGGATTCTATGACAGAGTATGAATTGGACCACCCAGAGGCGATCAAACACTCAAGGATAAAAAGGATCGCAAGGGGCTCAGGCACAAGGAACGAGGATGTTAAAGAACTCCTAAAATATTACAAGGTTACAAAAAAGGCCATGAAAGGCCTTGGAAGACGGAACAGGGGAGGTCCGATGGGACAATTAATGAAACAATTCCTACGCTAGGGAGTTGAACATGGAAGCGGAAAAGAGACTGGAAAAACTACTAGATATTACAGGGGGGAGCATATGTCCAAATTGTTTTGGACGCAAATTCTCAGATATCATATCAGGGCCAGGCAATCCTAAGAGGGCTGAAAAGTTAACTGAAACCTTCAAATTAAAAAAATCAGACAAAAAGTGCAAAATCTGTAAAGGGATATTAGAAGATCTTGAAAAAACAGCAGACTATGTCGAAAAAAAAATAAAAAAACTAAACCTTGAATTTTCAACCCTACTAGTAGGAAGCAGACTACCAGAGGACATATTAAGCACTGATGAGGAGATAAACAACCAGTTAAACATTGAAGTTGAAAGTATAAAAAAAGAAATTAACAGAGAACTCGGGAAAATCCTGAAAAAAAGGTTTAATTGTAGTGTAGACTTCGAAAACCCTGATATTGTTGTTAAAGTTGACTTCAGAACATTAAAACCACGGGCATGGATACAGATAAACCCCTTATTTATAGAAGGCCGGTACAGGAAACTCGTAAGGGGCATACCCCAGACAAAATGGCCCTGTAGAGAATGTAAAGGGCGGGGCTGTCCAAGGTGCAATTTCACCGGTAAAATGTACCCCACATCAGTGGAAGAACTAGTCGCGGAGCCCGTGCTCAAGGCAACTCAAGGGTCAGGGTCAAAATTCCACGGAGCTGGAAGAGAAGATGTCGACGTGAGGATGCTCGGGAAAGGAAGACCCTTCATACTCGAAATCAAAGAACCGAGGATAAGAACCCTAAACCTCAAAGAGATAGCTAATGAGATCAATAAATCCGCCGGGGGCAAAATCGAAGTTTTAGACTTAAAATTCTCCACACGCAATCGTAAAGTGGAAATCAAAAGTTCATCTTCTTATAAAATCTACCGGGCTAAGGTTAAATTAAAGGATGAAATCGAACCATCAACCCTCGAAAGGCTGAAATCGTTAAATTTGATCAAGCAAAGAACCCCAAGGAGGGTATCCCATCGAAGAGCGGACAAAATACGGAAAAGAAGAGTAATCGACGTGAAATGGGAGATAATTGATCCCAGAACCCTTGAACTTATATTAAAGACTGAAGGGGGGCTTTACATAAAGGAGCTTATCTCAGGTGATGATGGGAGGACAAAACCAAGTGTAAGTGAAATACTTAAAACCCCCGCAGAATGCATCGAACTTGACGTCCTAGAAGTTGAATGACCCACAATTATAGGCCCCATGTTAACTGATACCCCCCCAAAGTCCTCCCCCTCTACATGGAGGCCCCCAAACATCCTATTAAAATCTAATCACACTTTTGTTATAGTGTGAAAGAGGGCGAAGATAACTAGTAGATAGGCTATAGTCCGTATTATTATAAGGGATAATGTATTACTGGGGTACCCTGTCAACTGGGCCAAATGGGACACTCCAAAAAGTCCAAAGGCTAGGCCAATATAAAATAGTAGGGGATTTTCAAATTTCCGGAACCCCCAATATCCCATTACTAGGATTATCATACAAAATATGAAATTAACAGTGAGTATAGGTTCTAGGATGACTGACACATTCATTCACCTCTCATATCACATCTATATTCCCTACCATAAATATCATTGCCCAAAAAAGAAATTTTATCCAATACCCATAAAAGAGGAGAAAACCCAGAAGAAGGGCCAGCAGTTGGAAAAAGGAGACAAAAAAACTGTGAACTACCCCCAGGGTGCTTCGATGATGAGGAGTTGCCGGTATACCATCTAGAGGGGGGGTTCCTTCATGGTCTGGGGGGACTGTCCAGGTCCCGTATACTTGTAATCTCCCCCCCATAGTTTATATATTCATCTCCCCTCCTTGGGGGTGTTTTCCCCGCTGATAAACTTAGAAGAGTATGCTGAGCATGATTGGAGGTGAACGACCCTAAAAATTGCTAAAGAAACCTTCAATAGGGGGACATCCTAGGAGATTTAATTGAAACCGGAGAGCCAATCCGTTATTCTGCGGAGGTGAATGGTAGGCTCCGTTGCCAGAATTACTACAGTCTTATAAAGCGAAGTTAAAAAGACATTAAGGTTTATGTTAATCACGCCTACAATCCCCCCATGGGGTTAAGTCCAACCGTATACAATCTTTAAGTGCTCAAAATGTGATTTCAAAGCCTATAGGGGGACTGTGGGTGGTTGGAATATCCCATTAAGAGCCTTGAAAATGTGGGAGGGTATCCATTCCTTCAAAAAAGTCTGTCAATGAAAATTGGAAGGCTGGAAATTTCCTCCACATAGTAGTTTCAGATATTCCAAAAGTAGAGAGAACGGAAAATATTTAGGTAAGAAGATAAATAAAATCAAGTTACTTATATGATCACCTAGTTTTTTCAAGATCATGGAGGTTTATCAACATGAAAAGATCAAAAGGTTTCAGGAGCAAAACAAGATACAAGCTACAAAAGCCGAAAAGAGGCCGGACAAATCCTATAACAAGAAAAATACAAGACTTCCAAGTAGATGACCTTGTGCATATAATAATAGACCCTAGCATACACAGGGGACAGCCACACCCACGATTCCATGGCAAAACAGGGAGAGTAATTGATAAAATGGGAAAATCCTATGTCGTGGCAATAAAAGATGGTAAAAAGGATAAAAAACTCATCGTAAGACCAGAACATCTCCAATTACAAGAGTGATCCATTATGATAGGGAAGAAGATCCTTGAAACAGAACCTGTGCCCATGGCAGAAGTTAAAGTAATCCTAGAAAAATTCGCAGAGAAACACGAATTCACCTATGAACAGAATCTTGCACTAGAACATGTCAGTAAATTCTCCAAGATAGGCCCCGAGGATGCGCATAAATTAATAGAAGAACTTATGAAACTCCCTAATATAAAAAAGAAGCATGCAGTCCGACTTGCAGATCTCATGCCCGAGGATGTTGCGGATGTGCGTTTAATATTCGCCAAAGAAAGGATACCTATAAAAAATGAGGATTTTGAGAATATCCTGAAAATAATAGAAAAGTACAGATAATACACCAAAATTTTGAGTTGGGTCTTATGGAAGAGTATGCCATCATCCTAGACTATCTCCCATTGGGGTATGTGAGCGAAGGCCTAGGCGGCTTTAAAAGAAGACCAGTAGCCCAGGCCATAGGCAAGGACGAGTTCACACTCCTCGAATTAACACCAAAACCTGGCGTGGACCTTGAAATCCACGAGGAAGTCTATATAGGGAAGGGTAAAAGGGATAAGATAGCTAGGATAAACAGGCGACTCCGTCACAACGAATTAACAGCCACGGCAAGGGTTGAATTACCCTATGTCATCGAAGAGATTATAAGATCAAATGAGGAAAAGTTCGTCAAATTCTTCAACGAGGCAGGACCCATAAGCACGAGACTCCACCAATTAGAACTGTTACCAGGGATTGGTAAAAAGCACATGTGGGACATCCTCAAGGCGCGTGAAGAGAAAAAATTCGAAAGCTTTGAGGATATTAAAAAGAGGGTTCCAATGTTAGCTGACCCGGTTAAATTATTAGTTAAGAGGGTTCTCATGGAATTAGATGTTGATAAGGCGAAAAGGGGTAAAAGGAAATACGTACTTTTCACAAGACCGCCCAGAAAAAGGGTGGAATCAAGGAAATAATGAAGAATCTAGCAACTGAAACTAAAAAGATCCTAAAAGATTATAATATCCGTCTAAATAAAAGGTTAGGTCAACATTACCTTATCGACGATTCTAAAAGGCAGAAAATATTATCCTATGCCGATTTAAAGGATGATGACACTATCCTGGAGATCGGCCCTGGGATTGGAACCCTTACAATCCCCCTAGCTTCACGTGCGGGTAAGGTTATAGCCATTGAAAAGGATAAAAGGATCGCCACAATATTAAAAGACAGGTTAAAGGATTATGAGAATGTTGAATTAATCATAGGCGACGCCTTGAAAATAGATTTTCCGTACTTTAACAAGATAGTGTCGAATCTACCCTATAAGATATCATCACCCATAACCTTCAAGTTACTTGAATATGATTTTGATTTTGGCATTTTAATGTACCAGCGGGAGTTTGCAGAGAGAATGATCGCCAAACCAGGGACCAAGGATTATTCACGCCTTTCAGTAGCCTTATATTTTATGGCCGATATCGAGATCCTAGATTATGTTCCGAGAAGTGCCTTTTTACCCCCGCCAAAGGTTGATTCTGTCATTTTGAAATTAACCCCGAAGGGGAAGATTAATGGAATATTTGAAAGGACTTGCAGGGCCCTCTTCCAACATAAAAGGAAAAAGGCCCGGAATGCCCTTATCGAATCATTCCATGAGATAAGTGCTGATGCGGATCCGAGGAAAATAGTGGAGCTTATAGATCCTAGATTATTGGAGAAAAGGGTTTTCACTCTAACCGCTGAGGAGATTCTTAAGATTTCAAATGAACTTAAGAGGGTAATCTCCTAGCCCCCCTAAGCCTAGGGATCAGCCATGATAAAATACAAGAACTTTAAAATTCGGGTATGTGAAAACGTTTACGCCCCGGCAGAGGACACATTTTTACTCGCAGATAACCTTAGGGTAAGGGAGGGTGATGAAGTCCTTGAAATCGGGACTGGGACTGGTCTAGTGGCTATAGTCGCCGCTGAAAAGGCTAATGTAACGGCCACCGATATAAACCCCCATGCTGTTGAATGTGCGGCGAAAAACGCCGAAATCAACAATGCAAGGATAAGAACATTACAGGGGGATCTTTTCGAACCTGTTAAAGGCGAAAAATTTGATGTTATATTATTTAATGCACCGTATCTTCCAAGTTCGGATGAGGATCTGACAGGTGAGATCATCGACAAGGCCTGGGATGGGGGAGAGGATGGTAGAAGGATAATAGACAAGTTTATCAAGGAAGTTAAAGGTCACCTCAGGGGTGGTGGGATGGTCCAGATGGTGCAGTCATCACTTTCAAACATAGAAAAGACAATAGAAAAATTGGAGGATATGGGATTCTATGTGGAGATCACAGCATCTGAGAGGTTCTTCTATGAGGATATAGTGGTTATAACCGCCATATTACCATGATAGTATACCGTCAAATACTAGGATGGCATCACCCTCCATATAGGCGCCTATTTTATTGTCCATTTTGTAAACTTGGATTTTAAGTTCACCACCAGGAAGATGAACAAGGACTTCCTCATCTAGTCTTCCTATCCTGTTACCTGCAATAACCGTTGCTGTGGCGCCTGTTCCACAGGCTAGTGTAGGTCCAACGCCACGCTCCCATGTAATCATACTAATCTCTGATGGGTCTAGTATTTCAACGAAATGTACATTGATCCTTTCTGGGAAAACGTGATGATTTTCTATGAGGGGTCCGAGTCTTTCCAGGTCCACGGATTCCAGGTCATCCACAAATATGATCGCATGTGGATTACCCACATTGACTGTTGTGAGTTTTATCTTCTGGCCATCAACTTCAAGGTATTCTTCTATGAATTCGTCCTTGGTTGATTTCATCGGTATTTCAGCTGTTTTGAAGGTTGCAAGTCCCATGTCTACACGTGCAGAGACCACCATCCCCTGATTAATGTTTAAATCAACAATTTTGAGGCCTGCGAGGGTTTCTATTTTGAGTTTCTTTTTTCTTATGATGGCATTATCATATACGAACTTGGCAAAGCATCTTATACCATTACCGCACATTTCAGCTTCGCTTCCATCAGCATTAAACACCCTGAACCTTATATCACCTTCTCCTGTTGGGGGTTCTATGAATATGACACCATCGGCTCCGATGGAGAATCTTCGCTGACAGACTTCTGATACAAAATCTGGTTTCTCATCCTCGCTTATACATTCTGCTCTACTCTCATCCACGATTATATAGTCGTTGCCTAGGGCGTGCATTTTAGAAAATAGTATCATCCTTGGCATTCTGTCCACCTGTTATTATTTTAGGAGTCTTGGGGGTATAACCTGTTTGTTTATAAGGTCTGAGAAGTCTTCTCTTTTCCTTATGATCTCGGCTTCACCATCTTTCACGAGGATTTCAGCTGGTCGAGGTCTTGAATTGTATTGTGATGCCATGGAAAACGCGTATGCACCAGCATCTGATATTGCTAGTAGGTCTCCTTCTTTGAGTTTTGGAAGCTTTCTGTCCCTTGCAAAGAGGTCGCCTGATTCGCATAGATTCCCTGCTATATCAATCTTTTCTACTGGTTTTTCATCTGCTCTATTTGCCACGATTATATGATGGTATGAACCATACATTACGGGCCTTATTAGGGTGTTGAAACCTGCATCAACACCAGCAAACTTCCTGTAACCTTCTTTTATAGTGTTAACCCTCGTTAATAGGCAGGCGGCATCCCCCACTATGTATCTTCCAGGTTCAAGGTACATGGCAGGTTCTCCAAGGGAATGTTCTTCTAATTTTTCCATGAAGAGGCCTGTTATCTTCTCAGCGAACTCTTTAATGTCTAATGGTTTTTCATCTGGGTGATATGGTATGCCAAGGCCGCCGCCAAAATCTATGAATTCGAATTCCACCCCTGTGGCCTTTGATACTTTGCCTGCTATGTCCATGAGTTTTTCAACGGCTAACATGAAGGGTTCTGGGTCGAGTATCCCCGAGCCTATATGTGCATGGATTCCTATCGGTTGGAAACCGAGTTCTTGGGCTAAATTGTAAACTTTAGCGGCTTCGTCTTCTCTTATACCGAATTTGCTAAGTTCTCCCCCGGTTATGCAGTGTTCGTGGTGTCCAGCGCCTACCATGGGGTTTATCCTAAATGATATTTTAACATTTTCTGGATCTGTTATCTTTGAGAGTCTTAAAAGCTGCGATTTTGAGTCGATGTTTATCATGGTCCCTGATTCGACTGCGAAGAGTATTTCATCATCTCTAAGATTATTACCAGTGTATAGGATTTTTTCGGGTTTGAAACCTGCGAGCAGGGCCATGTATATTTCGCCGGGGGAGACGGCGTCGATTCCACTACCTTCGTCTTCAAGTATCCTTAGAATCGTAAGGTTAGTATTTGCCTTGCAAGCATATAATATTTGGAAGTTGGGATAGTATCTTGTGAAGGCCTTGTGGAGTCTTTGATAATTTTCTCTTATTCGCCTTTCATCTATGACGTATAATGGTGTGTCATAATCTTCGGCGAGTTTCACTGCATCTGCTCCACCAATTAACAGATGTCCTTTACTATTAACTTCTACATTTAACATGGTACCACCTATAATTTTTTTGGAGGTTTTGGGAAGATGAAACCATTCATACCTGTTGTTAGGGCTTTTATACTAGAGGATGATAGGATATTAGTAGTTAAAAGGGCGGCTGGTTCCAGGACGAACCCTGGATTATGGGAGCTTCCGGGGGGTAAACTGTTAGATGGCGAGACCCTTGACGAAGCACTAGAGAGGGAAGTTTATGAGGAGACGGGTCTTATAGTGTCTCCTATTAGGGTTCTTGGGGCGTTTCAACAAGAGTTTCCCTTTAAGGTGTCTGTGAATATTATCTTCCATGTTAAGGTGGAGGCTGGTATTCTAAGCCTAAGTGATGAACATGAGGCGTCTAAATGGGTTGGAATGGGTGAAATGGGCAATCTTAGAGTTTCTCCTTGGCTTAGTGCCTTCCAGCAATTTTTAGATCGTGGCGAAGATATTATCTAGGACTTCGACAACCTTGTCTATTTCATCTTTTTTTATGATTAGTGGTGGTACGAGTCTTATAACATTATCGGCTGTACAATTTATGAGCACGCCCATTTTTCTCGCTTCATCAACTATTTTATCACATTTCATCCCGAGTTCAACGCCTAACATTAGGCCATGGCCTCTGACATCTTCTATAATATCATATTTGTCCATTAAATATTCTAAGCGCCCTTTAAAGTATTCACCTAATTTTTTGGCGTTCTCTACTAGATTCTCACCTATTATAACTTCTATGGCTGCTATGGCAGCTGCACAACCCAATGGGTTGCCTCCGAATGTTGATCCATGATCTCCAGCCTTAAATGCTGATGCTATCCTCTCATTTGCTAGTACGGCGCCTATAGGGTAGCCTCCCCCCATTGCCTTGGCTACTGTTGTTATATCAGGTTGTACGCCGAAAAGTTCTGATGCGAACATGGCCCCTGTCCTTCCAAAGCCTGTTTGAACCTCATCTAGGATGAAAAGGATATCATTTTCTCTTGCAAGTGCTTGAACGTCTTTTAGGTAGCCTTCTGGTGGGACGACTACTCCTCCTTCGCCTTGGATGGGCTCTAGGAGTATGGCTGCAGTGTCATCTGTGATTGCATTTGCCATGGCTTGGATATCACCATAGGGTACATGTTTGAAACCTGGGGGTAGTGGTTTGAATGGTTCTTTGTACTTGTCTTGTCCGGTTGCTGTTACAGTGGCTAGTGTTCTACCATGGAATGAATTCTCAGCGGCTATTATCTCACCTTTACCAGTATATTTTCTTGCAAGTTTTATAGCGCCCTCGTTCGCCTCCGCGCCACTATTTGCGAAGAATACTCTGTCGTGGGGTGATATGGAGGTGAGTAATTTGGCTAATTCTACCTGTTCCTTGTTATAGTATATGTTGGAACAGTGTATGAGTTTTTGGGCTTGGTGACAGATGGCTAGGGCAACCTTTGGATGTGCATGTCCGATACTGTTCACTGCAACCCCCGCGAAACAGTCAATATATTCATTACCTTCTATGTCCCAGACGCGAGCCCCTTTACCATGTGATAGGACGATGGGCTGGCGAGAATAAGTTTGCATGATATACTTTTTTTCAAGTTTAATTATCTCATCAGTATCCATAAGTCATCTCCCCTTAGCGTATTATCCCCTTGATGTATTCATAGATTGGATGTTCCTTGTTGATGGTGTCCAGGAGGGTTCCGTGGATCCTATAGGGGGGATAGGATCCTCTGGTTGTCCTGATATAACCTTTTTCCACATCTTCCACTTTAAGAATCTTGTCATCTATTATTACTTTTTCACCCTTTTTAAATCCTGAGGATTTCTCTTTAACTATTAGGAACTCATTGACTTTGGGACCCTTTATGATTAAAATTTTGGGTTCAAGGTTTCTTTCATGGATCCTTTGAATGATCTTGTCAAGGTATTCATCTCCCATCTCCTCCCGTATATAAGATCTTATACTATCATCGAGGGCCTTTTTCATCCTAATCCATGCATCAGCTTCTCTACACCCTATCTTGTCGCGGGTGACCCGTTGAGGGCACCTCCAACAATATTTCTCATCCAATGATCTGAGAAGCCTCTTGTAGGATACAAGACATTTCTCCTTGAATTCTTGGATAGTTTCTTTTATCATTGGACACCCTCAAGTATCCCAGATTTTCTGGCATAATTATAAAGATATAATTGCACATAACCAGCATAGTCATTGAACTCGTCCTTTACAAAATCCCTTAACTTTTTATCATCGACACTGAAGAGATGCTTCATTATCCTCTGGATCCATACATCAACAGGGAAGGCTTCAAGTTTCCTGAAACCATAAAGTAGTATGCAATCCGCGACCTTTGGCCCAACACCTGGCAACTTTAGGAGTATATTAAATGCCCTATCATAGTCCATTCTCTTCAAATCTTTAATTGGTATCCTTGAGATCATCCTAGAGGTTCTTATGATGTAACTGGCACGGTATCCCACACCAGCTGAACGCAAGCTGTTATCATCTAGGCCGGCTAGAATGGTTGGCGTGGGGAAACTATAAAATATCCCCTTTGAGAACTGGTATCCTCGCCCCCAGGACCTCTTTATATGGTTTATTGCATTGGTCCAACGTTTTATTGAGCAATTTGCCGAGGCTATGGATGAAATAATACACTCAAAGACGTCCTTGGCAAGGAAGAGTCTAAGCCCCCTTGAATAATCTATTACAGAATCGAGGGGAGGATGAGAGTATAAAAAGTCATAAAATTCTTCAATGTTAAATTTAAGATCAAAAATGTGATTTATCCTCTCTTTAACCTTGTATAATGGTATTTTTTCATGTGCTTCTATGGTTATGTGGAGTTTGTCGTCTGCTTGTTTTATTGTTATAAGGGAAGGTTTATTGTTTACTGTTAAAAGTTCGTTATAGCCTCCTCCATTGGGGTGCCATGGGGGTTGGGACGTCTGGCCACTGTACATTGTAGCTTCAAGGTCGAATTCCTTTGCCTTGATCTTGAAGTCTTTTTGCATCCCCACCAAAACCCCTTTTATAGTCTCACTGGGATCCCCCTCTCCTTTAGGTATTCCTTTACGGTGGGAATAGGGTACTCGTTAAAGTGGAATATGCTCGCAGCTAATGCAGCGTCGGCTTTACCATCTGTGAAAGCTTCGTACATGTGCTCGGGTTCGCCGACACCACCTGATGCTATAACTGGAATGTCCACGTTTTCGCTTACAGCCCTTGTTAAGGGGATGTCATAGCCTTTCTTGGTACCGTCACGGTCCATTGAGGTTAAAAGTATTTCACCAGCTCCCCTTTCTTGGCATTCAACAGCCCATTCTATCGCATCGATGCCAGTGAACTGGCGGCCACCGTAAATGCTGCATTCATACCAGCAGTATCCGTCTTCAACTTCTACTATGAATTTTTCAGCAGATTCTCGAGGATTTTCAACATATCTTCTTTTCGCGTCGATGGCCACGACACAAGCCTGGGATCCCACGATCTCTGAAGCTTCATTGATCAAATCAGGGTTTTTTATTGCGGCGGTGTTGACTGAACATTTATCGGCGCCGGCTTTAAGCATTTTAACGAAATCTTCAGGTTTTCTTATACCCCCGCCTACACAGATTGGTATGAAAACATTCTCTGTTGTGGCCTCGACCACGTGGATCATTGTTTCTCTTCTTTCGTGTGAGGCTGTTATATCTAGGAATACTATCTCATCTGCACCGTCTTCGTAATAGCGGTTCGCGAGTTCAACGGGGTTGCCTGCATATTTTATCTGTTTAAATTCAACACCCTTTACCACCCTTCCCTGGGGTACTTGCAGGTCACAATCAAGGCATGGTATTATCCTCTTTGTAAGCATTTTAGTCACCCTCACATTAAATTGAAGCTGAACTATAAAATAATCTTTTTCATGGCATAATTAGACAATTTTTAGTGATAGTTTTATATAAAACTTTTGATAGAGATAATAAAAGAGATTTTCTTGAATTGGGGGGTTTTTTGAAAAAAGAAAATTTTATTGGTATTATTGGGGGAGTGGGTTTCTTTTTGATCATTTTGTTTATTCTAAATTTCAATTCAGATTTTGATCAAAAATTAATTGAGGATGTGGAGTCTGGCGTGTCAGCAGATGAACTGATATAGAAAAGGAAACTGAAAGGGAGAGATTAGAGGCGGAAAAACGTCTTGAATCCCATCTCTGGGATATGAAATATTGGAGACAATCTAATTTACCACCTGAAGAAGAGCTCAAATATGACATAGAAATATATAATGCACAAATGAGATTTATTTCAGAGTATGATAAAGTCAGAAAGCAATTTGTTAAAGGGGGATATCTAAAGAGGAATTTTTAGCAAAGATTAAATATTTAGAGATTTCCAAAACATGACAAGGTGGAAAAAGTTATAATCTAGTAGGAACTTGTTTAATGTGGGGGGTTACAATCAAACAACTTGATGATCCTTATTTTGATTTACAAGCCGAGGTTGATTTCACACACCATCCTGGTGGTTTAAAAGCAACTAAAAAGCTTATTGGGTTATGTCATATAACTGATGCCTCATATGTTTTAGATGTTGGTTGTGGTGTGGGAAAAACTGTATGCTATCTTGCAAAAACAATAGGATGTAAAGTTTTTGGCGTGGACAAAAAATGAGAGGATGGTTAAAAAGGCTAATGAAAGGGCGAAAGGGAATAAAATTGAACATCTGGTTAATATTATCACTGCAGACGCCCATAAATTGCCATTTCCAAGAAATAAGTTCGACTCGCTTATAAGCGAGTCAGTAATCGCGTTTACAGGAGATAAAATAAAAGTACTAAAAGAGTATATGCATGTAACCAAACCAGGTGGATATGTGGGGCTAAACGAAATAACGTGGATCAAAGAAAACCCTCCAAAATCTCTAGTTAGATATCTGATCTACAATGCTGGAGGAGCAACCCCAAAAAGCCCAAATGGGTGGAAAAAATTGCTCGAAGATTCTGGATTAAAAACTATCACAAGTGAAATCCATCCTTTAGATTATCCAAGCCATGAAAATGAATCTGAGGATTCATCCAAGGCAAGGCACAAGCTTATAGCCTTATATTTTAAAGAACCATCCTATAGAAGAGACATACTAAAAACTATAATAGGAACATGGCAAATGCCTGATAACCTTTTTGAGTACATGGGATATGGAATATATTGTTGTCAAAAAGGAGATAATATGAGAGGTCATTGAATGTTTAATATTTTTGTGTTGGCTTTAATGGCCATACTCGCTGGAATAGCTATAAGAAACTTCTATGTTATATTTTCACAAAAATCTAAAATAACAGAGACTACAAGAGTCAATAAGCCCAAAAAATCCTTTGCAAATCTCTTCTTGCCGAAGGATCGGCACATCATAATAGAGGATTATGAGAAGACTTTTGGAAGGGAAGATTTTTTAGGCGTTCTCCTACCTGATGATCTGGTATTTATCGGGAAAGAACATTTCAAAATTACTAGAATGGATGATGGATTCTACATCGAAGACCTAGACACAAAAAATGGTACAACAATAAACGGAAACGAAATAAAAGGCTCTGGGAAGATAAAATTGGAGAACCGAGATGAAATATTAGTGGCGAAAACATTACCCATCAAATACTTAGAGAATAAGATGAGTTGGATCATGTGAGGCTATCAGGCTATATTAGATTGATAATTTTCATTTCTTTCTTAATTATACCCATAATTGCCACCCCAAACATTGTCATGGCCCAGGATGATATTAGGATCCTTTTTGATGAAACCGGACCATATGGGAAGTATTATACTATATATAATCTTGGACCATATGGTGCATCAAGTTTCGCCACTTTATTGGAGGATAATGGGGCTACTGTTTCCAGAATAACCGAAGCGCCTTTAACCTATGAAAAACTTGAAAACTATGACGTTTTGATTTTAATGGCCCCTGGACGCAATTATACTGACCAGGAAATAAAGGATATCAAGAAATTTGTAAATAACGGTGGTGGGTTACTCCTCGTGGGTGAGCCTTGGGGTCCCCAGGATGGTGATAAAAATTATGCATTTAATAAAATCGCAAGAAGCTTTGGCGTGGATTTGACATTCAACGAGATAATCGTAGACACAAAACATAATATGGGCATCTCTAGAGTCATAAAAACTGATAATATCAGGTCACATCCTATAACAGCAAATATATCTGAGATTTATTATATTACAGGGGCTTATCAGGATCCCGGAGCGGCTGAGGTTTTAGTTTATTCTGATGCAGATTCTTGGTCTGATCATGGTTATGTAACTAGTGAGGGAGAATCAGCAAACAATGAAATAAAAGAAGCCGATGAAGCAAAAGGACCTCTTCCACTTATCTCTGCCATGGAATATGGGAGAGGAAAGATAATATTTATAGGTTCTGCGCAGACATTCGTTAATGCTTGGCTCTATAGGAGTAATGGGTGGAAATTAGGCCTCAATTCTGTTAACTGGCTTGTTGATCGTCCTGCCCCCTCTAACTACGAGGTGGCGGGTTTAATCTCTCCCACTTTGGGGGATTTGAGTTACAGAATCTTTACAATGATTATTTTCACCTTAATTTTAGGCGCTGGTTTGATATTTAAAATAAAGAGGGACGATAAAACGGAAATCTTAAAAACGATTAAAAATTGGAAATTTAATAGTCTAATCGGTGTGAATGCAATTTTCGCGGTCATTTCAGTCCTTTTATTCATCCCTATAAACTTATATCTACTCAATAGTTCAATACCAGAATTCTATGACCCTTATTTTGCCTATACACTAATTATAACTGGCGTTTTGCTTTTGTTCTTTAATTCTATGATAGTCTATAACATGATCCATAGGAGAAGACTTGTAATCAATCACTCATATTTTAATATTAGCATTCTCTTATTTTTCGCTGGTTTAACAATGATTCTTGGGGATATATTCTCATTCCCAATGATGTTCATATTTACAATAGGCAGTTTTTTCCTACTTGTCCCCTTTTTGGTTAATCTGTGGATCATAAGGGGATATGGTCCAGACCTCATAATAGAAGGTAAGGAATTTGATCAACTGAAAAGATTATCAGTAAAATCATTACCCTTCGAGCTTCATGCATATATGATGATCCGATGCTCATTGGGGATGGTGGATTCGGGCGAGTTTCAAAGCCACTCGTAAAGACGGGAAAGAGGTGGCTATTAAAATACCAAAGTCTTTTGATAAGAAATCTGAGAAGATTTTTGTATCAGAGGTTTCCAATTGGAGCAAATTAGACCATCCAAACATCGTGAAACTTTACGATTTTAAGATTTTACCCATTCCATATATTGAAATGGAGTTCTGCGAAGAATCTGTTCCAATTTAAAGTATCCTTTTAAAAAGGCGGTTTCAATTGTCCATGATGTTGCAAAGGGGCTTCAATATGCGCATGGGAAAAATATCATCCATGGGGATGTGAAAACATCCAATATACTAGGCCATGATGGAATTTACAAGATTTCTGATTGGGGTTTGAGCAAATTAAAAATAGGCGAATCTGTAACATTATCAGGGGCCACGCCCCAGTATGCGGCTCCCGAGCAAATTTCCCAAGAATTCGGTAAAGCGGATGAAAGGACAGACATTTACCAGCTTGGTATCGTATTCTATGAACTCGTAACAGGGGATATACCATTCAAGGGTGAAATGTCAGAATTATATACTTCTATTCTCAACACCTTGCCAACACCTCCATCAGATATTAATCCAAGTGCGAGTATGGTGGAGAATATCATCATGAAATGTTTATCTAAAAATAAGGAGGATAGGTATTCTTGTATGGGCGAATTAATCGAAGAACTTGAAAAATCCTACAAACTTGGGTCTTCAGATTCGAAGACTATGAAAATTCCCTAGACTAGTCTAGATATTTAACCATTTTTAGAAGATCTTTCCCATTTTTGATCTTACTTTCCAGGTCTAGTTTAACATACGCTCTTTTACCCATGGTGTAACTTGATGCAACGACTAATTGTCTTTCGTTTGTCAATTCAACCCCATTAACGGGCGTGTGTCCTACTATCATGGCATTGCATCCAATATTTTCCAAAAAAGAGTCTATGTCCTCCTTTGTATAATCACCATATCTGTTCCATAAAAGTTCAAACAATTTCCTGTTCTTTGAATAACCTGCATTGGTGATTTGGATTATCTCATCGATATCATCTATATACCTTGGCGGTCCTGCATGGCTAATAAAAACTTTATTCCCGGTTTTAACAGCTACCGGTAACTTTTTAAAAAATTTGATGTAATTTTCTAATTTATCCTCCCATTGGATTCCAAATTTTTGTTTAAGTAGGGTTTCAAAATTTAAAGTCAGGTTTATACCTGCCTTGTAAATTTCTGTTTTAGATATGAGTGACCATTCATGATTACCTAAGAGCAGGTGGAAATTTTTGGAATTTTCAAATTTATATTTCGCCGAATCCAGTATTTCTATGGATTTATCATTTTTAAGGTCCATTCCATGGATGAGATCACCGGTCTGGATCAGATGATTGTCTCTGTCCCTGAAATTTTCCCATATATCCATAAATCGGTTATAGTCATCTATGTTACCATGAATATCTGTAATAACAAGCGCTTTGCCCTTTTTGGGCAATTCAATCAATTTTCGATTATTAAACATGAAATTAATATAATTTATTAATATTTAAATTTTCGTATTTCTTTCTCTCTTTACATTTATTTCAGAAGGACATGTCCCACTTATACTTACAAAGCCTGCCTGTTTTTTGTTCTTGTCAAAAAAATTAAAAATCGTATTCTCTCTTTTATCGCGGTGTCTCTAAGAACCCATACCTTCCCAAAATTTTTGTAAATTTTTAGATGGCCTGTGAAATTATTTGGATTAAATAAAAGAATTTATAAAATATAATAGACAAAGATAATTGTGGAAGTTGATTTTTTCTGAGGGCCCGTGGTCTAGTCTGGAATAGGACGTGGGACTTCGGATCCCAAGGTCCCGGGTTCAAATCCCGGCGGGTCCGCTCATTCTATTTTATGAAACTCTAATCTTTTTTTACAGGGAAGTTTTCTTTATGGTGAATTTGATGGAAAAAATTATATATTAAAAGATTTAAATGTTTGGATACGGATGGTGTGTGATGAGCATAACAGAAATCCTACTAGCAGGATTATATGCCTTGGAGAATATCTCTCAGCACATGTCCTCACCTGCCTAGTACCAGCATTTTTCATTGCAGGTGCAATAAGCGTGTTCCTATCAAAAGAAGCTGTTTTAAAATACTTAGGCCCCCAAGCCAAAAAGATAGTTTCATATGGTGTTGCATCAGTTTCAGGGTCGATATTAGCAGTATGTTCTTGCACAATACTACCATTATTTGCAGGTATACTCCGTAGAGGGGCTGGATTAGGCCCTGCTACAACATTCCTCTATTCAAGTCCCGCCATTAATATACTGGCTATTGTTTACACAGCAGCTGTATTAGGGTATGATCTGGGCGCTGCGAGGGCCATAGGGGCCATTTCAATGTCTCTTGTCATCGGATTTATCATGGCAACAATATTCAGGGGAGAGGAAAAAAAGAGGACAACTTCGATGGCGGCTGCGGTCTCTGAAAAAGTAGAGGGTGGTTTACTCGGAAAATTATCCGTATTTTCTTTACTTGTTTTGATCTTAGTTGTTGGAGCGTCAAAAATCGCACCAACACCAAAGGTAGTATCACTTTTGCTCTTCATAGTCTTGTTAATTGTCTGCCTTTTAAAATGGTTTACAACAGAGGATATAAGGGAATGGTTAGGGGAAACTTGGTCGTTCTTCAAGATGATATTCCCACTACTTTTAGTGGGGGTGTTCATAGCCGGGATACTCCAGGTGATCTTACCCCAAAGGATAGTTGAGGTTTACCTAGGTGGTGAAGGCATTCTACCAAATCTATTCGCGTCAATTATAGGCGCTTTAATGTATTTCGCAACCCTCACAGAAGTCCCTATAATAAAAACCTTAATGAATCTAGGAATGGGCAGGGGACCGGCATTAACACTTTTACTTGCAGGTCCAAGCCTAAGCCTCCCAAACATGATGGTCATAGGAAGAATAATGGGCATCAAAAAATTAATCGTATACATACTACTCGTAGTGATCATATCAGCATTAGTAGGATATGCCTATGGGAACATATTCTAGGGGGGAATCTAAGGATGGAAGTTGTAGTAAAAATCTTCGGGACAACACCACCTTGTCAAAAGTGTAAATTGGCTGAAAAGATAGCGGATAGGATGGCTAAAAAGTTCAAAAGTATTAAAGTAGAAAGATTCGATGCGTTAAGTGAAGAGGGGGACAAATATGGTGTAATGGTCACGCCAGCCATAGTGGTAAATGACAAGATCATCGCCACGGGAAAAGTCCCCTCAGAAGAAAAAATGGAGGAAATAATCAAAAAGGAACTAGAAGGATAGCATGGGGGGATGCAAATGGTTAAAATTGAAGTATTTACTGCCGAGCCGCCATGTCCAGGTTGCCTGAAACTACTAGAATTAGCGGATGAAATCCAAAAAGAATACCCTGACATAGAGGTTATAAAGCATGTCGGACCATCAGAGGCCTATGAGAGATATAATTTGACTGTTGTCCCGGCTGTGGTCGCGGAAGAAGGTTTGATCAAGGTAATGGGGGTTTGCCCAAGTAAGGAGACAATGATTGCAATACTAAAGGAGATGGGAGTGTAGAATATGACTGTGAAAGTTGAAGTTTTCACATCAGAACCGCCCTGTTCTGGAGGACGCCTACTACTAAAAGTTATAGATGAAATAAAAAAAAGAATACGGGGACAAAATCAACATTAAAATATATAAGGGGCCTAGTGAAAAAAACAGAAGCTTATGATATAAAAACAACCCCCGCGGTGGTTACAGACGAGGATATCAGGGTGATCGGCGTCTGTCCAAACAAAGAAACCTTGAAGGATGCTCTGAGAGAGGCTGGGGTATCCTAAAGATCCCCACACACGAGATCCTATAACTTTAAAGGTTAAGAACCGTTCCCTAGATCAAGTAGAATTTCAAAAAAATTCATGGAGTAGGATGTGAAACTTCGCCAAAAAGTCCTGTTCAGTGGCCCTTGAAGGTGAAGGGATACCCTGCTTATCCTCTACTATTTTTGAATTTCACTATTGTTGTTGAAAGATAATTCGCATCTTTTATAAAGCCTTCCTGGATCTTTTCATCTTCCATGCTACAATTCTGGACAGATATTATCTTCTTTGCCCTTGGGTCTTCAGCTATTATATTCTCCAATTCACCTCCATGTCTTGGGGTTTTCATTATAATACAAGTGTCAGCATAGGATATTATCTCTTTGAATCTCTCATCGACCCTAGGCAACACTACTAGTATTTCATCACCTTCAACTAGTGTCATGGAAGCGCTGGCAGCACAACTTGTAAATGACGTTACACCTGGTACCATTTCAACCTTGAATCCAAGATCTTCTACACGGCTTTGAAGATAAGAAAACGTACTATACAATGAGGGATCGCCAAGTGTTACGAATGCAACATCATCCCCCTTTGATAGTTCATTGATAACAAGCCCGGCAGCCTCATCCCAATGTCGCTCAAGCTCATCAACATCCCTTGTCATTGGGAATACGGGTTCGAGCAGCCTATAATCATCCCTATCAGCCAACACACCCTTAATTATCGAAAGGGCCCTGCTAGGTTTATCCTCAGAGGATCTTGGCGCGCATATCACCGGCACACTCCCAAGAATCCTAACAGCCTTGACTGTGAGAAGTTCACTATCCCCAGGCCCTACACCAACACCAATAAGCTTTCCATTATCCAATCTCAACACCAAAAAATCCCTATCATCTTATAAGATTATATATCTAACCCACAATAAAAAAGTCCATGTAAAAGACTATCCTGTGCCCAGAGTATGAAAAACTGCATATGCTAAAAAATAGAATAGGAGGGCTAACATTCCCCAGTAAAATCCTAAAATTATCCCGGGAAGATCTTAAAAAAGATTATCCCCATATACCAGATCAGATCATAGAGAATTTCCCATTTCAAAAGCCAAGACCCGGCCAATTAGATATAATAGATGACATCTATGAGGCCATAGAAGAAGGCTACAAGTATATCATCCTAGAGGCCGGGACCGGAACAGGAAAATCAGCGATAGCAGTTACACTCGCAAGGATATACCAGCCCGCGTATATCCTTACAATGACGAAACAACTGCAAGACCAATATGCTCAGGAATTTAGGATCCCAACTGTTAAAGGGAGAGCAAATTTTTATTGCAGAAATGATGATTTTGAATCCACCTGTGACATCGGAACATGTCAAACCACACCATCATCTGAAGATTTCCACTGCCCATATGGTGTAAACCGGGGGGAGACACTATTCTTCAAAAAATTAGCATTCAGGGACTCCCACGGGGGTAAGTTTTACTTCAGGTCAAGTGAACATTGCCAATATTGGGAGCAGAAAGCTGATGGTATAAACAGTCCCATAACCCTTATGAATTATGATTACGCCCTCCTAGAATTAAATTACGTGGGCCACTTTGGAAAAAGGGAATTGATGGTGTTGGATGAAGCCCATAACATAGAAAACAAGCTCATGCAAAGACTTGAAGTAAACCTTTCCAATAAAAGACTGGAAAAGGATATAAAAAAGAGAATACCCCAATCAATGTTCGAAGAAGACGACCCAAGAGAGTGGATACTCCCATTAGAGGCCATATCACAGGATTACAAGGACCTGGACAAGAGTCAGATGCCGAAAAGGCGGGCTAATAGGATGAAGAGGATGATAAAACGCCTAGACGAGCTTAAAAAGAGCCTTGAAAACGAACCAGAAAATTGGGTTATAGACACAGAAAACGAGAAAGTATCATTCAAGCCACTCCAGGTCACTAAATATGCCCCAGATTACCTCTTCTCACATGCGAACACATGCTTGTTTATGAGTGCAACAATACTCTCAGATAGAATGTTCTGTCAATGGCTTGGCATCAACCCCAAGGAATCATACTTTATAAAAGTTGACAGTCCATTCCCGGCCTCGAGACGACCCATAGAATTAAAACTTGTCGGAAAAATGTCGAAGAATAGGATAAAGGACACAGCACCCAAAACCCTTCCCATATTAAAAAGGATACTAGAAAGGCACAAATATGACAAGGGACTCATACACACCCACAATTATCGTTGCCAAAAATTTATACTAGATAATATGGATGATAAACGCCTCATAGGACATAATACAGCCAACCGCGAAGAGATGTTAGATTATTTCGAAAAAAGCAACGCACCACTGGTCCTTGTGAGCCCATCAATGAGTGAGGGCGTCGACCTCCCCTATGATAAATGCAGGTTCCAAGTGATCTATAAAATACCATTTCCCTATCTTGGAGACAAACAAGTTAACACTCGGCAACAAAGAGACAAAAAATGGTACGCCTACAAAACCGTCATGACCCTCATGCAAGCCTATGGTAGGGGCATGCGCGCCCATGACGATGAATGTTACACTTATATCCTCGACGCCAATATAACAATGCTCTTCAGAAGCCCACTATACCGCGCACTGTTACCAGAATTCTTCAAAGAAGCCATAATACCCAAATAAACCTACAATACAAAAAAAAGAGGGGAAAGGATAATAAAATGGGGGGTGGGTTTAGGTTTTGAAGCCGCCTCTGAGGAATCCGAAGGCTGCGAGGCCGATCAACAGCAGACCCCCTATGACACCATAAACGTACCATCCACTACCAGCTGAACCACCACTAGAAGCCCTCGTAACCTCATAAGCCCTACCATGCCCACTTCCTCTACCAGGAGAAGCAGCAGCCACCCCACCAGAACTTGAAACAGCACCTACAAAAGAACCCACGAAACCAGGAGAAACACCAGAACCACTAGAAACACCAGGCAACCCTGGAACGCCCGGAGTGCCTGGAGTGCCTGGAACACCAGGAGAACCCGGAGTGCCTGGAACACCAGGAGTGCCAGGGACAGCGGGCACCAACTCTGAAAGTTGACGATCTGGCAATCCCATGATATATCCTAGTGCATTGCCTGAAGGCGAACCTGCGGCTCCAGAAAGGATCATGTTCATTTCATCTCTTGTAATATACTTTACTGTTTCAGTGGTTACTATGTATGATGAGCGCACACCAGTAGGTTCTTTTCCTTTGTACCAGTCTATATAGGCCCTAAGACCATTTGTTCCGCTTTCGAATCCTGGCCATTTGAATGTTATTATCACTGCTTTTCCGATGTTTAATTTTTCGTCCCAGATTATTAGTATACCTTCCATTTGTCCGCCTTCAACGGAAGATGAGCTCGTGTTAAGTAGTCTCTGGTTGTAGTATGTTCCTTGCCCTGGTGATACGCCTAGAAGTAATAGTAGCCCATCGTCTTTGCAGTAGTCTGTTGTTGTCACGTAAATGTATTTTTCATTTTCTCCTCGAGGATAATTTTCGTAGATGTAGTCTGCTATGAGGTAGCTTGGTGATACTCCTGGGCAGACGTGGTTGTGGAATAAGTAGACCATTAGCATGTCGAATGGTGGGTCATAGGACCATGCATTTGCAATTGTGACTATACTATTCCAGTTTTTGAAAACTTTGGACACCGTTGGGTTGGTGTAATTCCATCCGGCTCCTATGTCATATACTGGTCCCCTGGTATCATTTGATATTATGAATCCTTTGATTGGATCGTAGATTAGCTGTATGGCATAGAGTATTTCGTCTTCTTCTGTGATGTTGAATGAGAATTTTCCGAATCCGCCAGATTTGCCTATGATGTCTGATGTGTAGCTTCCGCTTTTTATTATGAATGTGAACCATAGTTGTCCCCATAGTGCACTATGGACTGGTAGTAATGTTTTTCGGCTAAGTCTTGACCCTAACACTTCATAGACTCCATCCCATACTGGACTTGTGTCTTGGCCGTTTAGGCGTGCGTAGCCTGCTGATGTCAATACTAGGAGTTCGAGGCTGTCCTTTTCTAATTGTATGCCTGCTTGTTGGAATAGTTCCTTTGCTAAATTGGCGGCTTCGATACCTATCTCTTTTAATTGGTTGTAATCTAAATTACCCTTGGTGTATGTTTTATTGTCGGGTATCGCATTTACAAGGTTGCTCTGGCTTAGAATGTATTCCATGTCTAGTCCATGAGCATCTTGGACTGTTGTGCTTCCCACTCCACCTGCAAGGTAATTAACTTGTTCTTCTGTGAGATTGTCAAATGCATAGAGTATTTTTACTAGCGATTCTGGGTCTGTTATTAGTTTTTTGACCGCCCATGCGTTGAATTTGAGTTCTGAAACTTCTGTTGCTCCGGTTTCCTGTTTGTATTTGCTGATGAGGTCTTGAAGGTCATATGACATTATTATAAGCGTCCCTGTCTTCGTGTTTGAATTCCAACGTATAAATCCTACCATATTAGGATCATCTGTGGTGTTGTATCCAATGTATGATCTCTTTCCAGGGGTTGCATCCATCGCATATACGAATACGTCATCGTCTGAACCGCCGGGGATTCCAATAACTATATAACTGGATGCTTCGGCACCTCCTGTGCCTGTACTTGGGGGGTAGTATTTGAGTAGTGTTTCTATCATCGCGTAGCCGCTTATGGTTCCCATGCAGACGTGGCCGTGGAATGCTGCTTCTCTTAGTATGTCAGCTGATAATCCTAGTGCCCAGGCATTTGCTAGGCTGGCTATTGGGAATGCGTCATCTCCAAGTTTTTCTTGGAGTTTCTGGTATTGTTCTTTTGTCATGTTCTGTGATACTGTTCCAATGTAGATTGGTGTTTGGTTGGCGTTTTTGAAGTATGCTAGGATTAGGTCGTTTCCTTTTTTCACGATGAATGCGAAGTCGAGGGGGTCTAGGCGGGTTTTTCTAAGTAATAGTAGGTTTCCTTTACCATAGCTTATTATTCCACGGGCTTGATTGAGTATGCCTTCGAGAACGTCTTCTGTTGTACTGTTTTTGTAGTATGCGCTGCCTGCTGTTGTTATTACGAGGACTTCACCTGTTTTTGTGAAGTTCAGTATTTGATCTGCCTTTTTGGTGATTTCTCTTCCTATTTTGTAGGCTTCTGTGGCTTCCATTGTGAGTGATAGGTGCTGTGCATAATAGGAACCGTAATCATTGAGTGTGAATTCATGGGTGAGGGTTTTATAGCCT
Source organism: Methanothermobacter tenebrarum (assembly GCF_023167465.1). Taxonomy (NCBI): domain Archaea; kingdom Methanobacteriati; phylum Methanobacteriota; class Methanobacteria; order Methanobacteriales; family Methanobacteriaceae; genus Methanothermobacter; species Methanothermobacter tenebrarum. Next base: position 101,180 of record NZ_AP025698.1, on the reverse strand, counting down.
GGTGCTGTGATTTTTATCTGGAATTTTGTAGTGTTGGTGATGTTATTGTATTGGTATATTATTTTGGTTATGTTGGCTGCTGGGTCAAAGGTTTTTGTGAAGTTGATTTTTGTCCCCTTTTCATCGATGAGTTCCTGGATGGTGGGGTTTATTTGCCCGTTATCATCGTCGTATTCGTAATTGATTTTCACTCCTACCTCGCATGTACTATTTGTTGCCGATGCTGAACCTGTTAAGGCCATGGCAAAGAGAAGAGCTATTAGAATCATGTAATACTGTCTTTTCATCCAATTTTCACCTCCTTTTTATCATGTTATAATATGATACATTATTTTTTTACTAATATACCTAACTATATTATTACTATATTCTATCTCATTTTTATACTAGTAATACCCATTTGTTTTTAAAGAATATGAAGTAAATTTTTTTAGAATGATCATCTCATTAGGCGATCATCAGCTTCTGAAAGAATGTGAGAAGGGAAAATGTTTAGTCCAGAGTCCCTGAACTTGTCTAAATGAGATGGGAGGACACCCCACATTCTAAGAGACTTGTATATTCCAAAAACACGGTTTTACCATTATTCATTTTCTTTTCATCCACACTGCGCCAATTACGATACCAACTATAACCCCTATGAGAGTCCCTGAAAAGAAGGGCGTCATAAAGTCACTTTCGATGTTTTCTGTATCCACAGAATTCAGTTCGATGAGTTTATCCCTTATTGATGCTTCATCAGGACTGCAGTACATCACTCGATCAGAAAGTTCGGGGTGCTTTTCAAGGAAGCTCTTCACAACATCCTGGTAGGCGACCGCAAGTATCTTCTTATTTGGGTTTCCAAGGGCATGTTCCAGTTCGTGTTCAACATCTGCAGCACTTTGAAATCTATAAACGGTTACATTAACCCCAGTTTCATCGGCGACTGAACGTGCAAGTTTTCCCGTTGAATTATCCGCTATTACAATGAAAGACTCAGGGGTTATCTCCATCCCATGAGCAGCCACACCATCGATAAGTAGGAATATGATTAAAACAATGAATACCGGCTTCATCTAATCACCTTACACTTTATCCATTGTGATAAGTTCTGGTTTTATCCTTCCTATGAATGAGACTATGAATATGTTTGCAACCCCCTCTATGACAGCTACAAATATGTAGAATGGTATCAAGGTGGCCATGAGCATTTCAGCACTTGCAACACCCGCTGCAAAGAGGACCATGATATGGACTGTTGTTGCAACCATTATACCCAAGAAGGTGGCTGAGAAGACCGCCAAACTTATATCGAGTTCCCTGATTATCCTGTAAACAGCAAAAGTACCTATTCCAAGTCCGATACCCATTGTAAGGATATTGGCACCCATACTTGTTATCCCGCCCATGCCCAGGATGAAGAATTGGATGATGAGGCAGAGGGTTGCCACTAGAACCGCTGTGAGGGGTCCGAGGATTATCACTGCAAGTGGTATGAGGAAGAAGTGCACTGGAACGCCAAAGGGTGAGGGTATAGATATTGAGGAAACAGCCACCGCTGCAGCTGCAAATAGACCTGTTGCAACTATTCTCATCTCTTTATCTGTTTTATGTGAGAAGATATAGAAAAATATGCCAAGATTGATGAGAGCTAGGGTCCAGTAAATTGCGGACTGCCATAATGGTATAATCCCGTCAGGTATGTGCAATTAATCAACCTCCTGTTTAGTGAACTACCACTAGCTTTCGCAAGGGGGACTTCCCCGCCGAAAGAGTTAAAATTCACTCCCTTGGGAATCTGAAAGCTGTTAAACCGAATACAAGGCATAAGCCAACTATTGCGGATATGAACCCATAATTGCCGGTTTTGTGTGTTCTATTGGTTGGGTTGCTCTGTTCAAGGCTTTGATTTTCCTGTGATGAATTTTTATATTCGGATACCGCCCTTGGATCATCTGACGCGTCAGATTTTGAAGCTGATGTAGTGGATCGAATTTCATAATTATTGGATGATGTGACTGTTGTCGATTTACTAGTGTATGTCCCTGAAGAAGTTGAAGCGGATGTATCTGGTGTCTTAGCAGTGGGTTCTGATGGTTCTTCGATGTAGTACCCATGGCCTGGATGTGCCATGGAATAGCAGGAAAAATTGAGAGCTACTACCGTTGCGATCAAAAAAATAAAGGATCTCTTCATAATGATCACCCATTGAATTAATTGGATATCTTCAATATATAAAACTTTTTATTACTTAAAAGGAGCATTAAGGGAGAATAGTAATATGATGTTGGTCAATGACACATGGACAGGAATCTTATCTCGGTAAGATGAAGCTTTCCCCCAAGAAAGCATGTAGTATCATATTACTTGCCTGCAGATCCGATGTTCTTAATCTCAAGTATACTATTCGTTTTAAGGTTAAGATGATGCTTATAACTACCCTGCCATAAGGGGGGTTCTGTTCCAAATGATTAGACCTTTCGGCAACGAAGAGAGTTCCTGTAAAGGTTCTCTCTATAAGATTTCAACCCCTCTCATAGTTACCTGCCAGTACCCCTCAGCCCTGCAATTAATGAAGTAGGATCTATATGAATCTTTTAGACTTTTCACCCCCACACGGCTTTTGCAAAGAAACTTTCCGCCGAAAAAAAATTAAATTTTCCCCCCAAAGAAATTCTGTCACTCCACATAAATGTAATAACACGCTAAAGGGGGGAAATGTAATAATTTTATATTTTTTTGTGTCCTTTGAGGAAGTAACCGGCGCCTATGAGGAGTACGATGCCTATGACACCTAGTAGTGCATAAAATGGCATTTGACTCCCTGAACCCCCTGCAGATGATGCTGAGACCTCAAAAACCCTGCCACTTCTCCTTGCAGATGGTCCTGGCCCTGCACCCCCAGCCGTGGCAACTCCTTGGGCATTTCCAGCTCCTGAACCGGTTTGTCCACTTGCCTGTCCTTGACCACCAGTATAACCGGGACTCACACCATGCCCCTGACTACGAGTATAACCAGGACTTGGTTGTCCTGGGGTGCCCGGCACGCCTGGTTGTCCGGGAGTCTCTGACCCGCCTGGAACAACGAGTTTCGCTCCAGTAGCCGCTGCAAAAACACCTGCAAATTTTTGAAGAGCCGCAGAATTCAATGATGAAACACTCACAAGCCACTGATTAAACACAATATTACCACAGGTGTGATGACAACAAGCCACACCATACTGGTTTACCATGCTGATGTACTCGTTAGCAAGTGAGGTTTTAATTTCTTCAGATGGGTTCCAGTACCCCTTCCGTGCAGTTTCAAGAAGCCTTGCGATTATGGAAGCTTTCGCATAGGGGTTTGCACTGTTGAAGAAACTGTTAAGTCCAAGGTTGTAACTGTCCTTTACATAAATACTATGTACTTGGTCCCATGTAGATCCAGATACCAGTTCAGGCTTTGTAACTTGCCATATCCAGAGGTTCTCTACAAAGGAGTCCATGTACCTTGCACCATCATAGCCACTATTTATCATGCTTCCGATCCATTTCGGGTTGAGGTATCTTGTTAGAAGGTCCCTTGTAAGGAACTGACTCATTGTTTCTATTTTTGCATCAACTCGTAGGTTGTTTATGTACATCTCTGGTTTTGCTCCTGAAACTTTTTCCACTGCGAGGCTGAGGCCACCGAAGTATGCAGCCACCATGGGGTGTTCAAGTGCACCATAGAGGTTTGAACTCCTGCTGAACATAGCAACATCCACATCCTTGAGGTTCTCCCTAAAGACTGATGGAACTTTTAACCCGTATATATCTGTACTGTAGGCTGCTGAAACCCTTTCCAAGTAGAGGTTGGCTATCTTTTCTCTATCATCCCAGGTGTCACTTGCAGGGATGGCCTCCTGGATTCCGGGTGAATAGGCGCCTGGTTCTTCTGAGAATATTCTTAGGATGGATAGTCTCCATGCATCTGTTTCATTGTAACCTTCTGATATTAGTTTTTTGTAGATTTCCTCTGAGTTGATCTTAACGTAGTTTACTGTGTCATTGGCTGTTGCAGCAAGTTTTACAGCTTTATCAAGGAGTGTTATTATGTCCATATGGAGGTCTCTGTAGAGTCCGGATGTGATGATTGTGACATCGATGCGTGGCCTGTTGAGGTTGGTTATAAGTTCAACGTCCTTAACTCTGCCCCGAGAGTCCCAGACAGGTTTTACACCCATGAGGTACATTATTTCAGCTTCCATGACTCCTTGATGTCTCATGGTTTCACAGGACCATAGAACATAGGCGATTTTTGTGGGGTAGCTTCCATATTGGTTGAGGTGATCCTGGAGGAACTTGTCTACGAGTTTCACTGCCGTCTCCCATGCGGTCGTGGTTGGTATGATCCTTGAATCGAATGGATAGGGATTTCTTCCTGTGGGGAGTGCATCAGGGTTTTTTATGGGGTCTCCTCTTGGTCCTGGGGTTATGTATGCGCCTTCGAGGGCGTTTAGTATGCTTGTAATCTCATTTTTAGATTCATTAATTCTTCTGGCGTATTCTGCTGCAAGTTTAAGGTATTCTGTTGTTTTCTGCGTCACATTGCCGAATACGATCATCTGGGCTTCTTCAGGGGTTTGGTTGTTGAGCACCAGTTCTTTTAGGAGAAGTCTTGATGTTGCATCATCTAATTCATCGGGGAGCATTGCCAGGAGCAATTCGATGAGTTCCTCCCCCTGGGGCACCTCCCCTAGTATGTGAGGGCCGTATGGTATGTAACTTTTCTTTATGTCCTCAAGGTAGGCTGTAACGTTCACAAGGAATTCATCAAAATTACCGTTAGTGTAGATGAATCCAAGGGCGTTGCTTTGATTTATGATTTTGTCCTTGTAGGCTGCTTTTAGTGTTTCATCGATTGTTTCCTTGTAGAGTCTGATGTTATCATATAGTTCTGAAAGGTTCCCGTAGAGTCCTGATGGTATGAGTACGGGGGTCATGAAATTTATGATGAGCATGTTAGCTCTTCGTTTGTCAAAAATGGCAGGGGCGTCCATGGGGAGAACATGGATAATTGGCATGTCTTGGAGCATTATCGCTCCCCAGTCTCTGGCTGAAAGTCCTGTTGCTTTTCCTGGCATCAATTCTACTATGCTGAATATTGAGAGAATAGCATCTGCATGGTAGACCTTCTTCATCCACCAGTAGAATGCGAGTAACTGGTGGGTTGGTGGAAGTTTACCTGTATTGTAAAGTGTAGTGTTATTCTGCAACCAGCCCCACACTGGTTCAGGTGCGAGGAGTATGTTTCCGAATTCTAGTTTTGGTATTACAATGTACTTGCCAGTGTTGTTGGTGTAGACCATAATGTTCCCTGGTGGGGGCCCCCAGGCGTCAATCACTTCTTTCTGCATGTTTTCTGGTAATTCATTAAACCATCTAATGTATTCGTCTTCACTTATCAGTATCATTTGGCCAGATTTTACTCTCTTTTCAAGTTCCCCTGGCGCCCATGTACCTATGTTGCTGCCTATCTCTGCCATGAGTCTTGCAAGTTCAGATTCTGAGGGTAGTGTTCCATTGCCGAGGTTGTATCCTCTTCCCTCCATTTCCTGGAGTATCCTTGCTATGCTTGCCTGTGCATTGAGGTAATAGTCGATGTCTGCGCCTACATTGGCTTTACCGCCACCCTCGCTGTAGTAGGTTATCACTATCTTTTTGTCTTTGTTGTCCAGTCTTTTGAGTTTCATCCATGAGATTGTCCTGTCCACGAGCCATTCTATTTGATACATTATGGGCCTATTGTATATGATTCCTGTCTGGGGGTCGGTCTCTTTCACACTTATTACGATTGGCTCTATTATCCCGTCCATTTCGGCCAGCGACAATTGATAAAGTTCGGCTGCTGGGATACCCTCTGTATTGTTCTCCCAATCTGCTAGGGTTACACTGGGTGAGAATATTCTGATACCATTTAGGACTGTGACGTTGAGTTTTTGAAGATCTTCAATCCCTTTTGTCCAGTTTTGTGAGTTTAGTGTGCCACCCCTTGAAATCACTATAGCAGCGTCAATGATAGCTTTATCATTTATCATGAGATATTTCAATGAGTTGGGGTCCCTGTAGGTGTATGTGGATACGATGACATTGATGTTTTTTGATTCAAATGTTCTTATAAGGGCATCTAGCAAGGGTCCGTCCCTTAGCATGTCGGTGTATTCTGTGGTCAGTATACCGACGGTTGGGGCGTCTGGATGGTACCTTCCACTGGTAGCATACCATTCCAGGTAATCTGTGAGGTTACTGAATATTCTTGGTGCATCTGGATGGTATATTCCCCATAGGGGTCTCTGTTCAGGTGCCTCTACTGTAGCTGTGTAGTTACAGAAGGAAACTGCTAGGTAGAGGATGAGGTTCTTTAGGTTCTTTTCGCTGGTATAGTTTAGGTATTTGAGAGTTTCGATAAAACGTGGGTCAGTTGTATTGACAGTTTGAAGGTTTAGGATTGGAGCGTAGTTTTCACGTGATGATGGCTCTACACAGATCATTATTGTTGAACCTCGATTTTTTGCTTGTTCTAATTTATTCTTGAGGGTTTCCCATACTGGTGCTGAAAGACCACTTCTTGTACCGAAGATTATAACGTCCCCTTTAATCTCGAATGAAAGGTTGCTGTCAGTTCTGCCACTCTCTGCCCTTACTTTTATTTTGTCTTTGATGTCGGGATCTTCTGCTATTTTGTTGATAAGTGCAATCTCGTTAGGACTTGAACTAACTATGAGAATCTCGTGTGTCTTCTGGCTTTCATTGTGTGTGGTGTTGTCCTCTGCGAAAGATGTTCCCATCAGTGCAAATATAAAGATCACTAGCGTGAGGTGTATAATCTGTTTCTGCATCAACCCCCCTCCTTTCAAGTTTATTTTAATATATTTCAAGTAAATTTTAAAAAATGTTTTGTTATATAAACTTTCCCCCATTCTAATATGGAAATTCAGTCCACTAGACAAAAAGCTTATTAAATATCACTGAAATGATTCTTCGACGCGCAAATCCCACCCAAAAAAATACTGTAAAGTTAAAAATAAAGGACAAAAACAATTCAAAATGAATATAATCTTTATAGCGAAAGTCTACGACACTCCCAACCTTAAATAGTATCTAGTTTCAAAAAGGATCACTTCCTTCAAATTTTCTTTTTTCATGTGCATACTGCGAATATGGCGTTGATGACAGGCTTATCTGCTCGTCATTGAGAATCCCCACACCGGATGCTAATATTCCATGCTTTGAGACCCGCTCTAATTGAAAGCAAGTTTGATACTAAAATTGCATGCTTTTTTTTGGAATTTTATCGGTATATTTTTAAGCGATAAAAGTTAAATTAATATTTGAGATAATTTTTGGAGGTAAAAAGGGCATGAAAGTTGGTGAAATTGTAGGCGAGGCCCTTGACTACCCTGGGACAGACTTGAAGAAAGTGGTAACATTAGGAGCATTAAAGGTCATACTAAGTTTCTTGATAATACCAATGTTCCTAGTTTACGGGTACTGGTTAAGAGTCCTCAAGGCTACAATAGCAGGTTTTGATGAGCTTCCAGACTTTGATGAATGGGGTGGAATGTTCATTGACGGACTTAAAGTCTTAGTAGTTGGTATAGTCTATATGATAATACCAATGATATTCCTAGTAGCTGGTATACTATCAATTTCCATCAATCCTACTGATCCTACTTTTGGGATTATCAGCATAGTAATAGGGGTTATCCTAGCCATTATATTTGCACTGGTAGAACAAATTGCAATAGCTCATATGGCATTCAATGATAGGATAGGAGCAGCATTCCAAATCGGGGAAATATTAAATGTCATATCAGAGATTACATGGACAAAATATATTATCTGGATCATCGGCGTTGCAATAATACAATCAGGTACAATGAATGTAACTCTAGCCATACTTGGCCTTATATTCTTGCCCATCATCTCAGCGTTCGGGGCTTTATCATTGACTCAGATGAATTTGGGGGCTGGATTAGCTATTTTCGTAATCGGTTTCATCATCGCCGCCTTGATTATCTATCTCTTCGTGGTACCTTATCTTGCCATCTTCCATAGCAGAGCACTTGGCCGCCTATATGCAGATAGATAAACTTGGCCCCCCCATTTTCCTTTTTTGTGATGATCTTTGGATGTTATTTTAGCTGTCCCCCCTTTTTTTGTAGTCTTTTGTTGATCTTCTTTTGAGTGTTCCATCCGGGAATACTGTTATCCATGTTTTCTTTTTCAATGGTTTGCTTTCTCTTCTGCAACTTCTGCTTATAATAACATTTTTAAGGTGTTTTTTTGCGAGTGAGTGGGCTTTTTCTATTTCATTGATTGTTGGATTTCTGGATAGGCCGTGCATTGGTTTGAAGTCGTTGATGCGATATTCTATCTTGGGGTTGATGGTGGCTATGAATTTGGCTATATTCTCTATTTCATTTTCTTCAACGAGTCCGGGAATGTATAAGGTTTTTATGACGAGTTTAGCGTTTTCTTGGATTGTTTTTATATTCTTTAGGATTTTTTTGTTGGAGAAACCAGTATACCATTTGTGTTTTTTATCATCTAGTGCTTTTAGGTCTACCATGAATTCTTTGACACCTGCCTTGACAAGCTTTTTGATGTATTTTTTGTTGAGTAGATGTGCGTTAGTTTCTAGGATGATGTGTGCAAAGTTTAATTTTGAGGTTAGTTTTAGGAGGTAGTCTTTGTCTAGTGTTGGTTCTCCTCCTGTTATGATGATCTCTTCTGGGAGTTTCCCATAATATTGTTGGGATGATCTTTTTATGAGTTTTACAAGTTCTTCTATGGTTAGGGGCTTACCTGTGGGTTTTCTCGCGTTACTGAAACACCCTTTACAGTTGAAGTTGCAACCTGATAATGTTATCCATACTCTGCATCCTATCTCTGATAATGTGATAAATGGTACTTGTCTGTACTTCACAGTATCCCTATTCTATATTCTTTATTATCTCGAGTGGGACTTTGATTTCTCCTGGTTTGTAGTTTTGCGCTATCCATGAATTAACTATTGTGCACAGGAATAGGATGTCATGTCCTTCATTGGATTTTTTCAGGATCTCCTCTGCAAGCTCCTTTTTATTTTTTATTTTCAGTTCGTAGACCTTTTCAATAAGGTCTAATTCCTCTATTGTCATGTCTTACACCAAAATTATATGTTATCTGGGCAAATTACCATTTCTTGGACGCTTCGAGGATGAAGGCTTTGTCGGGTATACCATGTAGAGGGTTCTTTAATGGTATGGGGAATGTCCCAGGCCTGTGTTGAGTACTCGGTTATCAAAGGATTATCATTTGGCTTGTGCCTTTTTGGGCTCACCTTCACAAGTTGTCTACCTGCTCTTTCAGCCTTGTAGGCGAGCATGTAAAGGCAAAGAAGTTTTGGCGAAATGATGATCTCCGACCATGTAAGTCTTTGAGACGCAGATTCACGTAATGTCTTTGTGGGGGGAAGTTGTCTCTTTTGGGTTTTTCATAGGCTTTTGCTAGTTTGATTATTCTTTTCACTTTGCCATTAACTGGTCGGTGCACCAATCCCGATCTTTGATAGGATCAGTTCCCCCGGTTTTGAAACCTGACTACTTGTAGTTCATGGTCTTAAAGGTTTATCCTTTGAAGCTTAACTTGTCTACTCTTTTTGCTGTTCCTTTTTAGCCTTCTCAGGTCATGTTGTTCTGTGCTGGTAGTTTACCATTTGTCGGACTTTTGTGTGGACGTTTTTGGGTTCTGGTTTCTTTTCATGTTATTTTTTTCTTGAAAGTGTAAAAAGTTTTTCGGCTATCCTTATTCCCACATGGAGGGGGACTTTCCCGCTGATAGGGTTAAAAAAAGGGGGTATTCTCCCATGTTAAAGGATGAAATGGGATCTTTAAGATGGAATATTCACCCCCAGGGGGTGATAATAGTAAAAAAAGGATATTATGGTGTGTGTTTTATTCGAACATTTTTCTCATGCAACGTCTGATGGTGCCTTCAGCTGCCATGCCACCCATGAGGTTTTTAAGCTCTTTTGTAAGTGCTTGGGCTGCTACGAGATCTGTGTGTTTTATTTCACCCTTTTCGATCCATTTCATGACATTGTCATCTAGGTTAGAGAGTATGTTGAGTGCTGCGTCTAATACTTCCTGTTCTTTGAGCAGGTGCATTGAAGTTGCGCTTTTGACTAACAATTCTGGGGTTATAGCCTTTAGCATTCCGTCGACTCCTGATGATTCGACGAGGGATGCTACTGTCTGGAGTGTCATGAGTATCTGTTTTTCAACCATTTCTACTGGGGCCTTGATGATCTGGGTGCCAACATAGTAATAGTCAAGGACGCCTGCGAGTGTTACAGCCGTGACAAGGGAACCCATATCTGCAACTGTACTTGAAACGTCAGCGGGGACTACGTAGGCTGTTTTACCGCAGCTCTCAGCGAGTTCGACACATTTTTGTATCTGTTCTTCGCTTGCGAGTTCGAGTCCGCTTGTTGCACGTCCGCCGATCACATAGTGGCCGTGGTATGGGGTTCCTGGCACGGCCGCAGGGTGTAATGATGCGATTCCAATGTCTTGTCTTTCTCTTCTAAGCTCCCTTTCAAGAACATAATATAATACTACTGGAGAGACTGTGCAGGTGTTTGATATAATCCCCCCATCTGGGAGATGTGATATTATATTCTTGGCAATCTCAAATGTCTTTTTACCGAATGGTGTGAATAGTACTGCGATTTCGGCGTTAGAGGCGGCTTCAACATCATTGTCGGTCACTTTAACCCCGGTGTCTTCCACCATTTTCCAGTGTTCTTCTTCTAGTATGCTTCTGTTTGGTTCTGCGAGGATTACATCATGACCTGCTTCTGCAAATTCCATCGCCATCCTACTACCGCCGAATGGGGGTTCTCCACCAAACTTTTCAGGTAAATTCAAGTGTCTAACATAAAGATCTTGATTACCAGCTCCAAAAACTGCTACTTTCATATCAAACCAACCCCTCTATCAATACATGTGATTAAATTATCCACTTTGTTTTATAAATTTTTAGGATTCCTCAGTTGGAAATCTACTCCATGCATTATCTAGTAAAAATTTGTGGAAGAATGTGGGACTTTTAGGTTTAGGTATTTTTCTGGTTTGAGGGGGGAGATTTTTTCATGGCGCGTTGATGGGGGTGTTGTCTTTTGTTATGTTTTTTCTGTTAATGGTTTGCCGTAGAGTATTTCGGCTATTTTTTCCAATGTTTTTATGCCTTTCGCTTCTTTTTTGAGTAATGGAACTTGTGCCAATATCTGGTTGCTGAATTTTTCCTGTATCATCTTTAATCTTTCTTGTTGTAGTCGTCTTCTTGCCCTGCAGAATTCGCAGTCACTTTCTTCTGGGAGTATCTGGTTTACTATAACGGCGTCTGTGTGGATGTCATATTTTTCAAGCGCTTTCATGGCCCTTTCAGATTCGTAGATTGACATTTCTTCTGGGATTACGACCATCTTGAATGATGTTCTTTCGGGGTCTGACATCACTGCCCTTGCTTCGCTGATTTTCTTTTTTGTGGCTTCAAGGTCTTTTAGTGCTCTGTCTTCTTCTTCCTCGTCTCCCATGAATGGTAGGATGTTTTTGAATGCCTTTGCAAGTGCCCCTATTTGTCTTCTAAGTTTTATTAGTTTCCCCACCCATGAGTCCATCATTTCTGGGAATGATAGGAGTCTGAGGGTGTGTCCTGTTGGTGCTGTGTCGAATATTACGACATCGTATTCGTCTGTTGTCATATATTTTAGGAATTGGTCGAAGGCTGCTGCTTCGTCGATCCCTGGGGACATGGATGCCATGTCCATCTGTTCTTGTAGGAGTTCCATTCCAGGGTTTACTTCTGATTGTTCTTTTAGTTTTTCCTGGTATTCTTCCATTGCAATTTCTGGGTCTATTTCAACTGCATATAAGTTTTCTTGGATGAATGTTGGGACATGACTTATCTTTTTCTCAAATGAGTCAGATAATGAATGTGCAGGATCTGTTGATATTACAAGTGTTTTTTTACCGGATTTAGCCATCCAGAGTGCTGTTGCAGCTGATATGGTGGTTTTACCCACCCCTCCTTTACCTCCTACGAATATGAATGTTGTTTTTCCCTTGCTAAATTTGAACAAGTCTTTGAATGCCATTGCATACCTCCAATAGATGATTATCTTTTTTAGAATAAGATCCGCATTATTTTATAAGTGGATCGTATAACCTAATATAGTATACTATAATATTAAAATTTGCATCAGGTTGTTCCATAGAAAATTTGATGAATCTACCCCCTTCATACTTTAAGGATGGTTGGGGCGAGCAGGTTTATTTTAAAATAAGGATCTGTGGTGTTACGAGATGGATCTTCCTCCACTTGATGAGAAAGTAATATACCGGATTAAAAAGTTTATAAGGGATAAGGTTGAGGAGGCTGGGACTGAGGGTGTGGTTCTCGGTTTGAGTGGTGGGATTGATTCAACAGTCACCGCTTATCTCTGCAAGGAGGCGCTGGGCCCTGATAGGGTTTTGGGGATTATAATGCCCACAGGGACTACTAGTCCTATTGATGTTAAACATGCGCGTATGGTTGCTGAAATCCTCGGTATAGAAAATGAGACAATCCAGATAGGCCCTTTAATCGAGCCTTTCAAGTCCCTATGTTATCATAGGGGCACAAGACTTGCAAGGGGCAACCTTAAAGCCAGGATGCGGATGATAATATTATATTATCATTCTAATTCACTGAATAGGCTTGTGGCGGGCACGGGGAACCGGACAGAACTCCTGGTCGGTTACTTCACAAAATATGGTGATGGTGGCGTGGATATACTACCCATAGGCTGCTTATACAAAGGCCAGGTTAAACTCCTAGCAGAGAAATTAGGGGTGCCAGTGGAGATAATAGAGAAAACACCCACTGCAGGTTTATGGTACGGGCAAACCGACGAAGAGGAACTTGGAATAAAATATCCCATCCTTGATAGGATATTATACCTAATGGTAGACCGTGGCCTAGATGATCAGAGTATAAGTGAAATTATAAAAACACCAATAGGGGAGGTTAAACGTATAAGGATGATGGTCGAAAACTCACGTCATAAAATAAACCCCCCCGAGATTCCAATCCTGGAGGGATAATATGTTCGCCATAGTATATATAACAACATCTGGGGTGGAGGAGTCAGAGAAGATAGGTGAAATACTAGTCAGGGAGAGACTAGCAGGGTGCGTCAACATAATACCCTCCATAAAATCATTTTATTGGTGGGATGATGAGATAGAAGAGGATGAAGAATCCATACTAATAGTTAAAACCATCGAAGAAAATGTTAAAGAAATTATAAAAAGGGTCAAAGCCCTACATAGTTATGAAAACCCATGTATCATCCATCTTCCCATCAAAGGAGGATCAGAAGATTACCTTAAATGGTTATTAGGGGAAATAAGATGATTATCCGGGCGGTGATCCGTTGGATATCGAAAGAAAATGGCAGAAGAGATGGGAAAAAGCAGGGATCTTCCAAGCCAACCCAGAAGGTGACGAGAAACTATTCCTGACAGTGGCTTATCCATATCCTAGCGGTGCCATGCATATAGGCCATGGGAGAACCTACACTGTACCAGACGTCTATGCACGATTTAAACGAATGCAGGGCTATAATGTGCTTTTCCCAATGGCATGGCACGTGACTGGCGCGCCAGTCATCGGAATAGCCAGGAGAATCCAGAGAAAGGATCCGTGGACGTGGGAAATATACCAGAAAGTCCACAAGGTCCCCCAGGGGGAACTGGAAAAATTCACAGACCCAGAATATATTGTAGAGCATTTCAGCAAAGAATACAAGCGGATAATGAAGGCCATGGGCTACTCAATCGACTGGAGAAGAGAATTCAAGACAACAGACCCACAATATCAGAAGTTCATCGAATGGCAGATAAAAAAACTAAAAAAGAAGGGACTAATCCGTAAAGGAGAACACCCAGTAAAGTATTGTCCAGAATGTGAAAACCCTGTAGGAGACCACGACCTCCTAGAAGGTGAAGGGGTGGCTATAAACCAGCTCACAATACTCAAATTCAAACTAGAAGATTCGTACCTTGTAGCTGCAACATTCCGCCCAGAAACTATCTTCGGAGTCACAAACTTCTGGTTAAACCCAAAAGAAAAATACATTAAAGTGAAAGTGGACGGGGAAAAGTGGATTATAAGCGAAAAATCATATGAAAACCTATCACAGCAAAAAAAGGACATGGAAATCCTAGAAGAGGTTAACCCAGAGGAACTGGTAGGTTCAAATGTTGAAAATCCTATGACAGGTGAAAAACATCCTATACTACCTGCATATTTCGTCGACCCAGAATATGGTACAGGCGTTGTATTCTCAGTCCCGGCACATGCACCAGCAGATTACATCGCACTACAGGACCTGAAAAAGGATAAAAAATTACAGGAAAAATACAAGCTAGAAGACATCCTCAAAGGGATGAAACCCGTGAATGTGATAACAATCGAAGGCTATGGAGAATGCCCAGCCTGCGAGACCATAGAAAAATTCAAAATAAAAAACCAAAAGGATCCCAGATTAGATGATGCCACAAACGAACTCTATAAGATTGAACACGCCAAGGGTAAGATGAGCCAACACATACCCGGATATCATGGCAAACCAGTGGCAGAGGCCCGTGAAGAAATAGCAGAACAATTAAAATCAGAGGGCAAAGCCGATGAAATCTTCGATTTCGCCGAGCATCCTGTGATCTGCAGGTGCGGGGGCCATTGCATCGTTAAGATAATGGAAAACCAATGGTTTATAAAATATTCAGACAAAGAATGGAAAAACCTGACCCTAGAATGTCTCAACTCCCTCAGGATAATACCAGGGGAAGTGAAGGCAAACTTCGAATATTACATTGAATGGTTAGATGATTGGGCCTGTGCAAGGAGAATAGGCCTTGGAACACACTTACCATGGGATCCTGAATGGATAATAGAACCTTTAAGTGATTCAACAATCTACATGTCATATTATACCATATCACCCCACTTGAAGAGATTACCAGCCGATGTCCTAGATGATGAATTTTTCGACAAAATCTTCCTAGGCCAGGAAAATAAATTAAAGATAGATGAAAAGACCGCTAATAAGATTTCAAAGGAATTTAATTACTGGTATCCGCTAGATTGGAGACTATCAGCAAAGGATCTTATAGGTAACCATCTCACATTTCATCTGTTCCATCATTCCGCGATATTCCCACCATCCAAGTGGCCCAGGGGAATAGTAGTATTTGGCATGGGCTTGCTTGAAGGAAAGAAGATGTCATCATCCAAGGGAAATGTCGTATTATTATCAGATGCCATAGAAGCCCATGGTGCGGATGTTGTAAGACTGTTTCTAATGTCATCTGCGGAACCATGGCAAGACTTCGACTGGAGGGAAAAGGAGGTTATAGGCACGAAAAGGCGCCTTGAATGGTTCAGAGAATTCGGGGAGAAAATCTCTGATATAATAGGATCAAGGGGATTATCAGTTTCAGAAACTCCACAGCCTTCATCATTTATTGGTAAATGGATGATGGCAAGGATAAACCTCAGGATAAGAGAGGCTACAAAGGCCCTTGAAGGATTTCAGACTAGAAGAGCCCTCCAAGAAGCGTTTTTCCTCCTGAGGAAGGATGTTGATCATTATATGAAGCGTATAAAAGGTCATGTGGATGAAGAAGCTGAGGATGTTCTCAGATACCTTTTAAGTGTATGGATTCGTTTAATGGCACCATTCATTCCACATACTGCAGAGGAAATGTGGGAAAAATATGGTGGTGAAGGTTTCGTATCAGAAGCTCCTTGGCCAAGACCCCATGAAGAATTTATAAGCCTAGAAGTTCAAAGGGCAGAGGAGATGGTCCAAGAGACCATCAAGGACATAATGGAGATCAAAAAGATCCTAAACTTAACCCCTAAGAGGGTGCACGTATATGTTGCCCCTGATTGGAAATGGAAAGTACTAGAGATGGCCTATGAGATGGGTAAACCTGATATGGGGGCTTTGATGGGACAAGCCATCTCTGAGGGAATACATGACGATAAGAGGGAGCTGGCAGATTTTATAAAAAGGATCCTAAAGGATATTGTAAGGGAAGAGCATCCTGGACGTATTGACGAGTATAAGATATTATCCGATGCTAGAGAGTACATGGAAGAAGAAGTTAACGCAGAGATAATAATCCACGAAGATGCTGAGTATGATCCAGAAGGAAAGGCTAAAAACGCCATCCCATATAAGCCTGCAATCTACCTGGAATAGATCACACCCTATCTGGGTGAACTACCCCCCATTGGGTGCTTCAATGATGAGGGTTTATCTCCACGGCCTGGAGCACGTCCCCAACGCCAGTGGGGATAATTTTATCCTCCCAGATTATGTCAGCTTTCCCCGGCTCTTCCGGGACAGGATAGGTGAGGATTTTATAACCATAACATTGCTGTTATCAAAATTGTGGTGTATGAGTCTTTTCTGGCTTTCATCGGGGGGCTTCCCCATATAATTTTATCTTGCAGTTCCCTGGTCTCGTGGAAACCGTTCTTTTTCTCAGATATTTTATATTTTGTTGGGGGTTTAAGTCCCTATGGGGTGAGAAATAACCTTATTTTTAAGGGTTCCTATATCCTCTATGGATGCTTCGATTTCGTCGCCTGGTTTCATGGGGCCTACACCGGGGGGTGTTCCTGTTGCGATGATATCCCCTTTTTTTAGGGTCATTATATTTGATACGAATTCTACAAGTTGGTATACGTCGAATATCATGTTTCGAGTATTTGAATGTTGTCTAGGTTCTCCGTTTAAATGTAGGGATATTTCGAGTTCATGTGGTTTTATATCTGTTTCTATCCATGGTCCGATTGGACAGAATGTGTCGAAGCTTTTGGAGCGCGTCCATTGTCCATCTTTTCTTTGAAGGTCTCTGGCTGTAACATCATTTAGTATGGTATAACCTGCTATGAAATTTTTAGCGTCTTCTCTGTCCACATTCTTAGCTTCTTTGGATATTACCACTGCCAATTCTACTTCATAGTCAACTTCTCGGGACATCGGTGGATAGATTATAGGATACCTGTCTCCTATGATGCTGCTCGGCGGTTTCAAAAATATTATGGGCTCTTCTGGGATTTCCATGCCTAGTTCGTCCGCATGGTCCCTATAATTAAGGCCTACGCATATTATCTTCGAAGGATTCGCTGGGGGGAGTATCTTCACGTTAACTGGACATTCTCTTAATCTTTTATGATTATTGGTCAGGTAATCCTTTTCTGACACTTCTATGATCTTGTCATCCTCTATGAAACCGTATCTTGGCTTGTTGTTGTATTGGAATCTGAGGAATTTCAATTTATCAACCTCTATTGTATTATTCTTTCGATGGGGACTACGAGGATGTCCTTTGCACCGACGCGTTTGAGTTCGTTGACAACCTTGAAAACGTCTTTTTCATCCACTACAGCATGCACTGCTACTATACCATCATCTGACAAGACTTTGGATACTGTTGGGCCCGTCATCCCTGGTATGACCTTTTTAACGGCTTCTAGTTGGTTTTGGTTGACATTTAGCATGACGAGTTTTTTGCTCTGTGCATCTAGGACTCCTTTGATGCCTGTTCTAACTTCTTCGATGAGTTTCTTCTTTTTATGGTAGCTTTCATGGTTTGCTATGAGTTTCACTGAACTTTCGAGTATTGTGTCAACGATACGAAGATGGTTCATTTTTAGGGTTGTACCGGTACTTGTCAGGTCCGCTATAAGATCTGCAACTCCTATGAATGGTGCTATTTCTGTTGAACCGCTGAGTTCAATTATTTCAGCGTTTATGCCTTTCTCTTTTAGGTATTGGCTTGTTAGTCTGGGGAATTCCGTGGCTATTATAAGTCCGTCTTTGATATCCTGGGGGTCTTTTATATTTGAATCTTCTGGGGCTGCTAATACAAGTTTCGCCCTTCCGAATTTGAGATCTTCTAGGATTTTAACATTGCTTCCCCTTTCCATTATAAGGTCTAAGCCTGTTATTCCAAGGTCTGCCGCGCCATCAGCCACGAACTCTGGTATGTCAGTGGCCCTGGTGAACATGATCTCGATGTTTGGATGTTCTGTTTGTGAGAATAATCTTCTTTTCAGAGTATCCTTTAATCCAATACCTGCCTTCTCCAATAATCTTATAGTAGGTTCGCTTATCCTGCCCTTTGATGGGATCGCCATTTTAATCTTCACTATAATCACCCCTGGGGGGATAAGAATATTATATACTTATTTAAATTTTAACATTAGGGGGGATTATGTGGAGACAAAAAATACTCTAGTAATGGATGCTCAGATTCTAGATGCTCATGGCTTAAGGAAGGGTTCTTTATTGATCGAAAATGATAAGATAATTGAAGTATCTTCTAGTATCAGCCCGGCGGGTGTTGATAAGGTGATCAATGCCCAGGGGAAGCTTTTAATCCCTGGGCTTGTGAATACGCATACTCATCTTTCAATGACACTCTTTAGGGGTGTTGCCGATGATCTTAAACTCGAAAAGTGGCTCAATGATTATATTTGGCCCCTTGAAGCGCATCTTAATGGTGAATATTGTTATGCTGGGGCTCTTCTTGGTTGTGTGGAGATGATAAAATCTGGGACGACCACATTCAATGACATGTACTTTTATATGGATCATGTGGCTGAGGCTGTGAAGGAGGCTGGTCTGCGTGCTGTGATAAGCCATGGGATGATAGATTTTGATGATGAAGAAAAGAGGAAGGCTGAGATAAAAGAATCGAAGAGGATAATCAAGAAATGTCATGGGGGAGCTGATGGGCGGATAAGAGTTGCCTTGGGGCCTCATAGTCCCTATACTTGTTCCAGAGAACTCCTAGAAGAGGTGAGGGGCCTTGCAGATGAGCATGGACTCCTCATACATATTCATGTGGCTGAGACAGAAGATGAAGTTAGACAGGTGAAGGAGAAGTATGGGCTGGGGCCATTCGCTTATCTTGATGATATTGGCTTTCTTGGGGAGGATGTTATCGCCGCACATGCTGTGTGGCTTTCATCATCTGAAATTCATATTCTAAGGTCTCGGGGTGTTAAATTGTCACATAATCCTACCAGTAATATGAAGTTGGCGTCTGGAGTTTCACCTGTTGAAGAACTCCTAGAATGTGGGGTTTGCGTTTCCCTTGGAACTGACGGGCCTGCTTCGAATAATAATTTGGATATGATTGAGGAGATGAAGATAGCAGCTCTTTTACAGAAGATAAAAAGTATGGATCCAACAAGTTTAGGTGCTGAGAAGGTTTTTGAAATGGCAACAATAAATGGGGCGGCTGCTCTGGGGATGGTTGATGAGATAGGGACTATAGAGGTGGGTAAGAAAGCGGATCTGGCCCTTATAAATACTCGGAAATGTAATCTTGCTCCTTGGAGGCACCCTGTGTCACATCTTGTATATGCAGCGTCTGGTTGTGATGTTGAAACGGTATTATGTGATGGTGAAATTCTCATGGAAAATGGTAAGTTAAAGTCGTTGGATGAGAAGTATGTTATCGAACTTGCAGAGAGCGCGGCTGAGGAGTTAACCTCCAAGGCATGATTTCATCTTTTGATAAAGTATGGTTTTCTGTTTTTAGTTAAGACGATGCTCTTTTTCCATTCTTCCCTAGTCTCTGGGTGGTCTTTTCTAAAATGGGATCCTCTACTTTCTTTTCGGATGATGGCGGATTTTGTTACGAGCGCCGCTGTTTTAAGCATGTTCTCAACTTCTAGGGCCTCCTGGAGGTACTTGTTAAATCTGCCCCCCTCTGGGGCATCTAATCTGTCAAGTTCTCCCTGGAGTGATCTTATGGTGGATAGGGCTGATTTGAGGGATTTTTCATCTCTTATAATGGCGACGTTTTCCCACATGGTATCATGTAACCTTCTTTTGATCTCTGCCGGTCTTAGATCCCCTTCCCTTACCTTGTTCTTTATCCTATATTCTTCGGCTTCAACGTAGCCTCTGTTAAGTCTAAGATCACTTTTAAGGGCGTTTTCGGCGGCTGAAATACCAGCCCGTCTACCGAAGACTTGGGTGTCAGCTAGAGCATTCCCACCTAACCGGTTGGCACCATGGACTCCACCAGCCACTTCCCCTGCCGCGAATAAGTTTTTGAGGTTTGTACGACACCAGGGGTCTATTCTAACACCGCCCATGAAATGGTGGGCTGTTGGAGCCACTTCCATTGGCTCTTCCCGGATGTCAACACCCACATCCAGGAATTGTAAAAACATTGTCTCCAATTTTTCCTCGATCAGGTTATCTGGTAGATGGGTTACATCTAGGTAGACGCCACCATGTTCTGTCCCGCGACCTTCCATGATTTCATTGTAGATAGCCCTTGAGACAACATCCCTTGTTGCAAGTTCTAATCTAGGATCATATCTTTCCATGAAGCGCTCGCCATCCTTGTTTAGGAGTATGCCACCTTCACCCCTCACGGCCTCTGTCACGAGAACGCCCTTGCGAGATTCTGGCCACACCATCCCTGTGGGGTGGAATTGGACTTGTTCCATGTCGATGAGCTCTGCACCGGCCTCCCAGGCTATGCTGAAACCATCACCACCCTTCTGTAGCGTGTTTGAAGTGACGGGATAGACGTGCCCGGCACCTCCACTTGCAAGTATGGTGGATTTGGCGTTGAAGCATATGGGCTTCGAATCCTTTAATGAGATGCCTATAGCTCCTTGGACGCTCTTCGTATCTTCATCAACTATTAGGGAGGTTATCATAACCTCATCTAGGGTTTCTATACCCCTCCTTGTTATCTCTTCTTTTAGTGCTGTTATGATCTCGTGGCCTGTCCTGTCACCCTGATAGCATGTTCTACGATATGTTTGACCCCCGAATGGTCGCTGATCAAGTACTCCGGATTCTTGTCTGTCGAAGAGGGCTCCGTAATTTTCAAGGTCTATGAGACGGTCAGGCGCTTCATTAACTAGGATCCTTACAAGTTGGGGGTCATTTAGGAATCCACCCCCTTTCATAGTATCCTGGTAGTGGATCTCAGGGTCATCTTCAGCATCCACGAAGCCAAAGGCTGCATTATAACCGCCTTCGGCCATCCCAGTGCACCCTGATTTGAATGATAGGCCCTTTGATACTATCAGGGTTTCAAGATCATACTCTGAGGCTTCTATGGCCGCTCGGCTACCGGCACCGCCAGAGCCTATTATGAGAACATCGCATTGATACACTTCGCTTTCCATAATCTATAATTTACCCAGTAGATATTATAAGTGTTATAGACAGAATGAAAAAATGTTAGGAAAAAAGATGGGGGTTGGATTTGAAAAGAAAGGATATAATAAAATTAGCCAGGAAGGATTTTGAAAGGGCATGGGTTGAAACCGGCAAGTTACTCAAGAAACCCCACCATGATATGGAATATCCCCGTCTAAGGTTTAAAATAGGAAGATCTCACATACTCTATGATACGATATGGAGACTAAGGGATGCTTATCTTAAATTAGGATTTGATGAGGTTGTCAACCCCATATTCATTGATGAAGAGCATATCTACAAACAGTTCGGACCAGAGGCTCCGGCAATACTTGACAGGTGTTTTTATCTTGCAGGATTACCCCGCCCGGATATAGGCTTGGGCGTTGAAAAGATAGATGAGATCAAAAAATTGGATGTTAAAATCGATGATGAGAAAATAGACAACCTAAAGGAGGTTTTCAGATCATATAAGAAGGGTGTTCTCGCGGGGGATGACCTGGTGATGGAGGTGTCATCAGCACTTGATGTGAGTGATGATACCGGTCTAAGGATCCTTGAAAAGGTTTTCCCTGAGATAAGGGATCTAAAACCCCTCCCCACGAAGAATACACTACGTTCACATATGACATCTGGTTGGTTTATAACATTAGAGTATTTACATGATAAGTGTAGGCTCCCATTAAAATTGTTCTCAATAGACCGGTGTTTCAGGAGGGAGCAGAGGGAAGATTCAAGCCATCTTATGACATACTATTCGGCCTCCTGTGTAATAGTAGATGAAGAAGTGACATTAGATGTTGGCAAGGCCATGTCAGAGAGTCTGCTGGAATATTTCGGCTTCTCTAAGTTCAAGTTCCTCCCTGATGAGAAGAAATCAAAGTATTATATTCCCGGGACCCAGACAGAAGTTTATGGTTACCATCCAAAGCTTAAAGAATGGGTTGAAATCGCAACATTTGGCTTATATTCTCCGATAGCACTCTCTAAGTATGGTGTGGACAAGGATGTGATGAACCTTGGACTCGGGGTTGAAAGACTTGCAATGATACTAGCAGGAGAAGATGATATAAGGGGGATGGTCTATCCCCAGATATACAAAGAATGGGAACTTTCTGACAGAGAACTTGCGAGCATGCTCAGGATAAACTTGTATCCTGTAACAGAAGATGGCCGGAGACTCATGGAGAAGATAATAGATGTGTGGAGAGAACATGGAAACGAGCCTTCACCTTGCAGTTTCACAGTATATGATGGTGAATTCCTAGGAAGGAATGTTAAGGTAGAGGCTGTTGAAGTGGAAGAGAACACCCGCCTGTTGGGTCCCGCGGCCAATAATAGGATATTCGTCTATGATGGGAATATACTAGGGGTTCCGGAGGATGAGAAACTCGACACAAAACTTATAAAAGAAGCCAGGAGGAAGGGTATAGATACTGGGATAACCTATATGGATGCTCTCGCCGCCGAAGCCGCATATAGGATTGAGGAGATGGTGGTAACAGGTTCAGATACTATTAGGGTTAGAAGTGCTATTGCTCGTTCACTCTCTGACCTTAACCTAGTATTAGACAAGGTTGGTATGAGGTATATTACAAGTAGAAACAAGGTAATAGACCTTAGGGGTCCGACATTTTCAACAATAAAAGCTAGGATAAAATAATGTACTGGAATCGTATCATAGATACAATGGCGCGTTTACAATGTGAGTGGTCAAAGAAGGTTATCAAGGAGGATGTTATTTCACACTTTAGAAGTGTATGTGGTGCAGATGTTTCCTTCACAGTGAATAATAAGGGTATAGCGGCGGCCGTGATAACAGACTCTAACATAAAAGTCATCGAAAAAGAATACGAGAAGGTGGAATTGCCCATCCCATACTTGAGCGGGTTTTTAGGCTTCAGAGAAGCCGATGCCATCTTAACTGTTGTTAAGAGGTTGGAGAATCCCTTTGATGTTCTCATGGTCAATGGTAACGGCACATTACATCCAAGAGGTTTTGGACTGGCAAGTCATGTTGGAGTTTTCCTCGGGAAACCCACCATTGGCGTCACCAAAAAGCCCATAAAAGAAGCTGAAAGGGATAACTCACTCTTAAAGATAAAAGGAGAAGTTGAGGGTAAAATAGTCAATGGCATTGTTGTAAGTGTCGGGCATAAAATAAGTTTAAAAACTGCCGTGAAAGTAGTTAAAAATACAAGTATATATAAGATGCCAGAACCCCTCAGACAAGCCCACATACTCTGCACGGAAAAAGCCAAAGAGGAACTAAAATGAAAATCAAAGGAACCCTAACATCAGGATCCGGAGAAGGAGCCTATTACATGTCAAAGAAAGTATACAACCTCCAATTCACGGAAAAACTGGGATTTGAACCATACCCGGGAACCCTCAATATAATAATCCAGGAAGAATACGTCCCCCTTATAAAAGAGTGTCTAATAGGTGCGAAGAAAATAGAAGGAAAAGGCGACCTTGGAGATGTACTATATATGAGAGCCACCCTTAATGATAAAATCAAGGGAGCCCTCGTATTCCCTGTTAAAACACATCATCCCCCGCGTATACTTGAATTCATAGCACCAGTTTATATCCGCCAAACACTTAAATTAGAGGATGGAGATACCGTCACCCTATACCTGGACGATTGCAAAAAAAATATAATATAGTGATTACAATGATGGAAGAAGCACTAAAGTCACTAAGGAAAGGTGAAATAGTACTAGTCTTTGACGCTGCAAACAGGGAAAGAGAAACAGACATGATATTAGCAGCGGAACATGTAACACCCGAACATATAAGAATACTTAGAAACGATGCTGGGGGTCTAATATGCGCCCCAGTATCAGCGGAAAACGCTGAAAAACTTGGGATACCATTCATGACCGATATACTGAAGGTTTCAAGTGAAAAATATCCTGTACTTAAAAGATTATCACCACATGACATACCCTATGATGAAAAATCCGCCTTTTCAATAACAGTCAATCACAGGAAGACATTCACAGGGATAACAGACAATGACAGGGCCTTGACAATAAAGGAACTCGCACTCTTATGTAAAGATGGTCAACATGAAAAATTTGGAGACTTTTTCAGATCCCCAGGCCATGTAACCCTATTAAGGGCTGCTGATGGCCATGTACTAAGAAGGAGAGGCCATACCGAGATGAGCATCGCCTTAATGGAGATGGCGGGCCTTACAGGAGTTGCTGTATGTTGTGAAATGATGGATAATAGGAGAGGTAATTCATTATCCACGGAAGATGCCCGTTTGTATGCTAAGGAGCATGACCTCATCTTTTTAAATGGTTCTGATCTCATAAAAGCCTATAAAGAATACAAATTTGAACTATAAGGGTGAGATTAAAATTTGGAATATTTTCCAGCCGAAAAAAATTATCAATGTGGGTATTTCTTTGACTTGTTGTGCTGTGTATGATGGGAAGTTTATTAGGACGATGATCATATGCTTTGCAACGTTTGAGTATGGTTCCTTCCCCAAAGCATGCTTATAACAGCATAGGCTATGATCGGTTTCCAATTTTGAAGATCCCACCACCATTATCTTTATCATAGGATTGGGGGGTGGTCTCTGCTTCCTTGTCAGGGCGCATTCGTATCGATTCTTTCTTGACTCTTTTCCTTGAAGGGCTCTTTGGGGACCTCTTCTATAGTGTTTTTCTCATGATTTTCATGTCCCAAAACTCTTATTGTTCTCTTTTTTTATCCCCCGGGGCCGATTATTTCATCCCACTCGTATCCGCATTCTGGACAGTAGAGGTAGATTATGCAACCCTGCCCTGGGCCATAGGGTTCAATTGAGAGTATAGTGGCCTCTGCACCGCATTCTGGACAGTAGAAGGTCTGATCACTGACCTCTGATGGGTATGGCTGGTTTGGGGATGGTGATCCCTGATAGGCCGGACCATAGTTGCCATATTCAACATCGGGGTAACTGCTGGAGTTTGTTGTATTATTAGTAGCGGGTGTTTGGTCCTTGGATTATCAGATTCAGGGGATTACCCTGGTCATGCCATGGTGGGTAAGACATGATATCATGGTAGAGCATGCCAGCATAGAACATGATAGCCGCGAGTAATACGCATACTGCTCCTGCTAGCACGTTTGTGGCGAATCCCAACCCCATCATCTCCATACGTTTTTTTTTTTGGAAAAGGAGAGTGATGAGCCACTCCTTCCATTCTCTAACCAGCCAAAAAAGGAAAATCAAAAACTTTATATGTTAAGGTTTCTTTGAGCAAGTGAGGAGAGGGAAGGGGGATTTCAACCCTTTTCACTCCCCTTTTCAACTTCTATATTTAGGTATTTACATTTTATCTTAAATACTTTTTCTTCAAAATTTTACCAATATGACAACCTAACCGCGGGTATATCATCCTTCTATTTCCCACATTTTTTCTCTTATCCTGATTACCCCCTTGATCTGCTGACCCCAAAATGTTTTTGGAGTTTCTTAAGGGCTTCAATGTCTTCATATTTTAAGACAGCCGGTACCTGGGTTTTCTCCTCTCTTGGTTTCCCTTTTTTCTTTCCCATAAGCTTAACTTGCTTTTTCTCCATATGATGCTTTCTTATAGTCCAGTTATGGTTGGAAGCCAATATGATGGCAAAGTATGGTGATTGTCAGGCGGTTATAGTTTTTTATCCCAACATATGTTGTTTGGATTAAAGTGGGGGATTACAATGGAGTTTAGATGGAGTTCATCTTAGATTTTTTTGCTACTGAACTATAACGAAGATCTTTTTCTGTAAATTTATACATCCTCATGAACTACGACTGCAGTTCCGGTGGCAGTCACTATAACAGCACCCCCTTGCAGTCCACCAACAGAGACATAGTCGATTATCACTTCAACAACGGCATTGGCGCCCATTGATGCAGCCCTATCAAGCATCACAGAGACGGCATCTCCACGTGCTTCCGCCAGTTTGTACCTGTGTGGGGAGGGCGGTTCAATGATCCTAATGAGGTTTGCGAACCTTCCCTTATACCTAACCTCTTCAGCCACGGCTTCATCGGCGACAAGACCCATATAACTCTTTATTCTGTTCCCGTTCACACCCGGAACAGATACCAGGGGCATTTCCATCTGAAGATCATCTAGACTCTCAGTAACGCGATGGTAACCTGTTTCAGGAGCCTTAATCAACCCAAGCCTTCCTAAAAATTGTATGAACCCGTATATGCTACCTTTAAGGGTCACGATGAGAATGTAATTTACCAGTGTGGGGAATGCTGCCTGCAGAGTCAGTACTATGGCGATTAATGTGATCAGACACAGTGTAACGGGTTCCTTTGTGGGGTCAATGCGTGTGGCCGGGATGAACCATCCATACAGGTTGATGATGATGAAGGTTAGAAGTGCGCTTATCGCCCCGGTACTTTTCCCATACCTTTCCCGGGCTATCATGGTTTCGATGAACCCTGCAAGAAGTGGGGATATGATGTACATGATGTTGAATCCAAAGATAACAAGGCCCCAGATGATGCAGAGGTAGGCTGAGATGAAACCTGCAAGAAATCCGAGGATAACAGCTGCAGGCCCCCATCTCTTTTCAATCAAAACCCCTAAACTGACCATTGAGCCACCCTTGCATCAATCCCTGTGGGAAACCGCCGTCCCTGTGATGGTTACAAGTATAGTGTTCCCCATGGTACCCCCAAGGTTATGATAGGTCACGCGGGCCCCGATGACCGCAGTGGCACCCATCTCCTCAGCCTTCCTGGCCATGCTATCCATTGCAATCCTCCTGGCGGTTGCAAGCTCCTCCTCATACCTGGAGGTCTTCCCACCCACAACGTCCCTCACCCCAGAGAACATGTCCTTGTAGAGGTTTGCACCTATGAGGGCGTCTCCGGTTACAATGCCATGGTATCGGGTTATCTGTTTACCCTCTATGCTTGGTGTTGTCAGTATCAGCATATGATCTTCCCTTTACTCAGAATAAATGTTTATATTTTATCCGGGTCCCTATATAAGAATTTCATCATCTTTTCTGATAAAAATATAAATATTACCATGATCATACACTAAGATATGATATTTTTACTTATCCTGGGGGTGGTAAATGATACAAAGGGATGGATCCTTCTGGTGGTATACTGGAGTTGATTTTTATATCTGAATTGAAGGTGGTGTAGGTTTTGCAGAAAAATGCTGTTGCACTGCTAATGGTGCTTTTGGGTCTCATAATACTGGCTTTCCCACTGCTCGGTATTGTTCCATTCAGTCTGATAAGTGGATTCATAGTACTCATGGTTGGTATCGGCCTCATGCTGGCCGGAATAGCCGAAATGGGTGAAAGTGCAGGTTTAGGTATACTCGAGCTTGCCCTGGGCCTCATAGCCCTTATAATCGGCCTTGGCTTCATATTCAACCCTGCCCTGTTCAGCTGGCTCATCGGATTCATTGTCTGGATTGTGGGGCTTCTCATCATACTTGCGGGTATAGGTGCTGTTGTCACGGGATCCGCAAGTAGCAGATGGAATGGGGTTATAGCCATAGTAATAGGCCTCATATACGTAATTGCAGGGACTTTCCTTGCCAATCCGATTGTTCTGGGGACCCTTATAGGTTTATGGCTTATAATCACTGGTGCAGTCATGTTCATGGCCAGGGACTGAACCATAAACTTTTTATTTTTGTGGCAGGTTTTCACCGGGAGGTGCTGATCCCTTCCAGGTATCAATGGAAGGCTTGTTCGTGGAGTATCTGTTTATTTGGGGTATGAGGATATCATGGCATCCATGAAGGGCCTGTCCATAGGTATCCTGGAAATATGATAATGAGGGGTGCTTTCACTTGTATTCGAAGAGGATGGAGAGGAATGTCCAGAGGATAGGATATGCTGTAAACAGATTCAGGGGGAACCTTCTTCTTATAAGGGGAGGTACGGATCCTGAGGAAATCAGGGATGAGTTTGCTGAGGTTGAACGCATCCTGAGGGAGGTTTATGTGGATATAATGAATGAAACACCTGACTTTGGACTTGAGGGTATCCATAGAAAGATCCTTAAAACTGCAAGGACCTATCTTGAGGCTGTTGAGGAGTTCATGAAGTTTTATGATGACCATGACGATGACCACTTCGTATACTCAGGCCTGAAAATAAATGAGGCGAATGAACTCCTGAATCAGGCAGCCGCAATGTTCTAATCCTTTATAAGTTTTAAATAGATTACCTCTATGAGCCTGCCGTAGATCCAGGGTACGAGGATAAAGAGCAGTATCCCCACGGCCCCTGTAACCACACCAGCAAACCATTCAGGGCGGAATCCTGAACTGTAATTTCCGGTTATTGATGTCAGGGTGTTCACGGTTCCGGTGATTATGGCGAATACCAGTCCAGCCACCCAGTACCTTCCAAAGTGTTCTCCAAGTCCCATTTAAATCACGGATTTTTCCTGATAAGCTGTCTAACAGGCCTTTCAGTGCACCTTGTTTCTTGGAATGAACTTCAGGGCCGCGGAGTTCATGCAGTACCTTTTCCCTGTGGGTTCAGGTCCGTCATCAAAGACGTGTCCAAGGTGAGCACCGCACCTGGCACAGAGGACCTCGCAGCGCACCATCCCGAGGCTGAGGTCCTTCCCGAGTTCAACATTGTGGCAGGATATCACATTATAGAAACTCGGCCACCCGGTCCCTGAATCAAACTTGGTCTCTGAGTCAAAGAGGTCCGTGCCGCAGCATATGCACCTGTAGATACCATCAACATAGAAGTCAGGGTACTCACCTGTGAATGGTGGTTCTGTGCCACCGCACCTTGCAACACGGAAGGCTTCAGGGTGAGGATCTGACGCCATTCATCCACTGAGAGTTCAATCCTTTCAAACATCTCAACACTGTTCCTGGCTGCAAAGAATATCGGAATTTTTTTCTTGCATATATTAATTTGGGCTCTCAAAATATATAATTTAATAAGCAGTGCCTGTGGGTTGATGGCAGTTAAAACTTAACTGCCCTATCCCTTCCAGGTAAAACTGGGACCTGTAACCATATAAATAAATTATGGATTAAGAGATCAGAGCCGCGAGCTCTTCAGGCAAGTTCAACGGTGCTTGGCGAGATTAACTACACACCCTCAAATTAGGTCAACCTGCATATTCGTCTTCAACGAGCAAACAGTTTACACTTCAAAAATAGTCTAAAAATTCTATAATCTCCTTCTCATCACTTGAATGCAATAAACACACCAGGGATATTATATTTTTCATACTATGGAATTATAGCCCCTGATCATCCGATGGACAAATAGAAAAACTATCTTATGTAACACCTCACCCTTCAAGCCTTAAAAACATCCCCCAAGACCAACTAAAAACCATTAGACGCCAAGTATATGCGCGGATCGATAAAAGTCAGCCGCCAGCCAGCCTGGGCCGTTGACCATCACCCCCATTGCCGTGGGGGGCTCCCCAACCACTGTTTTTATCCCAGTTTGGGGGATGGTATGGCTGTCGCCTGCTGATTGTCCTATGCTATCAGATGGGGTTGATTATCATGATACTCTTCATCCTATCGTGTTTAGTTGGTGGGATCTTTTAGGATCATTCATGGTATCCTTTTTCAGGGCTTTTTTCATGATCTTCCTGTGTGTGGTTTTTATACTGTTTTTGTTCGTTATACCTACGTAGCGAAGATAGCTCAAAATAAACGTTTGTGATAAGCATAGGAAAATTTCAATCCCATTTTAGCCTGATTTTAACCAGGCGAACTACATCCGACTATCATACAACGACACCGAACTCTACAAGATAGCAAGCCACAGGAGCCCCTACCAGAACCGGCCAATGAAGAAAAAAGAGAAAAGGCCCCAGAAACAACAGAAAAGGCCGAGGAATGGCCCCAGAAAAGCGAAAATACACGGACTGGCCTGAATCTCATAAGGGCCTTTTAGGGCTTCTCTTGTTTTCATCTTCTCTTTCGCTTCTCCTTGTATGTGAAAGAGTGTTAATTTTCCGTTTCCAGGGGTTTCATGTCACCGCTTGTGGGTTTTCTCTTTTTATCTTCTTTTCACCTTCTTACATACATTCATATTTCTGTTTATTGTCTTCTCATCACCTCCTCCCTAAACTTCAATTGCAGAGGTGCGTTCTGTCTGTAGAGTATGAGAAGACTGGCGGTTACCATGAGAACAACCTGGTCATCAACGCCCCTTCTCCTTATAGTATTTATACCTTCTGTGGGACCAGTTGGCTGTCCTGTGGAAGACGAGGAGGCTTAAAAGGGCGAGTAGGAACTGCTCGGCTTCTACTGGTGGTATTGGATGCTTGTACTCTCTTATCATCTCAAGGAGGTGCATGCTGTTGCGGACATCATCATCTTTCACTAAAAAGAATTTCTCCTTATATTCGTTTAGTTTTTCTTCTACTTGTCCAAGATCATCCAAATCTATGATATCACTCCTCTGTTTATATGATCCTATGGGGTGGAGTGGTGGCCCGAATATATCCAGGGAGTTGATAGAATCAGTTTATAGGGCCAGGGCCAGTTGTCCACCTTCTCCACCACAAAGCCCCCAATTAAGAGTATAAGCCTAAAAAGTATAAAAATTTTACTAAAGGTTAAAGGTCAATAGCCAAAAGCATCCGACTATATGCGGGGATTGATAGAATCCGGCTGGCGGCGGCTTCGGGCCGTGAAGATACCCTCCATTGCCTGGGGCGTGTGGATTTTGTCCCTTTTCTTAATGGTATATGCCGGGCCCCTTCATGATCTCATAATCTTCTCTTGTTTTCTAAAGATGCTTTTAATATTATGATGGTCTCAGGTTTTGTCTTGTCATTTCCTTGATGGGATCTTTTATTATTTTGTGTGGTGTGTTTTTTTGCCTGTTTTTCTCTTCTTCAGCTGGATCCTTGAGAGGAGCCCTCTTTTCAGGGAATCATGATCCGGGGAGAAAAGCAGGTTTCTCCTTTGAGGCCAAGAATTAAAGCTTTCTTTAGCATTCCCAGGACTCATATAATATTTTCTGGTTACTGGTAAATGCTGAGAAGCCCTTTTTCTATTCTGATCATGATACATGTGAGAAACGTTGTTTCCTCCGACACCAGGAAAAAGGAGCCTTTTTAGCCTTTACCAGGAGCCCTAAAATATTCCCAATTCTTGGGAGTGCTTCTCCTGCCTTTTTTTACTCTGATCATGATCTTGAAGAACGAGTTTCTCCTTTGAGACCACGGATTAAAGCTTTCTTTGGCCTTACCAGGACTCGTATAATTTTTTCTGATTCCTGGGAAGGGCTGAGAAGCCCTTTTTTTCTTTCCTGTGTGATTCGGTTTTAGATAGCGTTAGATAAGATGATGTGGTCTGAATGATCACCTTGCCCTTGTGGGCCCCCTTTCTGTTTTTTTATGTTTTTTGCCAAATTTAGCCTATTCAGGAAGGTAACGGGCTGAAAGTGTGTGAGAAATGGGTTTTTTGGATGAGGTTGTATGAGCCTGTATAGATTATAAGATTGTATATATTCGGGATCAAATGTTATCATGGTGTTTTCCCGGGTTCTCCTCCTTTTTTTGGGGTTGCTGGTGTCTTTTATCCTTTATTTAAAATAATCTAAAGTAGTTTTTAGATGATTTTGGTGGGGTAGGTGGTTATTAGGTTTTCATGGGTTGGTTATAGGCTAAAAGGGGTTAAAGTAACTTATTGTTATTAAAATCTTCGGTCGGATTTTGATGGGGATAGACGACCAAATGAAAACCCCCTAAAACAATTAAAAACAAACCATAAAAGTTCAAATTAAAAAATAGGAAATTAAAACGTGCAAGAGAATACTAAAATTGTTGTCTGCTATCCTTGAACTTTGTCTCTCCAGGACTGTTTACTAAGGTTTTTTTCAACCTTTAGAGGTCTAAGAATTTTTCGAACTTCATCTGAAAGCGATTTTAGGGCTTCTTCAAAAAGCAATTAAGGTGTTTTAAACCAAAAATTAAAGGAGGTGGCATAAAAAGGGCCAGTAGTTGGAATAAATTCTATGATTCAAGTAATAAGCATGAAAAAGAGGCTTTTTTGTCCTTAAAATCTTGGATACTGTCCCTTATGCCATGGAAGATGAAAAGTTGAATATTGAGAGATTCATAGGAAGTGGAAAACTTGACTTGACTAACTGATGTCTTTTGGTTCTGTTAGTCTTTTGTAGCTTTCTGTACAAGTTTTGGCAAAATACCCTTTACATTTTTTCTTATTCTTCTGTTCTTTTAGGATTCTTGATGATATATTAAATTTCTTTTTTATTGGATGTTAGCTGATGGTTCTATATTTTTTGGGGGGTGGTTTTGGTAATGTTCTTGGAGTAGTGGATCTTTTATTGTTTCTTTTTTTGTTGTTGGGGTTAATATTATTGTGTTTTTTATTTAAATTTGGGCAGGTTAAATTTTTCTTTTATGGTTTTTATTGGTGTATATCCTTTGAAGGATGGTTTACGGGCGATTGAAAGTATCTGGGATAAGTTAAGGTTTTCTTCGACGGTTTTTAAGGCTGTGATACAAAAATCTTCAAGTTTGATTTCTATTTCAGGGGTTCCTCCTCTTTTTTTAATGTCAATTTTTGGGATCTGTCCAATGAATTCGCAATTTAGAGTATTTTTGATGAAATTTGCAACTTTGTTGAAGATTAATTCATCATAGACACGATTCAGGATGACTCCCCCTATTTTAACGCCCAGATTTTTCATTAGATTTCCATGTGCCACTACGTTGACCGCTGCAGATTCTATACCCCCTTTGCTGCAGTTTGCGACTAAGATGACTGGTATATTCCCGGCGAGGGCGATTTCTGTAGATGAGTAGGGTATTTTATCATTAAGGAGTCCTGTTATACTGCTCATGACTCCTTCCACGATTACTATTTCATAGGGGGAATTTTTTAGTTTTTCGATAACTTCTTTAAGGTCCATCCAACCTAGGTCGGCTATTTTTATTGATGAATATTCTTCCATTTTTTCTTTGATTAGATATAGTGGGGGTACGATGTCTCTGATGTCTGGTCCTACTTTTAGGATGCCAACTTTAATTCCTTTTTTCCTTAGTGCGCCTGCTAGGCCGGTTGATATGAAGGTTTTACCTGAACCGGATCCTGTACTTGCTATCATTAACATTAAGGGATAATCCCCTATACTTGATGTTTTTTTATCTGGGATTTTAATTTTGGTGTTAATGGCTAATTCGGATTTTATTTTCCTAACAAGGGTCCTGTTAAGTTCTTTTATCCTTTTTTTGTCTTTTTCATTTGCATCTAAGAATTCTAAGACATTGTTGACGAGTTTAGGATTGTAGTCGAGGCAGGCGTGAATTAGAGTGCCGACAACGTTGCCTTCATCATTACAGACTCCTGCGAGGATTTCGCGTGGCCTGTTCTTATAGTCGCTCCTTTTTATTCTAGAATAGAATATTGGTTTTTCTTCGCTTTCTATGGATCCGTATGTGTGACAGTGGAATCCTCTTATAATGGTGCCTATCATTCCCTTGGTTAGGAATGATTCTCCTACGACAGGGGCTTCAACTCTGTCATTGCTGATCATGGGCTTAAATTTTACATTTAGTAGTCCTAGTCCCTCTTTTTCAATGGGGCAGGGCGATTTACGACCTATGTCGGTTTTGTCTCCTAGCACTTGGAAACCTGAGCATATACCTATTATGAAACCGTCTTTTGAGATTTTTTTGACTTCACGGGCAAAATCAGAGCTTATGGAACCGGATTCTATTATGCTACCGCCTGGGATTATCAGACCATCTAGTATTTTGTGGGCTGGTTCGCCTTTGACTAGGCCGTTTTCTTTGACGATGTCAGTTGGTAGGTTGCCGAAATCTTCAAATGCTGGTACTGAACCTTTCAAGTATGCTAATCCTATCCTCATCATCCTCGTCCTTTGAGTATTGATTCAATCTCTAGCATGGCTTTCATGATCTTCCAGTCTTCCAGTGGTTTGGCTTGTAATTGTAAACCTATGGGGATCCCTTTAACTTTACCTATTTTCATGCTAGCAGCTGGTATGCCTGCTAGGTTAGCTATGACGGTTAAAATGTCGTAGGAGTACATTTCCATTGGTTTGAGGGTTGTTCCAATCTTGTGTGGTAGTTTTGGGACTGTGGGTCCTAGTATGATATCCACATTTTTGAGGACTTTTTCTATTTCTTTTCTTATAAGGGAGCGTGCTTGGAGGGCTCGTCTATAATATTTGCCGGAGAATTCTTTCTGGCTTATATATGATCCGATTTGTATTCTCCTTAGAACTTCTTCGCCGCAGACATCTTCAATCTTATAACCGTATTTTCTCCCATCATATTTTCTTGTTGCTGAAAAGAATTCCACATAGTTTATAAGATAGTAGGTTGGCAGGCAAAGGTCAATATATTTGAAGGGGAGTTCAACCACGTTATAGCCTTCTTCCCTAAGTAGGTTGATGGTGTCCTCTATTATATCTACTATTGGATCGTCTGTAACCTCTTGGAACTCCTTTACAATCCCAAATGTTAAATCAGACCCTTTTTTATTGGATGGTCTGGTTAGGGAGGTTCCACTGGTTTTTATTGTTGTAGGATCCTTGGGATCGTAGCCACTTATAACATCAAGTAGTAGGCTTATACCATATAGGTCATTTGATAGTGGCCCTATCTGGTCGAAGCTCATGGCAAGGTCGAGTAGGCCTTGTCGGGATACGAGACCATAGGTTGGTTTGAATCCGTAGACGCCACAGTGTGATGCGGGGTTTCTTATGGATCCTCCGGTGTCTGATCCTAGGGTTAGGTCGCACATGCCAGCTGCTATTGCAGCTGCGCTACCCCCGCTTGAGCCTCCGGGTATTCTCCCCTCTGCCGCGGGATTGTCTGTGACGCCAAAATAGGATGTTTCGGTGGAGCTGCCGGCTGCGAATTCGTCCATGTTGGTCATGCCGATGATTATCCCATCTTCTCTTTTTATCCTCTTTATGACGGTGGCATCATAGCTTCCACGGTAATTTTCCAGGGTTTTAGAAGCTGCCGAGACCATGAAGTCTTTAACGTTAATGTTGCTTTTTATACCAATCACTAAACCGGCTAATCTGCCAACTTTCTCATCCTTGGATATCCTTGAGTCGATCTCAGCAGCCTTTTTAATAGCATGCTCCCTGTTTACTTCTATGAAAGCGTTTATCCTAGGATTTTTTTCTTTTATGGTCTCTATGAAATTTTCAACATTTTCTTCTGCTGTTAGTTCATGGTCCTTGATTGCTTCAACTTTACTCTTGATATCCATTGATAACACCCTTTATTAAAGGTGACATATAAGATTTTATCTACATATCCGTTATGGTGGGGCATATGAAAAAAACTCTATTGTTAAAAAAAGGTGACATTAAGGATCTTGTGAACATGGATGATATCTTAGGGGTTGTCGAGGAAGCATTTAAGGAGTATGCTCTTGGTAGGGTTCAAATGCCCCCGAAAAGTTATCTATTCTTCAGGAGGGGTGATTTTAGGATTATGCCATCCTACTTAGAAGGTTTGGGGGTGGCTGGGGTGAAATGTGTTAATTCTCATCCAAGCAATCCTAGGGAATATTCTCTACCCACGGTAATGGCTATCATAGAATTAGTTGACCCGGAGGATGGTTTTCCACTTACTTTAATGGATGGTACCTGGGTTACGGATATGAGAACCGGAGCCGCTGGTGGAATATCAGCAAAGTATCTTGCAAGACCAGATTCTAAAAAAGTTGGGATAATAGGGGCTGGTAGACAAGCATATACACAGCTTATGGCCATTAAAAGCGTGTTGGATATTGAGGAGGTTAGCGTATACTGTCGCACGCCATCAACTAGGGAAGAATTCGCAAAGAAAGCATCAAAGAAGTATGGTATAGATGTTATACCAGCGACTACGGTTAGGGAAGCTGTTAAAGACAAGGATATTATAGTTACGGCAACTCCTTCAACTAAACCCCTTATAAGATTGGAGTGGACGCCCCCGGGCGTGCATATATGTGCAATCGGAGCTGACGCCCCCGGCAAACAAGAATTAGATCCTAAGATCCTCATAAAGGGGCGGGTTTTCGTCGATTCATGGGAACAGGCTTCCCATAGTGGTGAAATAAATGTACCCCTCAGGGAGGGCATACTCTCAAAGGATGATATAGCAGGTACCCTAGGCCAGGTTATAATAGGTGAAGTGCTAGGAAGGATCAGAGATGATGATATAACAGTATTTGATTCAACAGGCCTTTCGGTACAGGATATGGCAACAGCATCGCTAATATATGAGAGGGCTTTAAAGGAAAAAATAGGAGTTAAGGTAAATTTCATGGAGTGACCCCCGTATTATCGGATGGGGCTTCCACCGGAAGCCTTTGGGGGGCTTGGGGGAGTGTGTGGGTAGTTTTCCCATTTTGGGCTGGGTCACAGCAGCCCCTCCTCCACCATATAGGCATGGGCTCGCTTTAATAATGTTCTTAGCTCCATATGGTATAAATTTTTCAGCTCTCACCCGTCCCACTTTCCTAGTTCATCTCTATCCTTACGGATGGAGCCTTCTTAACGACAGAAGGTAGGGGGGATTTCCCGCCGAAAGACTGCTGGGTTCTTGGTCTTCGGTATCCCCCCTCGGGGCTTTCATTGGCCTGTGTTTATATTTCAGTTCAGGTTATGGGGGCGGGGGTGTTTAGTTTTTCCACCCCTTGGGTGTTCTTGCCAAAAAAGTAAAGTATATCAAAATGTAAATAATATGATTATAATGTTAAAGGGGATGTTTTTAATGGAATCTTATATTAGTAGTCTTTTAATTCGGATGGATCATGTTTGTGAGAGGATGAAGATCCTTACTAGGACAAGGGTGCTTAAAAAGGAGGATATGGAGAGGATAGATTACCATTTAACCCAGATTATGAGGATACTTAATGAGTGCGCCTAGCGTGGTCAGATGCTAGAGGTGCTTCTTTTCGCTTTAACCTCCTTCATGATCGGACTTTCAGGTGCCATGGCTCCAGGTCCTCTTTTAACTGTTACAATCTCTGATTCTCTCAGGAAGGGGTCTAAGGCGGGTCCATTATTAGTATTAGGCCATCTTGTAGGGGAGGTTTTGCTCGTTCTACTTATCCTGGAGGGTTTTGGTTGGTTGATAAGCTCGTCTTTGGCGTCTGCTTGGGTGGGTTTGATAGGTGGGGCTGTTATGATATTCATGGGTTTGAATATGATGAGGGATACGAGCCCTAAAATAGAGTCTGATGAATTTAAGGATTTTGGCCTGGTATCTAAGGGTCTTGTGACTAGTGTTTCAAATCCGTATTTTTTTATATGGTGGGGTACGATAGGCGCTGCATTGATGCTTAAGGGTATGGAATTGGCTGGATTGGCTGGATTGGCGGCTTTTCTTATTGGGCATTGGTCTTCGGATTTTGCATGGTATGGTATTGTGTCGTTCTTTTCTGCTAGGGGTAAACTGGTATTAAAGAGTACTTACAAGTTTATAATATTGGCTTGTGGCGTTTTCCTTATTGTAGTTGGATTATATTTTATCTTAACTTCTTCGATAACTCACATAGTAGCGTAATATTTTTCGGATAAAAGGGAGAAATAATTTTTTGATGAAGAAAGCTATTGTGTTTGATAATTCTGGGACTCTCACTGAGAGGTATAGGGCGATTAAGAAGATTAGAACCGGTAAAATTTGCGATTTTATCAGTTCATTGGATCTTGTTGAGTATAAGAAGAACAGGGCTCTTGTGGTCCTCCAGACGGACCCTGCATCTTGTATAATTAATGCCAGGCCGGATCAGACCATCTATGATTTCATAACACGGAACAATATAGACTTGGGTATAAGCTATTCTAATGTTAATATAACTAAAGAGGAGATTTTAAATATATTAAAGGAGGACGCTAGTAAGGTTAGGGACATACAGGACACTATAAGAGCTGTTTTAGATAGGGGGTATGATATTGAGATATGTAGTGGCTCAGGGTTCATACTTAACATTGAAAAAAGAATGGTTGAATTTACTATAACAGCTGGTGGTAAGTTATTCCCGGAAGTCTTAGATGTTGTATCAGAGCTTAAAAGGAGGAATATAGATATTTATGTTGCTTCTGGTGATAGGAAAGGTGCCCTGGAAAAGCTTGCAATCACGATTAATATACCAACTTCAAATGTTTTCGCCACAGTGGATACAAAAGGGAAAGCGCTTGTCATAAGAAGACTTAAGAGGAAGTATGATAAGGTTATGATGGTTGGGGATGGTCTCAATGACATCCTAGCACTGAAAGAGGCAGATGTTGGCGTGTTAACCCTACAACAGAATAATAAGGTCCATGAGAAGCTTTTAAAAGCTGCTGATATTGTTATATATAATATAAGGGAGATTTTAGATATAAAATTTTAACTTACTCCGCGTGTGTGGGGGGATGAGAGGCGAGAAGTACTTATTGATGTTGGGGGGTACTGTCTTGAAGGCTTGTGGAGATGATGCTCCTGGAATATTCCATGTGCTCGCAAGCTTGAACCGGGAAACCACCCCAAGAGGGGGTACTTTTTATAATCTTTTTATTAATTTTTTGATCCTTGATTTGCTTTTTAGGACATTTTTATAATTGTTAACTTCTATTATGCCTTTTTTCACGTTTTTGAGCAGTTTTAAGTTAAGGTTGCCTTCACCAACTGGTAAATGTTCATCCTTTTTACCATTATTATCATTTATATGATAATATGCTATGTCTTTAATTTTGAAGAAGTTTTCAGGTTCTTTGGTTGTATTGGCATGTCCTATGTCTACTGTGGCAGAGCAGCCACAAGCTTTTATGAATTTTTCATGTTCGCGTGGATTGTTGCAAAGGTAAGAATAGCGGCCTGGCATGTTTTCGATGGAAAGTTTAACTCCGAGATCATCTGCATAAATTGAACAGTCTTTTAGTGTTTCCTTTGCGAATTCTAGTGCCATGTTCCTTATTCTTTCTTCTTTTCTATGTATGAGTCCTGGGTGTGTTGTTATGGTGGTTGCGCCGATATTATGGGCTAGTTCTATTGTTTCTATTGTCTGTTTTTTGGTTTCTTCTCTTATACCCTTGTTTATGCTGGCGGGGTTAAGGTCGATTGTAGGTGCATGGAGGAATAATTCAACATCATAGGATTCTAGGGGTTCTATGGATAGTTTATCTTCTAGTAATTTCCTGGGCCAGTATGGTCCTTCGCAGAGTACTTCGATGAGTTGGAAGCCGTCTTTTGATGCTATTTCTAGCATTTCTTCGAGTGATTTCATGAATAGTGCCAGGGTAGAAAAGCCGAGTTTCATGGTAGATTCCTCCTCTTTTTATTTTTTGTGTGGGGGGATAAAACTTATATATATCAGAAAGTTGATATATCACAAAACCTATATAATGGGTGGCTTGCTATGAAAGATTACAACAATCACATAATAAAAAGTTTCATGCGAGGATTCGGGAAGACAATGATCCTACTCATGATAAATAAAGAAAGAACTCACGGATACGAGATAATGAAAAAACTCCACAGATTTTATTCAATAAAGGGTCACAGGATAAAACCGCCAGGTCCGAGTATAATCTATCCAATACTCCACGACCTTGAAAAAAGAGGACTCATAAAAGGAGAATGGGAATTGAAAGGCGAGAAGAGGGTTAAATATTACAAGATAACACCCCAGGGTGAAGAAACAGTCAAAAAGATCAAGCATATAATGAAGGATCACATTATGAAGATCTGGGAAGAATTCTGGGAAGACTCAGCTAAGGGCGAAAAAGGGGTGTACAGATGAAATATGCCATAGAGACGTTCAATCTAACTAAAAAGTATGGAAACTTCACCGCAGTAGACAACCTAAACATGAAAATAGAAAACAAGACAATATTCGGGTTCCTAGGCCCTAATGGAGCCGGTAAGACAACCACGATAAAAATGCTCACATGCCTCATACCACCCACAAGTGGCACGGCTAAAGTTGCAGGATACGACATCAACAAGGAACCAAACAATGTAAGGCAAAAGATAGGAATGGTACCACAACTCGTAAGCCTATACAAGGATCTTACAGTAAGAGAAAACGTGGAGTTATGCGCTGACTTTTATGGGATGTCACCAGGACTAAAGGAAGAAAGAATCGATGAACTCATGGAAATGGTCGACATCAAATACGCAGAAAACAAACTCGTAAGACACCTATCAGGGGGACAACAACAAAAAGTCTCACTCGTAGCCAGTCTAATACACCAACCAGAAATCTTATTCCTGGACGAGCCAACCATCGGATTGGACCCAACAACCAAAAGAGTACTATGGGATCTTATAGGCGAATTAAACAATGAAGGACACACTATAATACTCTGCTCCCATGACATGTACGAAGTAGAACTACTCTGCGACCATGTAGGCATAATAAACCAGGGAGTGTTAGCAGCCTTCGACACACCCCAAGCACTCAAAGATGCTGTAATCAGAGAAAAGAAATCAAAGGTGGCCAGAATACTAAGAAAGATAGAAGAAGAAAGTGAAGAGGGCGAGATCCTTGAAAGAGAGTATAGAGAGATAAGCGTGTTCATAGTTAATCTTACAGACAAGATTATTGCAGAAATAAAGAAACTACCAATGGTCATGGGAATCGAGAGGCACCATAGCAATCGTATAACGATAAGAATAGATGAGAGATCAGAAAATGACATTAACACGGTTATAAAGACCATCCTAGACAATGGCGGGATTATAAAGTCTATTTCAACGAAAGACCCGAGCCTAGAGGATGTTTTCATAAAAGTAACGTCTGAGAAGGTGGAATAAAATGGAAACAAAAAAGATCATGTGGATGATCAAAAAAGACCTCCTAGAATTATGGAGGCACAAACCACGACTAATAGCCATACTATTATTCCCAATAATCGCAATAGTCTTCTTCGGTTATGGGATGGGAGGATCCCTCGAAAATATCCCCATAGTTATAGTTGAACAAAGCCATGGCCCTGTAACTGATCAGACTGTCGCGGCTATAAAAAATATGAGCTTATATGATGTCAAGGAAGTGACATCAGACCCTGACCAGGCAAAGGATATGGTAGAATCGGGTGCAGTTAAAGCCGCTATCATACTACCACCCGATTATGACAACCTAAAAAGCAGACAGGCCCCAACAGTTATCCTATATGTTGATTCTTCGGATCAACTCGCAACTCAAGCAATTGTACCAGCAACACAAACATTATTCGCAAGGATCTCAGGAGAAATCGGAGTCCAGAAAATGCAAATAGAGGGTCAAACAGGTCCTATAACACAAAATGGGACTTCTAACATGTTCCAGAGTATTGTGAATACCATTAACTTTGAAGTTGATAGAATATATGGTGATGTGAAATATATGGATTTCCTAATCCCGGGTATATTAGCAATGACGATAATGTTCGCATGTATGGGTGGTATGGGACGTTCAATCGCCGGTGAAAGGGAAACAGGAGAACTTGCAAGACTTTTCATGACACCAACAAGTATAGCGACAGTTGTCGGTGGAAAAATCATGTCAAAGTTAATAACAGAAACAGGAAGAGCTTTGATACTGCTCATAGTCGCCATAGTACTTTTTGGTGTGACAATAAAAGGAAGCATCCTCTTAACAGTCCTTTTACTCGTATTAACCGCTTTATGTTTTGTAGGCTTCGGTATAATGATATCTGCAAGGGCAGAAACCCAAGAAGATTACATGCAGATGATGATGCCATTTCAAATGCCAATGATGTTCGTATCAGGGGTCTTCTACCCAATAGAAACTATGCCATGGTTTTTCCAGAAACTAGCATATGTATTCCCCTTAACCTATGCAAATGATGCTCTAAGGGCTGTGATATTAAAAGGGGCTGGTATCACTGAAATATGGTCTGATATCATGATATTGCTCGCGTTTACTTTCATATTCTTCACATTAGGTGTTACAAGATTCAATAGGGACATATGAAGGTGATATCATGAAAAACAAGAAGATAATAATGGGATTCTTAATAATATGTGTTATTCTCGGTCCTGTGTCCGCTGTTGACTGGCCCATGTTCCATGGTAATCCCCAACATACAGGCTTCCTAGAGGAGCCTAGTGATTTCGCACCCCATCCATGGACAACAAGGATAGGACCAGTTAATGGTTCACTAGCAATATTTAACAAGGTAGGATATATCGGGTCCTTGGATGGGAAAATATATGCGATAGATCTTGAGGATGGTATAATCCTCTGGGATTATAAAACCGGCGCCAGTATAGTGTCTTCACCCACGATAAAGAACAATACTTTATTTGTAGGTTCAAAGGATGGGTATCTTTATGCTATAGACATAGAAACTGGTGAACTGAAATGGAAATTTAAAACAGGCAATTCTATAGAATCTTCCCCTGCGGTTTCAAATGATACTGTTTATATTGGATCGGATGATTGCCGTATTTATGCCATAGACCTGGAAACCGGTTCCAAAAAATGGGATTTATACCTTGGCGATTCTATAAAATCCTCGCCTTTACTTGTAAATGATACACTTTATGTTGCAGCTACAAACGGAAGATTATATGCAATTGGAACGGAAAATGGGACGGAAATATGGAATTACACTACTGGAGACGCGATATATTCAGCCCCCGCCTTCTATAATGGGACAGTCTATGTCGCATCAAATGATGGCCACCTTTATGCCTTTAATGTTGATGATGGGACGATAGAATGGAAATACAACCTTGGCGATAAAGTGTATTCATCTCCCACTATAGATGAAAAGGACAACAGCCTTTTTATAGGAGCCGATAATGGAAACTTCACATGCCTCGACACCAGGGATGGACAATTAAAGTGGTCATACCAGACCGGAGGGCCTATAAGATCTACAGCAGCCCTCTTTGACGAGTATGTGGCCTTGGGTTCGGATGATGGGACGCTGTATGTTCTGAATAAATATAGTGGAAAGGAGGAATGGAAATATTCACCAGGCTATTATCTGTTTAATTCACCAATAAGATCCTCCCCAGTGGCCTATGGGAAGGCAGTATACTTTGCATCAGAAAACGGCTACACATACTCTGTTGATAGTGAAAAAAAGGAGGGTCCAACTCCAATATTCGCATATTATACCCTTGGGATAATCATAATCATAATCGGGGTGATGGTGGGTATAAGAATATTAATGAGCAGATGATCTATAGGATCCTCTAGGGATGAGCATGGTCGGGGATTAAAAAAATGTAAAGTGGGATGGAGCAATCCCCGACACTCCCCAAAAAATTGCAAAATTTCCTATTTCCTTAACTGGATTTCAATTGCTGAAACGTTTGTAGCTGTTCCTTCGTTACCAATGATTTCCTCTGTGGAAATATCAATGTTGGCAACGTCAATGTCCGGTATGAAACGGTTTTTCACAATCTCGGCGACATCAACAGCTCGGCTTATAGCTCTACCCCGAGCTTTTAATATCACCTCATCAGCTCCGCCGTTCATTTGGGTTACAACGGCCAACACATAGTTCATGACG
The DNA here is from genome assembly GCF_023167465.1 of Methanothermobacter tenebrarum. Lineage (NCBI taxonomy): Archaea > Methanobacteriati > Methanobacteriota > Methanobacteria > Methanobacteriales > Methanobacteriaceae > Methanothermobacter > Methanothermobacter tenebrarum. The sequence goes on along the minus strand of NZ_AP025698.1, from coordinate 57,403 downwards.
GGTTTGTTTCCAATGTATACAACATTTTCCTCTGACATCACTTAACCTCCAATAGAATGTCGTGAACTACCCCACCCTAGTGGGTGGGGCTTCCTGCTTCACTGAGAAGACTTGCCCCTATGATCACTTTCCTATAGGGGATCATCGGGGGTAATGGGCCTCTCTCCACAGGCGTTCGGGACTGTCTCAGCCCCACATTCTATCTTATAGTTGTTGTTACCTCTTATATATATAACTTTCTATCCTTCCCCTATTGTGTCCTTTCGATTTCATGGGGTTAGCAGTGTGGAATACCCCTCAATTTATTGGTTGGGTGTTTTGATGATGATGGTTTGCAGGGTATACTTTGTAGAGGGTTTTTCTAGGGGTTCAATGGGGACGGTCACAGGGTTAAAATTATTCTCTGATTAAGTTGAGTATTTTTTGTGAGATTGAGAGGGCGCCTTGGAAGCCCCATGTCAGTTCTTTTCCGTGCATTACATCCAAAACTGGGATTTTGAGGTTATAGGAGAAATATGATTCTCCGAGGCCTCCTAGGATTATGTGGGGTTGCTCTTTTTTTATGAAGTTTTCGATTTCTCCGAGTTCTGGTTCGATGAGCACTTTCGGTTTCGCATCCCCAATGGCCCATTTAAGTTCTTTTAGCGTGTATTCTCCGATTAGATCTATTGATATTAGTACGGGTGTCATTCCAAGTTCTCTGACAAAGGAGGCTAATGCTATGGCTCTTGTGGGTCCTGCGATTATAGCAGCTTTGTAGCCATCGAGTTTTTGTCGGAAGTAATCAATGGACGGTTTTAATTTGTCGTATTCTTCATGTAGAGGATAATTTAAGTTGAAATGGTCTATGAGTGTTTTGAAAAAATTTAATGAATTTGAAAATCCCATTGGGAATGGATAGTAAACATATGGTATTCCGAATTCTTCTTCGAGTATTTTGCATGGTATGATGCCTGAAATGTCGCAGAAGGAATAGTTTAAGTGGGCTAGTGGGATATTTTTTATATCTTCTAGGTTGCTTCCACTTGTAAGCACACAGTTTATAAGTATACCCATATTCTTGAGGGTTTTTTTAAGTTTTAAAAGGTCAGGACCCCCTCTAAAGACGCCTATAAGGTTTATTGATGGTTTTTTGGTCTTTCCATTTGCTCGGTTGGGGATTGTGATATCCTTTATAAGTGTCTCTAGTACTTCTTCGTATCCTCCGCTTTGATCTGATTCAAAACCTCCTGCACTTATGGTTATGATATCTGCGTTTATTTCATCTTTTAATTCCCTTGCAACTTTTTGGATATCTTCTCCGATTATACTAGTTGAGCAGGAGGTTAAAATTGGGATTAATTCGGGTTTGTATGTTCTGTCAACGGTTATGATGGTCTCTTTCAGTTTGTTTTCCGCTCCGAATACTATATCCTCTTGTGATAATTCGGTGGAACATATTCGTATCCTTGAACCGCTTCTCGCGCTTAGAAGGTATCTTATGTGATATGCGCAGCCCCTTGGACCATGTATGACTGGTATTGTATTCTTTATACCTATAAGAGCTCTTATGGCCCCGAAGAGTTTGCATGTGGACATTGGCTCCATCTGGGCCCACCTGTCATTTTAGGGTTAGTATTTTGTTTATGGCGTCGAGGACTGCTTCTACACTGGCCATTACTATGTCTTCCCTTGTTGACCTTCCTGTTGCTTTGTTGCCTTTTTTGTCGCTCATTACCACGAAGACTTCTGCAAGTGCGTTCGTACCCCCTGTTATGGCCTCTATGTTATATTCTTCCAATTCTATATCAGCAGTTTCGCTCACTAGACTGTGTATGGCGTTTATGGCGGCGTCAACAGGTCCTACTCCTGTTTTTGCTGCTGTTTTGATTTTGTCTTTGATTCTGAGTTTTACTGTTGCTGTTGGCATCACACTTTCTCCTGTCATCACCGCTATACCTTCTAGTTTGACTATTTCTTCTGGTGCGCGTCCTAGGAGTGTGATGGCCATTGCCTTGAGGTCGGCGTCTGTCACCCGTTTACCCTTATCTCCAAGCTCTTTCACTTGTTCATAGAGTGTTTGGAGCTGTTTTTCGTCCATTTCTATGCCGTGTTCTTCTAGTTTTGATTTTATGGCCTTTGTACCTGTATGTTTGCCCAGGACTATCCTTCTTTTATGTCCCACCATTTCTGGTTTTATGGGCTCGTATGTTTCGGATTTTTCTGTCACCCCATGTACATGGATTCCTGCTTCGTGGGCGAATGCGTTTTCACCTATAATAGCCTTGTTGGGTGGCATTTTAACTCCTGTGATCTTTGAGACAAATTCTGAAATGTCAACGAGCCTTTTTGTCTCTATATCTACCGGGATTCCATAGTGTATGATTAGTGCCATGACAACTTCTTCTAGGGCTGCGTTGCCTGCTCTTTCTCCTAGACCATTAATGGTGACATGTACTTGACTTGCACCGGCTTCTATTGCTGATAGTGAATTTGCGACTGCAAGTCCGAAATCGTCGTGGCAATGGACACTTAATGGTATTTTGAGGTTTTCATTTAGTTTATTTATGAGGTGTTCCATGGCCCGTGGTATCATGACGCCTACTGTATCTGGGACGTTTATGATGTGGGCTCCTGCATCCTCGACGGTCTTGTAGATTTTGAGTAGGTAATCGAATTCTGTTCTTGTAGCATCTTCAGCTGAAAATTCTACTTTGACTCCATGGTCTCTCGCGTATTCGACTGCGAATATTGCTTTTTGGATTATCTCTTCTTTATCCATTTTGAGTTTGTATTTTCTATGTATGGGTGATGTGCCAATGAATGTGTGGATGTAGTCAACGTCGCAGTCTAGTGCGGCGTCAAGGTCTCCTTTTAATACTCTTGCCAGGCCACAGATGTTCGCGTCTAGTGAGAGTGATGCGATATTTTTCACGGCATTTTTTTCACCTGGGGAGGCGGCTGGAAAACCGGCTTCGATTATGTTCACTCCCAGTTGATCTAATTTTTGGGCTATACTGATTTTTTCATCTACTGTTAGGGCTACTCCAGGTGTTTGTTCACCGTCTCTTAGGGTTGTGTCAAATATTTTGACTTTTTTTGGGAGTTTCATTTCATTTTTCACTTCATCTATGTATTTCACTTCCTCTATGGACATGGCAATTCCTCAAAAGGAGCTGAATTATAATATGGGGGATTATTGATTATATTATTATCCTATTAGGTTTATAAAGTTTCCTCTCCCATAATTGCTAGATCATGTTGCCATGCAGAGGGTTAGGAAATTTCTAAGTCCAGGGGCGAGGCCTAAGATGAATATACTAATTTTCAGAGTGTTTTTCACGTATTTGTCCTCAAAGCCTTCGATGAGGTAGAGGACGGTTAATATTACTAATATTTTTAATGGGAACATTACAAAGGCTGTGTTGGTAATGTTTGTAAGGAGGGTTGGCAGTACATGTTGTTCCCAGTAGCCATAGAAATCAACAGCGACGAAGGTTGTGGAAGCATCAAATAAATGGGCTGATAAAACAGTCAAATTGGTTTTATCATTCAGAAGATCCCATTTTAACCCCAATATCGCGAAGATGCTTGTGAAAGCCGCCCATATGCCTAATATCCCGAAAAAGGGGGTGAGATTAAAGGGTTTTAGGTGGATGATGTTGGGGGTTGAAAGTATGAGTCCGGTCAGGAATATGATACGTCTATAATCCCATCCAAATTTTTCCTCGAGTTTGACAGATGCTAACAAGGTTACTATCGCTGTTAAACCTACTATGATATAAATTCCTGGTGTGACAAGAAAAAGGGTGAGTGGATAGACTCCATTATCGACTAGGGCCCTTGCACCAGATCCTACAAATATAAAGGGGATGATTGGTAAAAAAAGATCTTTAGGGTCCTTTTTAATCCACTTGAACATCCTTATTATAATTAATACTACTAGGCCAAGGATCAGACCGAAGACTATGGTGTTAAATAGAGTATAACCTGGGTGGAGGTAGAAAAAATTTTCCTGCAGGAATTTTATAATGGGATCTAGGATGTGGTGGGCTAACATTTTTTTATCTTCTTGTTAATTACTTCTTTTAATATGAGGTGTAAGGGTGTTCTACTCCCATGGGGTTTGGTCTTTCCTTTTTTTATAGCGGAGAGTATGTCATCGGGGTTTGGCTCTGAATCTACTTGTGTGTAGCAACTTCCAATGGCTGTTACAAAATGGGCGTCGCTCGCACCTATCATTGGAAGGTTTCTTTTCTTGGCGAATTTTTTAGCCTTCCAATTTGAATAACCGAGAATGTAACGGGAGTTTAAGGTTTCTATAGCATCAACCTTTAAATCTTGGATGTTCACGAAGAGGCCTTTTCTGTATCTTACAAAGGGGTGGGGGACTATGGCAATAGCCCCTTGTTCGTGTATTCTGTCAACGGCTTCTTGGGGTGTTACGCCCTTCTTTATCTCTTCTTGGACGCCCAGGGCTAGGATGTGTCCTTTGGATGTGCTTATCTCCATGCCCGGTACTATTATGATGCTTTTAAAGTCCTTGACTTCTTTTTTAGCGACTTTTGAGCCTTGCATGGTATCATGGTCTGTGATTGCTATCGCGTCAAGACCTACAAGGATTGCTCTTTTGATTATCTGTCGTGGTGTTCCTTTCGCGTCACCGGAATATATACTATGGATGTGGGGGTCGAGTATCATGGGTGTTCTCCTCTGTGGTATATTACACTGTTTATGAGTCCAACTGGTCCTGTCATCATCACGTCCCCTGCGGGGGTGGCGTGATATGCTGGGAGGTGTGTTCTGTCAAGTAGTCTGCGTTGTGGTCCTGTTACCACTACTTTTTCGTATGTTTTTATGGCATCGATTATATGTGCTCCATGGCCTCCATCTTCGTGGACTTGGGTGTGTGTGAGGGTTCCGTTGACTAGTTTTTTGATGAGTTTTTCGATTTTATCAGGGTTTAGCATTTTTGTGTGGTGTTCCATGAGTCCCATGATTTTACCTTTTTTTATGGTTGCGGCTAGTGTGTGGCCGTTGCCAACGTCTAGTACTACGAGTTTTTTATATTTTGTGATTTTGGGGTCTTGGAGTGCGCCTGTTATGGCTGCGAATTTGGAGTCCATGAGTAATGGGTTGTATTTTTTTAGGCTTTTTTTGATTGAGTTCATTCTTGTGAAGTATTTTGGGATTTTGTTTGGGTATGCGAATTCTTCGGGTGGTGTGGGTTTTTTGAGTTTTTCTTTTATTTTATGGAATCTGAAGTCTCTGTCACCCATTTTTGGTGAGTGTCCGTGGTCTTGGACTGCGATTGCGAGATGTTCGAATTCTAGTTTGATGTTTAGATTTGCTAGGGCGGTTTCTAGGGCTTTTATGTTGATGTCTGCGAGTTTTATGGTTTTCCAGTTGTGGGGGTTTTCTTTTGATATTTTTATACCGAGCTTTTTTACTTTTTGGAGGTCGTCTTTTATTGTTCTTGCCGCTTCTGGTGTCATTGTTATTTTGTATCCTTTTTTGAGATGTTCTTTGATTGCGAATGTTATTGGCCCGCCCCCCATTGTGTTTCCTGTTAGGAATAGGTTTTGTCTGGTTTTTCTTATTTTTTTGGCGAGTATTTTTGTGGGGGATGGTAGTACCATTTTGGTTGAGTTTTCGATATTATATTTTGAATTGTATAGCATTATGTCTTGTGTTCCTACTCCCACGTCGATTGCGAGTATTTTCATGGGGGTAATGTAAGGTGTTATGTTCAGAAAAACCTTATCACCTAATGTATGTTTTTGTACAGCAAAGATTTAAATAGTGCTTTATAGATAATTTGGTACCATGCCAACCTATGAAAGGTGATCAAATGAACAAGATAATACTAGATGAAAAAGAATTACCAAAAAAATGGTATAACATTAACTCAGACCTACCAGTACCATTACCAGAACCAAAAAACCCCGAAGAAAAAGACAACATAAGTAAATTACCCCAGATGTTCTCAAGTGGCGTGCTAGAACAAGAAATGTCCATGGAAAGATGGATAAAAATCCCAAAAGAAATTAGAGAAATTTACAAGAGAATAGGAAGGCCAACACCACTATTCAGGGCAAAAGGCCTCGAAAAAATGCTAGACACACCCGCCAGAATATACTACAAAAGAGAAGACTACTCACCAACAGGAAGCCACAAACTCAACACAGCAATAGCACAAGCATACTATGCGAAAAAAGACGGTGCAGAAAGACTTACAACAGAGACAGGAGCGGGACAATGGGGGAGCGCATTATCCCTTGCATGTTCACTAATGGGCCTAGAATGCAAAGTATACATGGTAAGAGTATCATACAACCAAAAACCTTATAGAAAAACAATAATGCAAATCTATGGAGCTGAAATCGTACCATCACCAAGCACAGACACAGAATTCGGGCGGAAAATATTAAAGGAAAACCCCGAACATCCAGGATCCCTCGGTATAGCAATATCAGAGGCCATAGAAGAGGCACTACAAAACGAAAAGGCATACTACTCCCTCGGTAGCGTACTGAACCATGTACTCCTACACCAGACCGTCATAGGATTAGAATTAAAAAAACAACTTGAAATCGCAGAAGAGACCCCAGACATCATGATCGGATGTGTTGGTGGAGGAAGCAACTTCGGCGGAACAATACTGCCCTTCGTAAAAGATAAAATAGATGGAAAGCTCGACTGCGAATTCATAGCATCAGAACCCGTAGCCTGCCCAACCCTCACCCAAGGAGAGTACCGCTACGATTACGGTGACACAGCAGGAATGACACCCCTACTTAAGATGTACACACTAGGACATGACTTCATACCACCCTCAGTACACGCAGGTGGCCTACGATACCATGGAATGGCGCCACAAATCGCACTACTAGTAAAAGAAAAGATAGTGAAAGCACGAGCCGTTAGCCAAAAATCAGTATTTGAAAGTGGTGTGACATTTGCAAAGGCAGAGGGTGTTATACCAGCACCAGAAACATGCCACGCGATAAAAGTGGCAATCGACGAAGCCAAAAAATGTAAAAAAACCGGCGAAGAAAAGACGATAGTAATCAACTTCTCAGGACACGGACTATTAGACCTCCAAGGATACGAAGACTACCTCACAGGCACCCTACCAGAAAACAACAAATAAAAACCACTATATTTTTTCATAAAAAACTGCAAAATATTCCCCAATTAGACTACTTTTTATATTTTAACTTATAAAATTATTATAAAAATCAAGAATTGAGATTGATTTACTAGGTTCCTTGTTTAGGATACTAACCCTTCGTGAAAATTTTATATGAGTTTTCAAGGAGAAAATTAATATCACAAATGGAAGCATATATGAACAAATAATTTTGGAGGATTCGAATGTATAGGATTAGTGAAGCGCTGATAGGAAAAGGCAATGAAGTCGCCCATATAGATCTTATAATAGGGGATAAGGAAGGTATTGTAGGCTCGGCCTTTGCAACCGGACTTACAAATATTTCAATCGGCCACACGCCCTTGCTTTCTGTTATAAGGCCCAATCTAATGACAAAACCCGCAACATTAATGATACCAAAGGTGACCATTGGATGTTTGGAAGATGCTAATAAAGTATTCGGGCCTGCTCAGACAGCTGTTGCAAGGGCTGTTGCAGATGCCGTGGAAGAGGGGATAATACCAAAGGAGAAGGTTGAAGATCTGGTCATAATTGTGAGTGTTTTCATCCATCCAGAGGCGGAGGATTACCAGAAAATCTACCATTATAATTATGGGGCGACAAAACTTGCAATAAGAAGGGCCATGGAAGGTTACCCATCAATTGAAAAGATCCTTTCTGAAAAGGATAGGGGTGTGCATCCTGTTATGGGGTTCAAGCCTATAAGATTATGGAACCCACCATATTTACAAGTGGCGTTGGATCTTGAAAGTGTTGAAGAAATGGAGAGGGTGGTGGATGTTCTCCCACCACGTGAAAGGATACTGCTCGAGGCGGGCACGCCACTTGTCAAAAAGTTTGGTGTAGGGATCGTGAATAGGATACGGAAACTGAGAAAGGACGCGTTTATAATAGCAGATCTTAAAACTTTAGATGTTGGTAGGATGGAAGTTAAGATGGCGGCTGATGAAACAGCGGATGCTGTTGCCATATCAGGACTTGCAACAAAAGCAACAATTGAGAAAGCTGTCCATGAAGCGCGAAAACAGGGCATATATTCTATCCTTGATATGATGAATGTTGAAAATGTCGCAGAAAAACTTGAAGAACTTAGATACAAGCCCGAGATCGTACTTTTACATAAGAATATTGATGTTGGAGCAGCAGAAGTTTCAGAATGGGGTGACATCCCAAAGATAAAGGAGATCATCGGTGAAAGAGGATTAGTTGCTGTGGCGGGTGGAATAACACCATCCAAGACAAGAAGAGCCCTTGAAAGTGGTGCTGATATAATAGTTGTTGGAAGGTATATAACTGGATCCAAGGATCCGCGAAGAGCAGCAGAGGATTTCTTAGAGGAATTGCCACCAGATCCTGACACAATGAGATTACCACATGAAGAAGATGAGCCAATCTAGACATTATTTTTTTATTTTACCCCCACACATAACTTATAAGTTAAAAGTTATAACTTACAAGTTATTAGGTGGATGTTAAAAGCTAAAAAAGATTATCCAACACACCAAAAAGCCATATAAAACAGATCTGAAGCCGGGTGAAATAATGGATGTAATCGGCATATGCGGAAGCCCACGAAAACAAGCCACAGAATACGTGCTGAAAAAAGCCCTTAACACGCTAGAAAATGAAGGATACGAAACGGAATTTTTCACTGTCAGAGGAAAAGACCTAAGTCCATGTAAACACTGCGATTATTGTTTAAAGAAAAAAGAGTGCATAAACAAGGATGATATGTACACCCTCTATGATCTCCTCCCAAGGGCAAGGGGCATATTAATCGCCACACCTGTTTACAATGGTGGGCTAAGCGCCCAAACCAAGATTATAATAGACAGATGCCGAGCACTCAACATGAAAGATTATGATATTCTCCGTGGAAAAACCGGAATGGCAATCGCCGTTGGCGGTGACAGAGCCGGGGGACAGGAACTCGCAATCCAACAAATACACACATTCTATATAGCAAATGGCGTGATACCAGTAAGCGGAGGAGCCTTCGGAGCAAACCTCGGCGCATGTTTCTGGTCAAAAGACACGCTGGAAGGGGTTAAAAAGGACAAAGAAGGATTCAGAAGCCTCCAGAAGACCCTTAAAATGTTCATAAGATTCTTGGAAAAAGAATAATCATTCACCAGGGTCCTTTATTTTTTTTCTTGGGTGATTTAATGAGTTTGACAAGTAGCACATCAAAACTAGTGAAGGGCAGCTTCCTTATAATGGTCAGCAGCCTCCTTTTCAGAGTTGGAGGATACATATACAGAGTATTCATGACCAGATTGCTTGGACCTGAAGGTTATGGTCTTCTCGGCTTAACATTCCCCCTCCAGGGGATATTCCAAATACTCTCAGCTGGTGGTCTGCCACCAGCCATCGCAAAATATATCGCACAGTACAAGGCCCTCAATGAAGATCAGATGGCAACACAAGTCCTTCACACCTCTTTGAAGCTGATGATCATCCTTGGTCTTAGTTTTTCTATTATAATATTTTTCATAGCACCCTGGCTTGCAAATGATGTTTTCCATAAGCCCCTTGCACTGTATCCTATACAAGCTGTTTCACTTATCACACCATTTAGTGTTATCGTAGGCGCATTCAGGGGCGCCTTCCAGGGCATTTATAGGATGGAGTATGTTGTCGTGACACGGGCAATTGAACAAATATTCATGATAATATTCGCAGTCTTATTTGTAATGGTTGGTTTTTATGCGGCCGGGGCTGTTATAGGTACAGGTTTCGGTTTTATAGCATCTGCAGTTTCTGCATTTGTAATCTATGAAAAGTTACTTAAAGATTACCTTCCACCAGTTGATCGTGAGAACAAATTAAATTTCCAAGAAGAGTTAGGATTAATGAAAGTCCTTTTAGGTTTTTCCATCCCGGTAATTATAACAGCATTATCTGAAATGGCCATCTATGATATAAGTGTTTTTGCTATAGGCATATTCCTAGCGACTAGGGCTGTTGGTTATTATACTGCCGCGGATCCGATCGCAAGATTACCACTTATTGTCTCCCTTTCAGTTGCTACAGCTGTTTTACCAGCCGCTTCAGAAGCTTCAGCGCTTAAAGACAAGAGTTTGCTTGAAACTTATGTTGTGCAATCCTATAGGCTTGTACTGTTATTTGTCCTCCCATTATGTGTGGGTATTGCAATATTTTCAAAGCCTATCCTTGAACTTCTTTTTGGGGGTGCTTTCATTTATGGTGCTGGTGCGCTTACAATTCTTGTCGTTGGCATGACATTCTACACACTCTTCGCAGTATCTGCAAGCATCACCCAAGGAATAGGCTACCCACGTCTTCCAATGTACATATTATTGATAGGTACTCTCATAAACCTAGTACTTAACGTTATCATGGTACCAGTTTATGGTATTGAGGGGGGTGCTCTTGCAACAACCATCGCAACATTCATTATAATGCTACTTTCACTATGGAAAACGTTCCAAATCACCAATGTGAGACTACCATACACCTCATTTTGGAAGATAACACTAGCATCCATCATAACAGCCATCCCCCTCATCATAATACCCAATACAATAACAGGACTTATAATAGCACTTATAGTATCATCCCCAATATATGTAACAGCACTATTAGCCGTGAAAGGTTTCGAAAAAAGGGATATACGTTTGATGAAACGTTTCAGTTCAAGAATGGGGCCACTGGAGGGGCCGATCAACAGATTAATCGACTTTATCGATAAGCACACTCCCAGATAATTTGGGAGGATAACAATGCTAAAAGAAAACTACAAATTAAAAATAAAAGGAAAGAGCATTTGGATCGATAATAAAAAGTTCAGATTACTCCAATCAATAAATGAATACAAGTCGATAAAAAGGGCCTCTGAAAAATCAGAAATCCCCTATAGGACAGCGCTCTTATATATAAAAAGGATAGAACATGCACTCGGTGAAAAAATTGTTTCAACAAGAAGAGGCGGGAGTGGTGGAGGGGGAAGCAGCCAGCTTACCAGGATAGGTGAATATATAATACGAGAATACCGTAAAATGCAAGTACTAGTTAGAAAAAGTGCATTTAACGAAATTAGAGGAATCATCAATGACATAAAAGTAGATGATAGGATCATCGAAATTAAAGCCGGTGAAAATATTATAAAAGCCCCATTAAAGGAAAAATTCGAAAAGGGGGAAAAGGTAATCCTATTAATACATCCAGAGGACATAATACTCATGGACAAAAAATATGAAACAAGCGCAAGAAACGTTATAAAAACCAAGATTAAATCCATCAAATCCGCAGGCAATATACTGAAGGTTAAATTAAAAACAGATAACATAGAGTTAACAGGTTATATAACAAAACAGGCCCTGGATGAGCTGAAGTTAGAAATTGGCAAGGAAGTCTTCGCAGGATTCAAGGCGACAGCCATAGAACTCATAAAACCATGAAAAGGTAACCCTTATATGAAGATAATCATAGACCTTGAAAAATGTACAGGTTGCGGGAAATGCAAAGAAGCCTGCCCCAAGGGCGGTAAAATATGGACAATAGACAAGAAAAGGAAAGTAGCAATCCCATCTAACCTTGAATATTGTCACCTTTGCATTATCTGCGCAAGCAAATGCCCCGAGGAGGCTATAAGAATAATAAGGGATGATAATTATGAGAAAGGCCCAGAAATCGAGGAAAACCCGTGAAACCGAGGTTAAAGTGGATATGAATTTGGATGGTGAAGGGAATTATATAATCGACACAGGACTCAAATTCTTCGATCATATGTTAGAATCTTTCACAATACATGGATTATTCGATCTTGAAGTAAAGGTGAGGGGGGATTTAGAAGTTGATGACCACCACACCATCGAAGATGTGGGGATAACACTCGGCAGGGCCTTCAAAGAAGCCCTATCAGATAAGAGGGGTATAAAGAGAATTGCCCATGCAATAGTGCCGATGGATGAATCCATTGCAATGGTAGCAGTCGACCTTGGAGGAAGAGCATACACCGTCCTTGATATGGAATTTGAAAGGGAGAAGGTTGGTGATATTTCAACGGAGAACATTCCACATTTCATTGATTCATTTGCAAAAAATGCCCAGATAAACATCCATGCAAGAGTCCGCGGAGGGAATGATCATCATAAAATAGAAGCTCTTTTCAAAGCACTTGCAATTTCACTAAGAAGTGCCTCGAAAATCGAACACCAAAAAATACCAAGTACAAAGGGCTATTTATAAATTTAACCAGGAAATATGCTTCATCTATTTCAAGCATACCCTACAATTTCTAAAGTTACCATCATGGCACATGTGAACTACCCCCCACATATCGTAACTGCCCTTGTGATCCTTATTAGCTTAGTTGGTATGAGAGTAGGTGGTGGGGTCATGCTAGTGGATTGAAAGATGAATAAGATATTGTGAATACATTTAAAATTTACTTATATGTTCTGCGGCTATGAGTGCCGTGGCTGCAGCGCCTACAATGCCCCTAGAAACTCCTGCTCCATCTCCTACAGCATATAATCCTTTGATTGGCGTTTTCATGTTTTTGTCTACTTCTATTCTCATTGCATAAAGTTTTATTTCAGGGGCATATAGTAATGTATAATCTGAGGCCACCCCTGGTATGACCTTATCAAGTGCTTCTAGGCCTTCTATTATATCGAGGACTATCCTGTAGGGTAGGACTAGTGCAATGTCTCCAGGTGTTACATCTTTTAGTGTTGGCTTCACCGGACTCCTTTTTAATCTCTTCCAAGTGGATCTTCTCCCCCTTCTAAGGTCTCCTAATCTTTGTATTATTGGTTTACCCCCACCAAGTGTATTAGATATTTTCGCAATTGAAAGGGCGTATGCAGATGTGTTTTCAACTGGCTCTGTAAGTTCAACTTTAACTAAAAATGCGAAATTGGTATTATCAGATGTTTTTGTGCGCATTGAATGTCCGTTAACTCCCTTGAAGTCGTCGTAGGCTTCTTCAACTACGAATCCTTTGTTGCAGACGCAGAATGTTCTTACAAAGTCGTCGTAGCTTTTTGTTATAATATGGAATTTCGGGTCCCAGCTTATCCTTGTGATATCCTCCATTACTATACTTGGGATTTCGACCCTTACCCCGATATCCACTGGATTGTACTTTATGGGGATTGAAAGTTTTTTCATTTGCTCTGCAAGCCACATGGAACCAGATCTTCCAGGTGCAAGAATTAAAAACCTACATTTTATAATATTCTCCTTCCCATTCTTATCTTGGACTTTGAGCCCTTCTACTTTCCCATTTTTTGTGATAATATCTAATGCCCTTGTTTCTAGGAGGAATTTCACACCCCTTTTTTCAAGGTCTTCCTTTATAGATTTTAGGACCATGGGCGTCTTATCAGATCCTATATGCCTTTGGATGATAGGGATAAAATTTATACCAGCTGCAGCTGATTTTTTCAAAATCTTCTCCACTTCTTTTTCTTCGGGCGAATATAATTCTTCTGGGGCTCCATGTTTGAGGAAGAAATTGTCAACTTCTTTTACAAGTTCCCATGCTTTCTTGGTGTCTACGAATTCTTCTAGGTTGCCTCCAATGTCTGGTCTTAGGTTTAGTTTCCCATCTGATAATCCGCCGGCTCCTCCGAGGCCGCACATTATGTTACAGGGGGAACATCTTCTACATATGCCATCTTTTAGGGCTGGACAGTATCGTTTGTCCATGTCTCTTCCTTTATCGACTACTAGAACCTTTAAATGGTCTGCTAGTTTGTCTGCGGCGATTAGTCCCCCGGGTCCGGCGCCGACTATTATCACATCAAACACAAAAACACCAAAAAAAAGAGGAAAATAAAAAAATAGAATTTTATGAAGGTTTCTCGAGCAGTTTTTCCTTGGATAGTGTTTCTCCTTCTTTTCCGTGTGGTGTTCTCTTCACGGTGTCGTTGGATTTTTCTATTTCTCTTGCTTCTTCTGCTAGTTTTGCGGCTGTTGACATCATTTCGTGTGCAGAGGCTACTATTGGGATGTATTTTTCTGGGTCTTGTACCATGAAGCATCCTTCAACGTCGATGTCAGCGACTTTTGTTGCTATTTCATATGCTGCCATGGCCTTTGCCTTTGCATATGGGTTTTTGAAGTCTGCGGCTTCGACTGCCACGTCTCTTGTAATTACAAGCTGTGGTAGTTCAATTTCTTTTCCAGCTTCTACATCAGCTATCATGGCGTCGATTGTGTTGTGGACTACCCTGTATGCGCCTGTTAATGCGAGTACTTTCATTAAGTCTGCATTGAATGCTGCCATCTCAGTTGGGTCTAGGAATTCTCTTCTTGCACCTATCATGGAGTCTGCTTTGACTATAATGTACCCGAGTCCTTGTTCTTCGATTTCATCTTTCACGCGGAGGCCTGGGGCATCTCCCACTATCATTGCGGGTACGTCGGCTTCAGAGAGTAGTTCTCTTGCCCTTGCTGGTCCTGGCGCCCCTGGGTTTGGGCTTATGAATATGACAAAGTCTCTGTCTAGTTCGAGCATTTTGGGGACTACGAATTCTATATCTTCAGGGTTCATTTTAGTCCCTGATCCCATTACACGGATCTCGACATTTGGTCTGTCAGCTCTTTCATCAAGTACTAGGTCAATCACTGGGGATGTCCCAAGGTTTCCACATTTTAGTACACCGATCTTTGCAACCATTATATCACCACATTTTATTATTCTGGTATTTGTTAAGTATTTTTTCATCTGAGATTTATAGTTAACTTTTTATACCAGTAAGATGGAAGAGGTGACTGTAATATTTTTTTGTGCTTTTTTAAGCTTTGATCATATAAGATTTTTATATTAAAAACTTGTCTGTGGCTAATCTGGGACTTTAGTCTTTCCATTGTTGTTTTTTATCAAAGGTGTTCCCCTTTGCAAAAAATATGGGATAAGTTTACTTAAATTTTGATCGAGCTTTCCATATTTTTTTGAAACTCTTAAAACCGCCACGGGGGCCCCTTGGTTGGGAGCTTTCCAGTAGTTTGATCAGTTTTTCAACGGACTTTTCTGCGGTTGAAAGGAGATAGTCCGACTTTGGAGGTTTTAGATCATGTATGATGGAGTCTATGTCCTCTATTTTAGCTATGGGTATGCCTATTTTTTCACAGAGGTCGATACTCGCATGTTGGCGATGAAATCCCGCAATTTTGATCGAGGGGACTCCAAGGACGCTTGCTTCTATTGTGACGCCCATGCCCGCAGCATAGATCATGGCCTTTGAGGCTTTCATTAAACTTGGGAGATCAACAAAGCCTTCTAAAACATGGATCTTCTGGGAGGTTATATTTTTTTCGATGTATTTCTTATCAAATCTGAAGGGTGCCAATAGGATATTCTCTTGTAGTGTTTCTAATTTTCTGATTAGGGGTGGGATATCTTGGGTTTTCAAATCGCCTCCAAGCACTGCAAGTATGAATTCGTGGAGGTTGTATCTTTTTTTAACAATCCTTGGATCTTCAAGTTTCAGATTTTTCACGTAAAGGGCATGGGGATAACCTTCTATATTTTTCACATTTTTTAGATGGTAATTGGTTTCAAGGTATTCCTTATATTCCTTGGAGGGGGCTGTTATAATGTCTGCGAATGCTATCATCTCAATAGGATTATAAATGTCCTGTTCAATATGTAACACTGGTATTCTAAGTAGTTTGGCGGCTACAATGCTTTTTCGCACATCCCCCGCGTTACCGCAGGTTAAAAGGATTTCGGGTTTGCTTTCTCTTAAGGCTTTAACAGCCTTTTTAATATCTGATAATATCCTAGTCGCGATGAAGGCCTTGTTACCATTAGACCGTCTACTCTCCCCGATGGAATATATCCTCTGACAATAGGGTTCTAGGAGCTCTTCAACGCCTTTTCCATGTGATAAAGCGATGTAATTAGCGTCAAATCTTTCCATTAATGGTATGAATGTTTTTGCTGGTGCTAATTCAGCTGCGACGGCCACTTTCATGACATGCCTCCTTTATTATCACGGCCACAGCCATTAAATAGAATATCCACACTACAAGATCTGTTGGGCCTGTTTCGATCCATACTAGAGTGTGAGCTAATATTATCGCGTATAAAGCGGTGAAGAAATCTTTTTTGATTTTTTGGATTGTATGGAGTAGGCCAAGGATTAAGCCTATGATGAACATTTGTATGATCATTGCGAAAAAGCCGAAGTCTAGTGTTGCGGGTCCAAAGATTGTTGAGGTGCTTGAATGTTTATAGCCTAGGACTGTTGTCCCTACAATGATCCTGGGATCAGTGGATGTGAGAAATCCTGTTAGGGTGGAATATAATAATTTGCCCCGTGTAGCACCTTCGAATTGGATTAAACGGTCAAAGACTGTTAATGTATAACCTGCACGGTAAAAGAATAATTCTATGGGATTTAAGGTCCAATGTTGCCATTCTATCGACTTAACTGCGATGTAACCTATGATAATGGTAAGGGAAATTGTAAGGATTCCGATGATGGTAAGCTGCCTCAAGGGAATGTTCCTTGTATAATAGAGGTTTATAAGTACACTGAGTAATATGACTACTGTGGTTGTCCTATATCCTGTTAGGGCGAACAAAGTTAGTCCAAGGATGAAGAGCCCATAATAGTAGTCCTTCTTGAATCTGGCCAATAGGAGGTTTATGGAAAGCAAAAATAAAAGATAGGATATGAACCAGATTCCGGTGAGGGCCTTGGCTTTAAGGTATCCGCTAAATAATGGTATGCCACCAACGTTGTACAGGTTCCATGCTACTAATATTATGGATAGTATTGCGATAATTAATAAAAGTGGTTCATAGCGGTGGCTGAATTCGATTTTAACCTTTGGAGATAGGGATGATTTGAGATTTGAGGATGTTAAAACTCCTAAAATGTAAAATAGTGAACCTATACTAATATAGATTATGGAAATTGGTGATGGGAAATTTAGGCCTCTGATTTTATAATGGAATGCTACATATGCCATTAGAAGATATGCTATGATTGCAACTATTATGATATATGGTGAAAAAATATCTTTGTTCTTGAACATGGATATCATCCTAGGTCTAGTGCACTGGATGTTAGTGTTGTTGCAAATGTGGGACATGAAGCCGCGTGTATGTGAATATAACTTGCAAGGGTTTTTTTAGATGTGAGACCATCCATCCCCTCTTTTATACCTTTTCCTCTTTGTATTTTAAATGCAAACTGTGGATTGCCTGTGATTTGTATATTTGAGTAATGGAATTCATGTCCTTTGAAGATTTGGGCTTTTGGGGATATTATATTGTCGATTTCTGATTTTGCTATTACATAACTTAAACCTTGAACTTTCCGTGTCATTGTAGACTTGTAGGGGAATATGTTACACATTTCATGTCCATCTAGGGATCTTGAAAGATATAATAGGCCTCCACATTCGCCGAATATTGGTTTTCCATCTTCATGGAACTTTCTGATGGAATTTCGCATTGAAGTATTTTTTTCAAGTTCTTTTGCGAAGATTTCTGGGTACCCTCCACCGATGTAAATTCCGTCGACGTCGGGGATCTCCTCATCATGTATTGGACTGAAATAATATAAACTGGCCTTGTTATCTTCTAGAGCTTCTAGGTTTTCTATGTAGTAGAAGTTGAATGCTTCGTCATAGGCTATTCCTATTTTAACCTTTTTATGGTTTTTCACCTGCCAGAGGGGTTCTCTTTCGCCTTTTATTCTTTCAGCGTTTTTCATTATATTTTTGAGTTCATCAAGGTCAATATATTCTTTTACTGCGTTTGCCCATTTTTCTATTGAAAATTTTAGATTTTCACGTTCAACTGTGGGCACCAGTCCTAAGTGTCTCTGTTCAACCTTTAAATCCTCTCTTCTGGGTATGCCACCAACTACTATGGTGTCTGACAGTTCTTCTATAGCTTTTTTAGTTTTAAGGTAATGTCTTCTATTTTTCACTTGGTTTAGGATTACTCCTTCAATTTTAATCTCTGGGTCTAATGCTTTGAAGCCAAGTACTATCGCAGCTGCGCTTTTCACCAGGCTCCTAGAATTAATTATCAACACTACGGGGGCGTTTAAAGCTTTTGCTATTGATGCGGTGCTCCCAACATCATTAATAGGACTTATACCCTCATATAATCCTCTAACACCTTCTATAATGGCCATGCGTGCATTAGAGGCCTCCATGCCCCTTATAAATGCTTCTCTGATCTGCCCCTCTGACATGAAAAATGAGTCGAGATTACGTGAGGGATTACCTGTAGCCATAGTGTGATAAGATGGATCTATATAATCTGGGCCAACCTTAAAGGGCTGAACACCTTCACTGGATAGTGCCCTCATTATACCAGTAGCGATAGTGGTTTTACCGACAGCACTTCCACTACCTGCAAGCACAACTCTCATAATATAGGATCCAATAAAACTCCTATTTAATTCCTTCGACGGGAAGCCCCCTAATGGAAAATAAGTGAAAGGTTTCGGGACCAAACTAATAAGGGGAGTTAGTATTGGAAAATTTTATGGAAGAATCCTTCCGCGGATATATTTAACTTTATCCGAGGGGCTTGTTCCATAGTGGGAGAATGCGAATCCAAATAGTACCTTATAATTTTTCATTTTTTTACTTAAACAATAAAAAAAGAAATTATTTTCCAAAAAGGGCTGTTGAATTTCTTGGGGGTAGGATATGATCGTCCGCAAATCGTCTCTAATCCAATACTCATAATATCACCAAAAAGTTATATATAAACCTTTCCATATTCCACAGATAATAATCAGCAGGGGTAAATTAAATATTTACCAGAGATCATGAGAAGATAGAAGCTTAACTCCGTAGGTGGATAATTTTTTTGGGTTTCTGCAGGGCTTTAAGGTATTTTAATCAATCAGTAAATGATTTTTTTATTCTGCCTTGGTGCCGCCCCATATTGCTATGAGTCCAACAATTATTTTTAATGCGGCATGCCATGCCGGATCCTTGAGGTTTGGAAATGGGAATCCAACAAAGCCAAGTATACCCATTATTATTAACAATATACCGATTATATATAGTAACCATTTTGTCACAGTACCACCCCCCATAATCGGCCCTGCAGAAACCACATAAGGTTATATATTCTAAAGAATATAAATTTTATTAAATAGCTTTCTGATATGTAATAATGGTTATGTTGGAGCGCAGAAGAAAATTGCAGATATTAAGTGATTCTGCACAATTTGACCTATGTGATTATAGTGCAGATGAAAAGCAAAAGAATGCAAACCTTCCTGGAGTATATTATAGTAGCATGAAAGGTTGTAAAGTTCCCTTATTTAAGGTTCTGCTTAGTAACAAATGCTCCAACGATTGTAAATATTGTATAAATTGTAGTAAACAGGAATTCACTCGCATTGAACTAAGACCGGATGAATTATCCGAGGTTTTCATGGATTATTATGAAAAAAGGTATGTTGAGGGTTTATTTTTAAGTTCGGCTATGATAGATGATGTTGAGAATACTATGGAGAAACTCGTTGAAGTGGTGAGGATTCTGCGCCATGATAAAGGATATGATGGTTATATACACCTTAAAATTTTGCCGGGGACTTCAAGGGAGCTGATTAAAAGGGCTATGGAATTGTCAAATAGGGTGAGTATCAACCTTGAAACAGCAACAGCAGATGGACTTTCAGCCCTTTCATCAACCAAGGACTATAAGATAGATATTATAAGGAGAATGAAATGGATAAAGAAAATTCATGACAAAAACCCTGATCTCACCCCTTCTGGTCAAAGCACCCAATTCATTGTGGGTGCGGTTGAAGAAACCGACCAGGAAATTCTGAAGAGGATATCATGGCTTTATGATAAATTGAATGTTAAAAGAACATATTTCAGCAGCTTCCAAGCATTGGAGGGCACTCCATTAGAGGATAAACCAGAACCTGACCCGAGACGTTCAGTACGTTTATATCAAGCTGATGCGTTGGTAAAATCTTATAATTTTAAATTAAGTGAATTTGAATTTAATGATGGGTTTTTAGACTTGGAAATGGATCCGAAGTATGTGGCGGCGCTTAAAAGTGACATGTTCCCCTTAGATATCAACACTGCTACTTACGATGAACTTATACGAGTACCCGGTATTGGCCCCATATCAGCAAGGAGGATAATCTCAAAGAGGAGGAAAAACAGGATAAATAGTGTAGATGAGCTTAAGGGGTTGGGTGTGTGGATTAAACGTGCTGGAAAATTCTTGTACATTGATGGTTATCAAAGTAGCTTAGATAAGTTTCAATAGACCTATTCAAGTTCTGAGAATAGATCCCATATCTGTGGGTATTTGTTTTTTACAGCTTCTTCGATTAGGAGGGACGCCTCTTTGCTTATGCTGAATTCTGGTTTTGTCTTCTTTAGGTATCTTAAAACTGCAGCCGACCTTGCGGACCATAAAGTTATCCGGGGGTTCTTTTTAACCTCGTCTAAAACTTCTTTGACCTTATCCTTGGGGTGTGTTGGTGGGGTTGTGGGTTCGTCTTGTGGAGTGGTTGTCGATTTTGCTTTTATTAGAGCGTCGAGACCTCTTCCAAGACTTTTATTCTGTCTTGTCATTTTTCGTCCTCCATTTTGATTAGTTCCTCTGCTAGTTTGAGGTATGCTTTAGAACCTTTACAGTCTTTGTCATAAATTATGCATGGTTTTCCATGGCTTGGGGCTTCTGCCAGGCGGATGTTCCTAGGTATTATTGTCTTGAAGATGTATTCTTGTGGAAAGAAAAAGTTTTTAATTTCTTGGTAAACTTCTCTTCCAAGTCGGGTTCTTCCGTCATATAGTGTTAATAGTATGCCCTTTATTGGGCATGGACTTTTTAGGCGGTTTTCAACTAATTTCATTGTTTTAAGGAGGTCAGCCATCCCCTCAAGGGCGTAGTATTCTGCTTGTATTGGTATTATGATGCTATCGCCTGCAACAAGGGCGTTTAATGTTAGTATTCCGAGGGATGGTGGGGCGTCGATGAAGATGTAATCAAAACCATTTTTTATGGGGTCTATGGCTTCCTTGAGTATGGTATGGTAGCCTATTTGGCTGGTGAGTTCCACTTCCGCGCCACTGAGGGCAAGATTGCTTGGGATAATATAAAGGTCGGGGATCATTGTCTCCTGGATTGTGTCTTCTATTTTTGCTTCTCCGCTTATAATGGAGTATATTGTTGAATTTAATGTTGCCTTGTTGACTCCAAAACCTGTTGTTGCATTTGCTTGGGGGTCTATATCAACTATTAGGACTTTTTTGCCTAGGATTGCAAGTGCACTTGATAAATTTACTGCTGTGGTTGTTTTGCCACAGCCTCCCTTTTGGTTTATTATGGATATTATTTCACCCAATGGGAAACCTCCGAGAATTCTGATGATAATAACTTCTAAATTATCATTTATAAAGTATACCCTATAACTTATAAGTTATAACTTATAACTAGTTTGGGGGTGTTGAGCCCCCTATAAATTGATCCTTTCAGAAACCCTCATAGGTAATGTAAGCGGCCTGAAAGGCATCCCCTTTACTTCATTTTTTACCATGAAAATAAAATCTTCTAATTTCAGAATTTCCTTTGCACCAGTCTTCCTAATGTTCACTGTAAACTCAGCACCTTCAAGTTCTCTGTCACCTATAACTATAATATATGGTATCCACTCCTTGGCCGCGTCTCTGATTTTTTTACCAACACTCTCCGCCCTATCATCTACATCGACCCTGATACCCTCATCTCTTATCCTATCAGCGATTTTCATTGAGTAATCAACATGCCTTTCTGCAACTGCTATTATCCTAACTTGGGTTGGTGAAAGCCACACAGGCAACATTGGAGGCCTCTCTTCCATTTCAATGGCTGCTTTCTCCAATAGACTACAGATTACCCTCTCTATACTCCCAGTAGGGCTGCAGTGGAGTATTATAGGATTTTTATCAGTCCCATCTTCCTCAAGAAATGTTATATCAAATCTCTCCCCACTCTCAACGTCTATTTGAACCGTTGGATTTTCTATGGGCCTTCCAAGGTAATCTATCGCCGCGAAATCCATTTTAGCTATCCAGTAATGCTTTCTTTCAGGTAAAAGTTCCAATAGTACGGGCTTGCCAACCTTCTCCACAAGCGAGAGTATCCAATCCTCATAATTATCATAGAAATCCTCTGTAGCCCTGAATATCACCTCATAATCCACCTCAAAATCCTTGGAAGTCCTCAGACAAACTTCAACTTGTTTTTCAAACTCTTCAAGTGCCTGGCCCATGTCCCTGCATACTGTGTGAAGATCTGGCATGGTGAAACCCCTAAGTCGCTTGAGACCAACAACTTCCCCTTTCTTTTCTAGTCTGAAACTGTAGGTTGAAAGTTCATAGACGCGTGCAGGGAGGTTTTTCCATGTTAAAAACGAATCTGATAATATTCTGAAGGCCCCGAAACAACAAGCATATCTCAACATTAGTTCCTTTTTGTTTTTCATCCTGTATTGTCTTTCCCCGAATTTTTCGGCGTGTACTCTTATTGCTTCGTCTTCAAGATCGTACATTATTGGTGTTTCAACTGGCATGGCACCTTCTGATGTTACGAGCGTATACACGTAATCTGCTAAAAGATCCCTTATGAGACGCCCCTTTGGGTACCAGCGGAGGTGCCCAATATCAGCAGAAGGCTCGTAATCGGCCAACTTTTTTTCTCTCATGAGTTTAACATGGGGTGGTTCCCCGCCTTTACTCTCCAAGGCACCTAATTCGTAGTCTACAAGTGATTTGAAGCTCTTGCTTTTGAATTCAAAATCTTTGGGATCTATAAGCTTTCCACTTTCGATAATGAACCATCTGGATTCTATTTCTTCCCCGGCTACTTTTTCTGTTTTAGGTTCTGGTTTTATTGTCCTTGAAAGTTCCGAAAGTGGATGACCTTTACATGATATCTTGAATGCTTTGTACCATCCGAACGGTACTCTTGAAACATTAAATCCTTCATTTTCCAGTGCAGTTTCCATATTCTTTAGGATTTTTTTCGCCATTTCGGGCGAACTTAAGGATGAACTAAGATGAGCATAAGGGTATATGACGATCTTTTCGGCTTTAACCTTGTTAAAAACCTCTTTTATCTCCCTGGTGGCGTTTTTGATCACCGCCTTTGGATTGGTTTCATCTTCTTTTTCAATGGCTGTGAAGACTACTAGAGATTCTTTGAAGGCCCCCTCCATCATCTCCTCTGGTATATCCTCTGCTATGCTTGTTTTATCTCGTGCTTTGTATTTTAGATAATCTGCGTGGATTAAAAGTATCCTCATCCGAATCACCTTAAAATTGTTGAGGTAAGTTTCAACTATTTACTTTGAATCCTTTGAGATTATAAAATTTTGGGACCTACGCAAGTGGCCTATAATGTCCTCCAAATATTTTATCAAATTTGAACATTCGGCGACTTTTTGGTATTGATTCCAGACGCTGATGGCATTCTATGGTGTGGGTGAATTTCTTCTTTGAATTGCAGGTCTTCATATCATTTCCTGGGGAGTCTCTGACAATATGTGTAAATCCTATTATAGAATATTTTCTTTGTCAGAATTTTATTTTCATCCTATTTTTTCAAGTTTTTTAACTTTCTCGGCGAGAACTCCCCATCCAAGGGTGTGAAAGCCGAAAAACTTCTATACTCGTTCTTCTGTTATGTTTTATTGTGTTTACCTCCTGGTAGGAGGTTGAGAGGCGGTGTCCTCATCATAACCCTGCATCCTATAAAACAATATTCCAAGTGATTCCATTGTTACGGGGGTTGAAGGTCCTCATCATAACCCTGCATCCTATAAAACTGTGGGTGATGACTGGATGGGTAGGGTTTGGGACGACCCAGAATTCACGCCTGTTGGAGACCAAGCGTGTTGAAGCAGGAAGCTCCTCCCCATCAAGGAGGGGTAGTTCACAAGCTTCTGTAATTTTTTCAGACCCGGCCTAGGATAAGAATCCGGCTTTTATTTTGATGTTCTTTTTTTGATTATTATCCTTTTGTGGGCTGTGGATGAACAGATGGGGGCTTGGGATCTTGAAGATCCCCCTCATGATTCTTGCGGTTGGTTGAGTATTCTATTTATTTTCCTTTTGAAGGTGATTACCTCCATTGGTGGTATAACATAGTATCCTATGGGGGTTTACCCTTTTCAACTTCTACAAAGCCCTTTCTTTTTTTGAGATTTTTAGGATAGATTCTGGATTTTGGAAGTTTATATGGACCTATTTCAGCCCGTGGCTGATATGAGTGAATGTAAGACTATATAAATTGTCGATTCCAATTATCCTAATATGATTTCTTTGTAACATCCACCATCATCTGCCCCATTATACCGTTAAATTTAAATATTAATAGTGACAAAAACTTAATACTCTGGACAATACAGTGATAATGGGGGTGGATTATGAAATATCGCTGTAAGGTATGTGACTATATCTATGACCCAGGAAGGGGAGACCCCACCCAGGGTATAAAACCTAGAACACCATTCGAGGATCTCCCCGAAGATTGGGTCTGTCCAATCTGTGGAGTTGGAAAAGACCAATTTGAACCATTAAAAGAAGAAAGGCCCCGGATTAAACCCGAGAGCATCTTAATGTTTTGTTACCAATGTTCTCAGACAGCTAGGGGTAAAGCCTGCACAATAAGGGGTGTTTGCGGGAAAGAGCCGACAGTAGCAAGATTACAGGACAACCTCTTATTCGCGATAAAAGGAATTTCAGCCTATCTTTATCATGCACGAGAACTGGGATATACTGACAATGAAGTGGATGCATTCCTGGAAAGGGGATTTTATTCCACTTTAACAAATGTCAATTTCGATCCAGAGGAATTCATAAAACTTGCACTCCAGGCAGGAGAAATGAACATAAAAACGATGAAACTCCTTAAAAAGGCCCATATAGACAATTATGGCGAACCAGAACCTACAACAGTAGAAGTCGGAGCATCAGAGGGGCCTGGGATTATAGTAACTGGGCATAGTCTAAAAGCACTTGAAGAATTGTTGAAACAAACTGAAGATGAGGGTATAAACATTTACACCCACTCTGAGCTTCTACCAGCACATGGCTACCCTGGCTTGAAAAAATATGAGCACCTAAAGGGGCAACTCGGTGGTCCATGGTTTGATCAAAAAGAGACATTTTCAAAATATCAGGTTGCGATACTTGGAACATCAAACTGTGTACTACTCCCGAAAGATGATTACAGGGAGAGGATGTTCACATGTGGTGTTGCAAAACTTCCAAAAGTAGAATACATTGAAGATTATGATTTCACGCCATTAATCGATAAAGCCCTTGAATTACCACCACTCAAAGAAGAAGAGGGAAAGAGAACATTTACAACTGGTTTCGGCGCTTCAACCATACTATCATTATCTAATAGGATAAAAGAGCTTGTAGAGGATGGTAAGATCAGGAGATTCTTTTTGGTTGGTGGATGCGACTCCCCACTCCCCAGGGCAAAATATTATAGGGAATTTGTAAGTAAACTCCCAGATGATACCATCATATTAACACTCGCTTGTGGAAAATATCGATTCAATGATATGAAACTTGGAGACATAGATGGCATACCACGCTTGATAGATCTTGGCCAATGTAACGATGCTATAGTAGCAATAGAAATCGTGGAAGCCCTCAGCAGATTATTCAACATGGAAATAGATGAACTGCCACTTAGCATAGTTCTTAGTTGGATGGAGCAAAAAGCAGCAGCCATACTCTGGAGCCTACTCGCACTAAACATGAAGGGAATGTACATTGGCCCCATACTCCCTGGGTGGGCTAACAATGACATCATAAAATTCCTAAAAGAAAACTATGATCTGAAGCTTATAGGTAAACCTGAGGATGATATGAAAGAAATGTTAGGGTGATACAATTGGAAAATTTAAAGGGGAAGGTCCTAAATTTGAATGAGCTGGTAGATTATCAAGAGGGTGCGGTGGTAAGTCGTGAAATCATAAGACGTGATACAGGTACGGTTACAATATTCGCATTTGACAAAGGGCAGGGTTTAAGTGAGCATACAGCACCATTTGATGCTATGGTACAGATCATCGATGGTGAAGCCGAGATAACAATAAGTGGCGAAAAACATGTGTTAGAGGCTGGGGAAATGATTATTATGCCAGCCAATGAACCACACGCATTATATGCGAGGGAACCATATAAGATGATACTTACCATGATAAAATCATAACCCCCTGGTAGTGAAGACCAACTAGGACTATTATAATCAGCCCCGCGAGTATCATAGTAGCAAATATCATCCCTATTTTTTTCCCAAAATTTTTCGTGCCAAATAGTAAGGCTATTCCAAGTTTTACAAGGGTATTGGATATGCTCGCGAGGGTTATTGTAGTTATCGCAGTATACGGTGATATTATATTATTCCTAGAGAGAATGGCCATGCTTACTGTGATAGCGTCAACATCGGCAATACCTGATATTAAACCGGCTAAATAGACCCCCATGTTCCCTATATAGATATTAGCGGCCTTTGCCGCGAAGAGTATCACCATAAAGAGTGCTCCGAAGATAAATGCTGGTTTTAGTGAAAATGGATTCTTCAATTTCACTTCAGATTTCACATTCGCGTTCGGACTTCTAAGCAAACCTAAACCAAGGGCTATTCCAATAATCCCCATGGTAAAAAGTGGTAATGAGAGGAATGTTAATAATCCAGGGTTTATAACCATGACCTCGAATAATATCCTGAAAAACATCATAGAACTTGCAACAACAGAAGCGAATAGAGCAGCCCTCATAACACCCTCTGATTCCTTCACCCGGCCAGCCATGGCCGTTACAACAGCTGTGCTGGATACAAGACCCCCGATGATCCCTGTAATGCTAAGACCCCTTTCGGGGCCTATTATCTTCATTGCAATATATCCTGCATAGCTTATACCTGAAATAAAAACAACCATCAACCATATCTGATAGGGATTAAAAACATTAAAAGGGCCCATGTAAGTGTTGGGAAGTAATGGTAATATCACAAATGCAACTACTAGAAATTTTAATGTGTCTATCATCTCCCTTTCACTTATGCGCCGGGCGAATAAGTGTAAATACTTTTTAAGGGCTAATAATACTGTTATGATAATTGCCACTACTGGTGCAAGCTTGTAACCATCACCCCACCCACAGATGGCGCCAAGCACAAATGTCAAAAGCGCCGCAACTTCGCTTGTAAGTCCAATATCACCATCATCCTTCGTACTCATAATATAGCTGGCAACTATAAGGGCAACAAGTCCTATGAATGCCACAATCAGAAAATATGGGAAAACTTCTGAAACATAAACCGATAATGTCCCTAAGAGAGCCATTAACATGAAAGTCCGTATACCCGCAAATTCAGAATTTTTTCTACGTCTTTCCCTCTCAATACCAATAAGGGCGCCGATGCCAAGGGATATAAGGATCCTTAAAATCAAAGATTCCATACCTATTAATATAACCCTTCACATCCTATATATTTTATAACCTCTTAATTGTTATCATCAGGTGGGTTTTTCATGAGAAGTGACGAGATTAAAAAAGGATTTGAAAGAGCCCCTCACCGTTCACTACTGAGGGCTTGCGGATTAACAGATGAAGATTTCAAAAAGCCTTTCATTGGGATAGCGAACAGTTACACTAACATCGTGCCAGGACACCTCCACCTCAAAAGTTTAGCAGAGGCCGTAAAAGCTGGTGTGAACCAAGCAGGTGGTATACCATTCGAATTCCACACCATGGCAATATGTGATGGTATAGCAATGAACCATGATGGAATGCGCTATTCCCTCGCTTCAAGAGAGATAATAGCAGACACTGTTGAAAGCATGATCCAAGCACACCGCCTAGATGGTCTAATACTCCTTTCATCCTGTGATAAGATAGTCCCTGGCATGCTAATGGCCGCAGCCAGACTCAACATCCCAACCATAGCCGTTACAGGAGGGCCCATGTTCCCCGGAGAATGCCAAGGAAAAAAAATCGACCTTATAAACGTATATGAGGGGGTTGGAGCCTTCTCCGAGGGTAAAATAGGCTCCGGTGACCTTGAAGAATTGGAGAAATGTGCCTGTCCAGGGCCTGGCTCATGCGCCGGCCTATTCACCGCAAATAGTATGGCTTGTCTTACCGAGGCCCTTGGTATGAGTCTCCCTGGCTGCGCCACATTACATGCGGTAGACTCTAAAAAATTACAAATCGCACGCCTTTCAGGTGCCAGGATTGTTGAGATGGTTAAAGAGGATCTCCGCCCAGCAGATATAATGAGCCAAGAGGCCTTTGAAAATGCGATTGCTGTGGATGTTGCACTTGGAGGTTCGACAAATACCACACTTCATCTGCCTGCAATCGCAGCCGAACTCGATAATGTTGATGTAAACCTAGACTTATTCGATGATTTAAGCAAGAAAATCCCCCATATAGTAGCGATATCCCCTGCAAGTGAAAATCATATGATAGACCTTGAAAGGGCAGGGGGTATACCGGCCGTATTAAAGGTCATAGAGGACAAGATAAACCTAGACGTGATCACCTGTACTGGTAAAACCTTGAAAGAAAATATAAAGGATGCGAGGGTGAAAGATCCGAATATTATAAGATCATTAGATGATCCCATACACAAGGAGGGTGGTATCGCCGTCTTGAAGGGTAATCTAGCCCCCAGGGGGTCGGTGGTTAAACAAGCTGCCGTGAAAGATGATATGTTAATCTATAATGGAACCGCGAAGGTATTTAACAGCGAGGAAGAATGCGTCAAGGCAATATTTGATGGTGAAATAGAGGAAGGATCAGTAATAGTTATAAGATATGAAGGGCCTAAGGGCGGTCCTGGTATGAGGGAGATACTCAATCCAACCTCGGCCATAGCAGGGATGGGTCTTGAAAGGGTAGCTCTTATAACAGATGGAAGATTCTCAGGGGGTACCAGGGGGCCGTGTATAGGACATGTGTCGCCGGAAGCTGCTGAGGGGGGTCCAATTGCTGCTCTAGAAGATGGGGATATAATAGAGATAAACATCCCCAAGAGGAGGTTAAATGTTAAACTTTCAGATGATGAGATAAAAGATAGGCTTGCCAAGGTGGAAAAACCGACCCGTAAGGTTAAAGGGTGGCTTAGAAGATACCGAAAGCTTGCAACATCAGCTGATAAAGGGGCAATACTAAGAGGATAAAAAAGAGAGAGGTGGTGAAAGATTGAAAGATCGTCTGGAACTGGTAACATACATTGTAATATTATTAGTGGCGGTGATACTTTCACAGCATATGAACGTGGTTGTTTCAGGTAGCATGGAGCCTGTATTTTATCGTGGAGACATTGTTATAGTCCAAAAAACTGACTTCCTCGGAATTCAAGAATTCGACCCCTTAGATGCTAAAAAAGGGGATATCATAATATATAATGCTAACTGGTTCCCTGAGCCGGTTATACACAGGATTATAGATATTAAGAGGGATGAGAATGGAGTATATTATATAACTAAGGGTGATAACAATCCTGTTCCAGACCCTGAAAGGGTAAGGCCCTCACAAGTAACGGCTCGTGTGATCAAAATAGACAATCACCTCCTTATAATACCTAAGATAGGATACATAACCTTGTGGATAAAGGGATTATAAGAGCAATGGTGAAGCGATGATAAGAACACTTGAAGACTTAGCAAGAAGATCGTTAAAAAAAGCCCTATCAACCCTAAATTATCCAATAGTTGATATAAGATTTGAAGAACCTCCCACTCCCGAACTGGGGGATCTTGCAACAACAATATCATTCGAACTTGCAAGTAAATTAAAAAAGAATCCTGTTGAGATCAGCAAGACCATAATAGGAGTGGTAAAGTTACCCCCATTATTCGAAAAGGTAGAGGCAAAGGGCCCCTATATAAACTTTTTTATAGATTATCAGAATTTTTCAAGGAAACTACTAGACTCCATAGATGAAGATTATGGTAGATTACCCGAAAAAGGCGAGAAGGTCATCCTAGAACACACCTCTGCTAACCCCAACGGACCCTTACATATTGGACATATAAGAAATGCTATTATAGGAGATTCGCTTGCAAGGATACTTAAATTTGCAGGTTATAATGTTGAAACCCATTATTATGTGAATGATATGGGCAGACAGATAGCCATGATAGTATGGGGTCTTCTGAACCTCCAAAAAGGTTTAGAAGATTATCCTGGGGATAAGTGGGATCATAAAATCGGCAGATTATACTATGAGGTCAACAAGTACCTTGAAAAAAATCCAAGATTAAAGAACGAGATTGATGAACTCATAAGATCCTATGAAAAGGGTGAAAGAGAAAGCATATTCCAAGAGGCTGTTGAA
The DNA here is from genome assembly GCF_023167465.1 of Methanothermobacter tenebrarum. NCBI lineage: Archaea > Methanobacteriati > Methanobacteriota > Methanobacteria > Methanobacteriales > Methanobacteriaceae > Methanothermobacter > Methanothermobacter tenebrarum. The sequence goes on along the minus strand of NZ_AP025698.1, from coordinate 26,915 downwards.
AAGTGCTTGGAGGGTATAAAAAAGACACTTAAGGGACTCTATATTAAACATGACAAATTTGTCTGGGAAAGCAAGTTTGTAAGGGACGGGTCGGTGCAAAATGTCCTTGAAAAACTGAAAAAGACCAACTACATCAAAGAAGATGATGTTCTATATTTAGACTTGGAAGATTTTGGCATTGATAAGGAGCTTATATTAACCCGTTCAGATGGCACTTCACTTTACTCCACCCGAGACCTCGCATACCACTTATACAAGTCAAATAAATGTGACATAATCATTGACATCCTCGGATCTGACCATAAATTAGCCGTTAAACAACTAGAGGCGGCTATCGGATTGCTTGGCGGTAAAAGGCCAGAAGTGATATTCTATGAATTCATAACACTCCCAGAAGGTTCAATGTCCACTCGTAGGGGTGTTTTCGTATCAGTAGACGATCTTATAGATGAAGCCAGATCACGGGCAGTCAAAGAAATAAAAAAGAGGAGAAAAGACTTAAAAAGGGAAGAAATTGAGGATATAGCTGATAAGATAGGTGTTGGGGCTATAAGATATTATATTGCAAGATTATCCCCAGAGAAACATCTTGTCTTCAAGTGGGATGAGGCGTTAAATTTTGAAATGGGCTGCGCATCAATCCAATACGCCCATGCAAGGGCGTGTAAATTACTTAAAAAGGCCCTATTCACTGATGATGTTGAGATAGAAGGGGAATGGTCACCTAACGAACTGGAAAGGGACCTTATAAGGTTGTTAGCTAAATTTCCAGGTGTTGTTAGGGAATCCGCGGAAAATAGACGAGTTCATTTAATAGCCCAATACTTGCAAGAGCTTGCAAATGCATTTCACAAATTCTACAAGTTCTCACCGGTAATCGGCTCAGAATTTGAGGGGGCGCGTCTAATCCTAGTTGACAGGGTGAAGAAAACCATCAGGAACGGGCTTAAGCTCCTTGGGATAGAAGTCCCTGCCACGATGTGATGGGCTTATCTTATCAGCCAATACATGATAGCCTTCTGGGCATGAAGTCTATTCTCCGCCTGGTCCCATACTACTGAATTCGGACCGTCAATCACATCAGATGTTGTCTCCTGGCCCCTTTTCGCGGGTAAACAGTGCATGAATATGGCATCAGCCTTCGCATGATTCATTAGATCCTTGTTCACCTGGTATGGTCTGAATGCTTTTAATCGTTCTTTTGTTTCATTTTCATGGCCCATACTAACCCATACATCAGTATATACAATATCAGCCCCGGTCGCGGCCTCGTAGGGGTCATTGGTTATTTTTATCATGGATTGGCCCCTGGCGATTTTTTCAGCCTTTTTTATTATCATCTTATCTGGCTCGTAGCCTTTTGGCGAGGCGACATAGATGTCCATTCCAAGAATTGCTGATATTAAAATTAGGGAATTGCAAACGTTGTTACCATCACCTATAAATGCTAATTTGCGGTTGAAATCTCCTTTATATTCTCTTATGGTTTGCATGTCTGCGAGTGTTTGGCATGGATGTTCAAGGTCTGTTAAACCGTTAATCACTGGTACTGATGCGTTCTTGGCTAATTCTATAACATCTTTGTGTCTGAATGCTCTTATCATTATTGCGTCGACGTATCTGCTTAGGGTTCGCGCTGTATCTGCTATGGGTTCACCCCTTCCTAGTTGCAGGTCTTGGGCTGATAGATAGAGGGGTGTTCCTCCTAGTTGGCTCATTCCTACTTCGAATGATACTCTGGTTCTTGTGGAGGCTTTCTCGAATACCATGGCCATGTATTTGTCCTTTAATGGTTTTCCTTTTATCAGACCGTTTTTGAATTTATCTGCAAGGTCTAGGAGGTATTCTACCTTGTCTTTCATGTCGCATACTGATAGTAGGTGCTTCATTTTTCTTCTCCAAATTATTTTTTTATCTGTTTGATGTGATTGATTCTTTTTTGGATAAGTTCTCTTGTCCCGATATCTCTTCGGTGATATACGTCTCCTTTGACGAATTTTGTGGCGTTTTCACATGTTTGTTCTGCTGTGTAGATGTCTTCTGCTAGTGCAACTAGTGCCACGGCCCTTGATGATGTTGTGTATATTTTACCATCCTTTTCGTTCACTGAAGCATAGTAGATGTCAGCACCTTCACTTTTTATCCTTTTTTCATCTATTTTTAGTGGTTTTCCGGCTTCTCCCTTGTCGGGGTATCCTTTGGGTACTATGTACTTGCAGACTGTTGCCAGTTTTTTGAATTTGGCTGTTTTTAATTGGGTGTTGATTATGTCTTCGCATATGTTGACCATGTTGGTTTCGAGTAATGGTAGGACGTTCATGGCTTCTGGGTCTCCGAAGCGGGCGTTGTATTCTATAATGCGTGGTCCGTCACGGGTTAACATGAACTGTCCATATAGTATCCCCTTATATGGGCCTGTCTCTTTATCTAGTGCGTCTATGGTTTTTTCCATTATTTTAACTGCCTTGTCATATTCTTTCTTTTCTAGGAATGGTAGTAGTCCGTTTTTGTCTGAGTAGGATCCCATTCCCCCTGTTATTGGCCCGTGGTCGCCTTCGAATGCGTGTGGATGGTCTTGGACTGCTGGCATTGGGACTAATTTTTTACCATCAGAGAATGCTTGGAGGGTGAATTCTTCTCCTGTAACTCTCTCTTCGATAACTACCCTCGCCTGACCGCCGATTTTTTCTTCTATCACCTGTTTGGCGTATTTTTTCGCTTCTTCATTGTCTTTTAGGTGTTCTCCTACGATTTTAACCCCTTTCCCCCCTGTGAGTCCTACGGGTTTTACCACTGCTTCGCCTTCAAAATCGTCCAGGAATTGGCTGACTTCTTGGTAATCGTCAAATATTCTATATTGGAGTGAACCCGGGATCTTGTATTTTTCGAAGAGTATTCGCATGAAGGCTTTGTCGGTTTCTATCCTGGCGGCGTCAGCCGTGGGGCCTATTGTTTCAATGCCAGTGGCAAGTAGCTTATCTACTATGCCCTTTTCTAGTGGGGCTTCTGGTCCGATGAATGCTATATCAATATTTTTTTCGATTGCAAAATCTTTAACCTTTTCAGTGTCTGTTTCATCCCCTAATTTGAAATCTTTCACGATACGTGTTATCCCAGGATTCTTGTTACTCATGAAGGAATATATTTCGGCTTCGCCTTCTAGTGATTTGCATATGGCATGTTCTCGGGCTCCTGTACCCACTACCAAGATCTTCATGGCTTGATCCTCCCCTTTAGACAATTAATTTATTTTTTAGTTATTTATATAAAGTTGCAAGATTATAAGCATATATCATTAATAATAATGATAAAAGATGGTGTACGCAAAGGTGTTCCTATGAATGGAGGACAAGCAATAGTCCAGGCACTTCTAGATGAAGGAGTAGAAACAGTATTCGGATACCCGGGCGGGGCAGTGCTCCCATTATATGATGTACTATATGATTCAGAACTCAAACACATCCTGGTAAGACACGAACAATGCGCAGCCCACGCAGCAGATGGATACGCCAGGGCCTCAGGGAAAGTGGGTGTATGCATGGCCACATCAGGCCCCGGGGCAACAAACCTCGTAACAGGGATTGCAACAGCCTACATGGACTCATCACCGATAATAGCAATAGCTGGACAAGTCGCAACACAACTTATCGGTAATGACGCATTCCAAGAAGTAGACATGCTCGGCATAACAATGCCCATCACAAAGCACAGCTTCAGACCAAACAACCCAAATGACATACCACGGATAATAAAATCAAGTTTCAAAATAGCAAAAACGGGAAGACCAGGACCTGTCGTGATAGACCTTCCAAAGGATATACAAGAAGCTGAATTAGACGAATACATAGACAAACCCTTCAAATTACCAGGATATAAACCCACATTAAAAGGCCACCCATTACAGATAAAAAGGGCCGCAGATGCTATCATAAACGCCAAAAAGCCTGTTATATTAGCCGGCGGCGGTGTCATAATATCGGGCGCGTCAAAAGAACTTAAAAGATTAGCAAAGACCATAAAAGCCCCGGTGACAACAACACTTTTAGGGAAAGGCTCATTCCCAGAAGACCACCCATACTCACTTGGAATGCTAGGCATGCACGGCCGAAAAGTCGCAAACTTAACAGTGAACGAATGCGACTGCCTAATAGCGATAGGATGCAGATTCTCAGACCGTACAACAGGAAACATAGCAGAATTCGCACCAAACGCCAAAATAATACACATTGACATAGACCCCGCAGAAATAGGAAAAAACGTAGAAGTGGATATACCAATCGTTGGCGACGCCAAAAAAGTCCTCCAGGACATCCTAAAAATACTAGAAAAAGAGGATATAAACTCGCAGAAGAGAGAATGGATCGAAAAAACCATAAAATTCCGCAACAAATGCATGCCAAGACTATCATTCGACAAAGAAATCCCACTAAAACCTCAACAGGTCATAAAGGAGATAATGGAAACCATAAACGATGATACCATTGTAACAACAGATGTTGGCCAGAACCAGATGTGGATGGCCCACTTCTACACCTCAAAGAAGCCTAGGAGATTCATATCATCAGGCGGCCTTGGGACAATGGGCTTCGGATTCCCAGCTGCAATGGGGGCGAAAATGGCCCTACCAGAAGAAGACGTGGTGGCAGTATGTGGTGACGGCGGCTTCCTCATGGTGTCACAAGACCTCGCAACCCTTAGAGAATATGATATACCCATCACAATTTGTATCATGGACAACCGACACCTAGGGATGGTGGCCCAATGGCAAAGATTATTTTATGATGAGAGAATGTCACACACATACCTTGGTGAAGTACCAGACTTTGTCAAACTAGCAGAAGCATACAAAATAGACGCTGAAAAGGTGGAAAAACCTGGAGAAGTTAAAGAAGCCCTGAAAAGGGCTATAAAGTCTGGGGGTCCCACTATTATTGATATAGTAATAGACCCCATGGAAATACTCCCAATGGTACCCCCTGGATGCGGGCTTACCGAGATAGTGGGTGAATATAAAGTAGAATCAGAACCCATCAAAAAAGGGAAAGTGGAGGGGGAATAATGGAACTTAAAACCCATATAATCAGCACCGTCGTCGAACACAAACCAGGAGTATTACAGCGGGTGTCAGGGTTATTCACAAGGAGAGGTTTCAACATTGAAAGCATAACAGTGGGAGAATCCGAAACTCCAGGGCTCGCCCGCATGACAATCATAGCAAAAGGTGATGATAAGCTCCTAGAACAACTAACAAAACAATTAAATAAACTAATAGATGTCATTAAAGTAAGAGACCTTGAACCCACAAACATAGTCCAAAGAGAACTCTGCCTGATAAAAGTCCACGCCCTCGAAGAAAGAGCAAGATCAGAGATAATACAATATGCAAACATCTTCCGTGGAAGAATAGTTGACGTGAGCACAGAAACTTTAACCGTGGAGATTACAGGGGACACCGACAAAATAGATGCATTCATAGAACTCATGACAGGATTTGGCATAAAAGAATTGGCGAGAACAGGCCCAACAGCAATGTCCCGGGGCTCCAAGACAATATAATAAAATTGGAGGAGGATGTGACATGAAAATCTATTATGAAGATGACATAGAAATGGATGTGATAGCTGATAAAAAAATAGCAGTCATAGGATATGGTAGCCAAGGAAGAGCCCAGGCCAGGAACATGGCCGACAGCGGATTAAACGTGATAGTGGGTGTTAGAAGCGGTGGAAGTTCATGGAACCGGGCTAAAGAGGATGGTATGAATGTCATGACAATAGAGGATGCTTCAAGGGAAGCCGACATCGTACATATCCTCATACCTGACGAAATACAAGCAACAGTCTATGAACAGTCAATAGAACCATACCTGACAGAAGGCAACACCATATCATTTTCACATGGATACAACATCCACTATGGGTACATAAAAGCCCCAGAAGGAGTTAACGTTACAATGATAGCACCAAAGGGTCCTGGGGCCATGGTCAGAAGAACATATTTAGAAGGGTTTGGAATACCAGGACTGGTAGCGGTCGAAGTCGACGCAACAGGAGACGCGCTTGAAATAGCCCTTGCAATGGGTAAAGCATGTGGATTCGCTAGAGCAGGAATATTAGAAACAACATTCAAGGAGGAGACCGAAACAGACCTTTTCGGTGAACAGACAGTCCTCTGTGGTGGTGTCACAGAACTCATAAAAACAGCCTTCGAAACTCTGGTGGAGGCAGGCTACCAACCAGAACTCGCATACTTTGAAACTTGCCATGAACTAAAACTAATAGTAGACCTCATCTACGAAAAAGGATTCACTGGAATGTGGAAAAACGTCAGCAACACCGCAGAATTCGGAGGCCTCACAAGACGTTCAAGGATAATCACCCAAAACACGAAAAAGGAAATGGAAAAAATATTAGAAGAGATCCAAAGAGGCGAATTCGCAAAAGAATGGACACTAGAGAACAAGGCTGGCGGGCCAATGCTAAAAAGAATGCGAGAACTTGAAGCGGAATTAGAAATAGAAAAAGTAGGATCCAAATTGCGAAAACTCTGCGGTCTACAAAGGTAAGGTGGAAAAACATTGGCATTCGTTGGAATGGACCACGGAACCACAGGCATATCCTTCACTATTTTATCAAAGGAAATTGAACACTTCAAATTAGGACGCGAAGAACTCTCAAAGGGTAAAGTCTCTGCAATAGAAGAGCTATCAAAAAGAATAGACCTCGCAGAAATCGAACTGATGGCAATAACCTATGCCATGGGAGACGCTATAACAACTATCAAACCCTTAGAAAAAGTTGAGAATAGGGGTATAATTTCCATTGGAGGTGCTGGTAAGGTCACTGGGGGTGGAACGGCAGTATATTCAGAGATAGAAAGATCAGGAATCCCAACAGTATTGATCCCCGGCCTGCACCGGAACCTTCCTTGTCTAGATGAACGTTTCAAAGCAGCATATTCTCATCATGGAAGCGCAGAAAAGGTCAGCATATCCTATAATGCCCACCTTGAGACTGGCTGGGAGAACATGATAGTCTCTGATATAAGCTCCAACACAGTAACTATCCTAATCCAAGACAGTATTATAAAGGGTGCTATGGACGCGTGTATAGGTGCTATGGGGGTCATACATGGACCCTTAGACCTTGAAATGATCAGGGCAATCGATGACGGTTACAAAACCGCCAACGAATGCTTCTCACATGCAGGGGCTGTGAAGATAGCGGGTATAGATACGAAGGTCTCAAGGGCGAAGGATGAACTCCTAAAAAGATATCTTGAAGGCGACCATAAAGCAAGACTAGCCCTTGATACAATGGCGATGACCATAACAATGGAGATCTGGGGACTTATAGGCATAGCCGACAAGGTAGATGGTATAGTCCTCACGGGATCAGTCGGGGCCATGGAAGAGCCCATAAACTTTTATGATATCCTCAAAAGGCAATTAGATTGTCCAGTGGAAGTTCGTCGATTACCAGCGATTTCAGGATCATTAGGCAGCGCCCAGATAGCCAGGGACATCTACAATGGAAAAAAAGAAATCCTTGGAATTGAAGTGGAAAGCCTACCCTAACAGTGAGATGAAGGCTATCTTAGTACCCCTTATAAACTGAATCCCATTCTCTGTTTCAAGTACTGTGTTAAGATAATTGTCAATGGATATAAGCCTACCTTCATGTTCATTATTATTTTTTAGGGTGACAAGCACCCTCCTGTCCTTGAATTTCAAAAATTGTCTGTTAATCTTATCAGCCATATAATACCCCTCATGTATGTTATCTGGGTAAATTTTTATAAATGATTCGGGAAACGCTAAACTTTTAAGGTTGAAGCCATCCTTTCATCGATTTAAGGTTAGATGTGCAGTCAAGGGATAACGGTGTGAGGGTCGCTACATTCTCCTTTTTAAGCGTATAAACATCCGTCCCGGGAAGGTCATGGCCTGCTGGTTCTCCATCAATCCAATAATATGGTCTGCCACGGGGGTCGAGCCTCTTTTGCACATGTACATTATACATTCTGTCACCTAATCTTGTGAGCTTGATTTCTTCTTTTTTCATATGCAGGGGTATGTTGAGGTTTAGGAAGTCAACACCTTCAGGCAATCCCTTCGCGAGGATGTTTTTAGCTATTTTATATGTTATTTTCTTTGCAGTGGAAAAATCAATGTCAACATGTCCATCATGGAATTTGATATCACCCCTTTTCACTTGCAACGAAACCGCAAGAGCCGGCACTCCATGTACAGCAGCTTCCATGGCAGCTCCAATAGTCCCAGATGTTGTCAACTCTGATTTTCCAAGGTTTTCACCCATATTTATCCCGGAAATCACGAGGTCAGGCTTCTCCTCCGCCAATTCAAAGATGCCAAGGATAACGGCGTCAGTTGGCGTCCCGGAAACAGAATAAGCCATGGTACCATCCCTTAATGTGACATCATTAACTCTAATAGGCTCAAATAATGTTAAAGCGTGTCCTATCCCACTCTGCTGAGTGGCAGGGGCCACTATTATACATTCTCCAAGGCTCTCCACAGCATCCTTTGCAGCTATTATACCCGAGGAATTCACTCCGTCATCATTTGTTATCAAGATTTTCATTTCAAATCCTCAAACCACAATCTTTTATCCAATGAATCTGTCAACCCCCATGGCAACATTTTAACTTTATCGGCGGGGAAATCCCCATTCCTTTGGGAGTGGGGATAGCCGAAAACTATACATAGTTGTATAAAAATAGATGTACTTATAAAATATAAACTTAATAGAGGAGCTCATTCGGGGTTTATGCTCTTCCATACTGGTCAAGTGACCCTCAATGTATTAATATGTTGAGGAGCAAGGACATGCTCGGCTATACTACAAGAGAATCTTTCAAGGAAAGGTTCAAAGAATTGTGAAAAAAACAAAGAATAAGATTACTCAACACGGGACTGGGAACGGTCCCCCTGAGCCCGCGAAGATGAAAACGCCTACATGGTATACCAGCAAGTTCTCATCATTAAGCAGGAAACCCCCGGTAAGGGGTAGTTCACTTATTATGATGATTATAAGATAATGGGATCAATTCAGGTGGGAGATTTGAAGAGGGAGAAGCTAGTAAATTTCATGGCTAAAATCATGGAGGAGTCTGGTTTCAAGGTTTATAAGAATTTCAAAACCTCAAAATATGTTGTGGACATTTATGGTATCATCCCCACCGCTATCGGAGATATGAGCGTGGTTGTGGCTTGCAAAAATTATGATAAAAAATGGAAAGTGGGATTAGATGTTCTAAAAGAAATGGAGATGGTTGCAAAGAATCTTAAAGCTTCTAAAATAGTTATTGTAACCACATCAGATTATACGAAACAGGCCCTAAATTATGCTGCCAAGAAAAATATTAAACTTATAGACAGGGCCGGGATAATATCATTAGCAGAAAAGTTTTCAAAGAGGTTGCAAGCACCAGAAGAGGAATTTCATGATGAAATAGAATCCTACACGCCTAAAGAATCCGCTTTTAACAATGCAAAGAGGAGTTTATTATCCAGGAAAGAACCTAAAACCAGCATATTCAAGCAATCTAGGATATTATTTCAAAACCTATTCTTCCTCGTTTTATTAGTAGTTGGAATCTCGATTGGACTCACACACCTTATAGAAACCTTTATTAGGTTAGATGAGAGGATCCTCGGGATACTGAAAATATTCTTCTCATTCATCCTCTCATATGGTATAACACCCATCGGAGAAAAAGAGAAAATGTTCATATTACTCAGGGGTACTGTAGTCTTCTTCATATCCCTCCTAATACTCATAATCATAATACTCATCTAAAAAAAAAAAATAATGGAATTTTATTTTATTTTGGGTAGTGTTAGGCCGGCTATTGTCATGAGAACTGAGAGTATTGCAAGTGCTAATGGAGCGCCTGTAGGTTGCATAGGAACCTTACCAGCAGAAACTGGAATAACAGGTTCCAGGATATCGATGACATATTCGTCTTCATTGTTTGAATAATCTGGGTCGTATTGGTCGCCTTCTATCCCTGCTCCAAGGATGCCCGGTCCAGCTTCCTTTGCCGTGAATCCTATCAAGAGCGTGTAAACATCCCCAGCTGGCATGTCACCTATATCCCATATGCCATCTTCTGGGTCGAATGAAGGGTCAAAGTCCACCCAATTGACACCATCCCATGAAACAGACCACCAGTTGACAATATTCTCCACATCAGGGTTTCCGAAACCCTGCTGCCATAAATAGACAACAACACCAGTCGCATCATCCGGTCCATTGTTCGCCGCTTCAACAACACCTACAACCTCATCACCAACAGTAGCCTCATCCAAAGGATTACCCTCAGAATCAGTCAGCGTAACATCAACCGCCAAATCCGCTTCTCCGTCCGGTAGATCATCTTCCTGTGCCGCGACTGCTCCAGCGCCGATTATAGAAACTAGCATCACCAATGCAAGTATCAGTGCAAATCTTCTCATCATTCACCCCCCCACAAGTTAGTGCACAGAAAAAAAACTAGAAGTTTTTTAACCATGCCTAGTATCATTTTTGCGCGAATATACTATATTAATCTTTCTATCTTCAAAAATTGGCTAAAAAGTGGGCCGGGCGAGATTCGAACTCGCGACCACCTCGTTGTAAGCGAGGTATCCTAACCCCTAGACCACCGGCCCTCCATTAGAAAAATACTATATCTAAGCTATATAAACTTTCCCCCCACAATATACCATTGATATAATGCACCTGATTTATATATACGGTAGCAAAAAATAAGTCGAGGTTATCCTCATGTTATCCGATAAAGGTAAGATATGGTTCAACAATCGATTTGTAGAATGGGACGACGCAAAAATACATGTACTTTCACACGTAGTACATTATGGATCCAGCGTATTTGAAGGGATTAGATGCTATAAGAACAGGGAAGGATCCGCCATTTTCCGCTTGGAAGACCATGTTAGGAGATTATTTGATTCGGCGAAAATATATATGATGGACATCCCCTACACCGAAGAGGAAATATGTGAAGCCGTGATCGAAACGGTCAAAATTAACAACCTCAAGGAATGTTATATACGGCCTGTTGTCTTCCGAGGTTATAAAGAGCTTGGTGTAAACCCCCTTAATTGTCCAGTGGAGGTTGTGATCGCAGCATGGGAATGGGGAAGCTATCTTGGACAGGAAGCATTAGAAGAGGGTGTTGACGTTGGAATCTCAACCTGGAGGCGGATGGCGCCAAACACCCTCCCCAACATGGCTAAAGCCGGTGGAAATTACCTTAACTCCCAGCTAGTGAAGATGGAAGCTATAAAGCACGGCTATGATGAGGGTATAATCCTCGACTACAATGGGATGGTAAGTGAAGGTAGTGGGGAAAACATTTTCATAGTAAAGGATGGTGAACTCTACACGCCACCGGTATCCTCTTCACTACTACCTGGGATAACAAGAGATTCTGTTATAAGATTAGCCAATGAAATGGGCATCAATGTGAGAGAAGAGCGCATACCACGTGAAATGTTATATTTAGCGGATGAATTGTTCTTCACAGGAACGGCAGCTGAGATAACCCCTATAAGATCAGTTGATGGTATAAAGGTTGGAGATGGGAGAAGAGGCCCCATAACAGAAAAACTCCAGGAGAGTTTCTTTAAAATTTTAAGAGCAGAAGTCGCCGACAGGTTTGAATGGCTAAGGTACATCGAATAAAGTTGTACTAACATGATTATGGAAGGTGGATTCCTTTGGATGTTATACAGGCAATAATATTAGGGATAGTCCAGGGTGCTACAGAGTTTCTGCCCATAAGTAGTTCTGCCCATCTTGTAATAGTACCTCATCTTATTGGCGTGAATTATTCAGATCTTGCATTTGATACTCTCCTTCATATAGCCACTCTTGTTGCTGTTATCGGATATTTCCGAGGTGAAGTGGTGGATATTCTTAAAGGCTTTTTTTCGAGCCTATTAGATATCCCACAGGGGACTTTTAGTGAAGAGATTGAAAATGATCCTATTAAAAGATTGTCATGGTTTATAATAATTGGGAGCATCCCCGCGGGTTTTATGGGTGTTTTTTTCAAAGACTTTTTTGAGGGACTTTTCAATAATCTGCCTGCAGTTGGATCCTTACTCATCGTCACAGGTTTCATATTATGGGCTTCTGAGATACTATATAGAAGGTTTTCGAGGAAAAGAGTTTTTAATAACATGAACCTGGTTGATGTCCTTTTGATCGGTTTTGCCCAAGGATGCGCTATAATGCCTGGTATATCCCGTTCAGGGGCGACTGTAGCAACCGGATTATCAGTTGGACTTGAACGGGAATTCGTGGCAAGATACAGTTTCTTATTGTCTATACCCGCGATATTGGGGGCTTCACTAGTCCAATTAAAGGATATAATGGGCGGATTCCATTTTGAAACAGAGAGTTTTACATTAGGATTTATTACGGCCACAGTTTCCGGTTATTTGGCCATTAAATATTTCTTGAAGTTTATAAAAACTAAAAATTTGGTTTTATTCTCCTGTTACTGTTGGATAATAGGAGGGTTAACACTCCTTATAAGCCTCTTATAAGAATTTTACATTGTAAACTTCGAAATAAAACTGTTGCCATGGAATATATTTATGGGTCCAAACGTAAACCCACCAGGTGCTCCAGAACACTTCCATGAATGCTGCGAATAAAAATATGATAAGTATCTTCAACAATAATGGCAAAAATCCACTCTTAACTTCCCTGGTGAAAATCCTAGCTGAGCCGGCTTTCAATGAATGGTAAATGGAAGCATAAAAGGCTAAGAAGGCGTCTATTGAAAGTAGAGCCCCTAATATTTCAAAGTGCAAATGGAATAATCCAAGGTATATTATCAAACCCTTAAGTCCAAAACGTGAAATCAAAGCATTCAACAAAGCACCGGAAAATCCTATAAGATTTACAAGGACAGTATTAACGATGGGAAACCCCAAGAATATACAAGAAAATACTACCATAACATTTGAAATAAATATATTAAAGGCCGCGCCCCCGAGTTGATCTATAAATTGTACCCTAAGATAATCCCATGTCATAGGATGTGGTTTGAAATATACGATAAAATCCCCTGTCAGAAAGCCGAAATTAAAAGCCTTCATGAAAAAAGAGGAAATGAAGCCTCCTATATAAAATAACAAGGCAACTAATATAAGTGGATTTGATGGCTTGAAACTCTTAAGAAATCTTAGAATAACCTGTGGCATAACTCATCAATTCTGTCCCTTATAGTGTCCATGCCCACACCCCTCAAAAGGGCTGCGAGGAGCATGCCACCCGCACCAACACCCTCCTTAACAGATCCAGTAAGATAACCATGCAAACCTTCATGGGTGGTCTTTTCAAAACCAGGATCCACAGCATAGATGGTTATATCACCTATCTGTTTCGCTATCTGATTAATATCCGAAGTTTCGTCCTCTGCCACGAAAATCGTTGTTGCAATGGGCGTCCTTGAAAAATCAAAGCTCTTATCAATGGCTTTGATGAGGGCGCATATGGCTGTCATCTGGGTTCCACCAGCTAATGTAATAGGTATATCGGTTCCCATGCATATGCCCGCTATAGCAGGTATCATGGGGTCCCCAACAGCCTCAACAGCCTTAAATGGGTCTTTGACTTTCTCACCCCAACCTATACCAGCGTTTTCTAATCCTTCCTTGACCACATCCCTTTTAAGGTTATGTGGGTTTTCAGGGAGGCTTGCGCTCACTTTAAAACTTGCATCATATCCTAGGGCTGTTAAAACCCCCAGTGCTGTGGTGGTGCCCGCGGGTGTGCTTTCACCTATTATAAGATGCTCCGCTAGATTAGATAGCATCTCTCCAAGTAGCTTACCGTTTTCAAATATTTTCCTCGGATTATCCACAGCCTTGCCAGTGCGTATGTCCTCTCCTGGTTTTTCATTAATAAGAATATATGGTAGATTAGGTTTTATCCGAGCACCTGCATCGGCTACAAGGAATGGTATATCAGCCAATTCTATACATGCCTTTGTTATCACTGCAGGAGTGGGTGTTGACCCTCCCTCCACCACAGTCTTGGGTATTTCAGGAAGACACAAGGGGGCTTCATGGACTATCAGCTCAACATCAGCTGCTGGGGTATATTCTGTAAGATCCGGACTGGCACCAGCCCCTGTTATACCAGGTATATGGGAAGTGGCCGTGGTTGCAAGTACGCATAGAAATAATGGTTTCTTATCCTCTACTCTATGGAGGAAATCTTCAGACCCATAAACCTTCAATTCTTTGAACATTAATCTCACCCCATTTTGTGAAAACTTATTTTAACTTTCTCGGCGGGAACTCCCCGGTATGGGGGGTGAAAGCCGAAAAACATTTTATAGTTATGAGATACATAAGTTAATAGATATGCGATTTATGCTTTCTGGTATCATTTTGGCCACCCTTTGATATATTTATATGTGGAGGGGAGCGAGGAAGTGCTCGGCTGCAAATTTCGTCTTTACCCGTCTAAAACAGTTGAAGCTAAACTACTCCAGGATCTTGACCTTTGCAGGTGGCTCTACAACCGCCTACCCGAAGAAAAAGGCTAAAACAGAAGGGCGGAAACCAACCCCCTATGATACGCAAAAACTTGGTAGTCAGAGTAAAGAATGGGGGAGAACCTTGAACTTAAGAAAGTTTACAGTAAAGTCTTGTAAATGGTAAACCAGTAGCTCTGGGGCAACATCAGAGTCCTTTCAAGTTGAAGAAAAATGGGAGAAAAGTGGGGAGACTACGCTATAAGGGAAAATAGTACCCATAAATTATAATCAATCAGGATCCGCGCTTGAAGGAAACAGGCTAATCCTTTCTAAAATTGGAGCTAATAAGAATTAAAGTCCATAGGATAATAAAGTGAGAGAGCTCTGGAAAGTGGTTCGATATCCTCAACACGGGGCTGGGACAACCTTCAGAGCCTGTTGAGACAAGAACTCTACTCAGCATCCCCGCCTCAGCTGGGGTAGTTGGGCAAGTCTCATCATTGAAACAGGAAGCCCCTCCCATCAAGGAGGGGTAGTTCACACGAAGCATATAACCACACTAGGATAATGGGGTCAAAAATGTTATGTCTAGGCATAGAAGGAACAGCAGAAAAAACAGGTGTCGGCATAGTGGATGATGAAGGCAATATTTTATCATCAGTTGTAAAATCATTAATTCCTGACACGGGTGGAATACATCCAAGGGAAGCGGCTGAACACCATTCCAAATATTTACCAGAACTTTTCACAGAAGCCCTTGAAGAGGCCGGAGTCGAAGCCAGAGACATTGACTTGGTGGCTTTTTCACGGGGTCCTGGACTTGGACCGGCCCTTCGAACCGTTGCAACAGCGGCAAGGACCATAGCATTAACATTGGATATACCTATAGTAGGGGTTAATCATTGTATTGGACACATAGAAATTGGAAGGCTTACAACCGGCGCCGAAGACCCGGTTTCGCTTTATGTAAGTGGTGGGAACACCCAGGTTATAGCATTCGAAGAAAACCGTTACCGGGTTTTCGGCGAAACCCTTGATATAGCTGTTGGGAACATGTTAGACCAGTTCAGTCGTGAAGTGGGAATGGGGCATCCCGGCGGTCCCAAGATAGAAGAATTGGCTGGAAAGTCTTCGAATTATATCAGATTACCATATACTGTTAAGGGTATGGACTTGGCATTTTCAGGTTTGCTCACAGCAGCCCTTAGAAAATACGATGCCGGCGCAGAACTTGAAGATCTTTGTTACAGTCTCCAAGAGACGGCATTTTCAATGCTCGTAGAGGTTACAGAAAGGGCCCTTGCACATACAAGGAAAAGAGAAGTTCTACTTTGTGGTGGGGTGGCTGTGAACAGGAGATTAAGGATGATGTTAGAAAAGATGTGCAAAGGACATTATGCCAGGTTTTTCATGCCACCAGCAGAATATTGTGGAGACAATGGTGCTATGATAGCATGGCTGGGCCAGCTCACATACAAGTATAAAGGGGCGGATCGTATAGAGGATACGACTATCATTCAACGTTATAGGACAGACCAGGTTGACATACCTTGGATGGAAGAGTCAAAGGAAAAATTGGAATTGCCCAGTCACCTTAGGGCAAAGGGTGCTGAGGCAAACATTTACAATGGAAATTGGCTCCACTACGATGTAATAGTAAAGGAGAGAATAAAAAAGGATTATCGGATAAAAGAAATTGATGAGGACCTTAGAAGATCCCGTACAAGAAATGAGGCTAAATTATTTAATGAAGCGAAAAAGTGTGGCGTCCTAACACCCCTTTTATTTGATATAAACCTTAAGAAGGCTTCCATTAAAATGGAGAATATCATAGGGAAGCCATTAAATGATATCATAGAAGATTTAGACCCGGACGAGAGGAGGAAAGTCTGTAAGATTATTGGGGAGGATATTGCTAAACTCCATGAGCATGGTATCATCCATGGGGATCTTACAACCTCTAATATTATCATGAAAGATAAAAGTCTAGTTTTCATCGACTTCGGCCTTGGAAGATTTTCACAAGAAACAGAAGATAGGGGAGTTGACCTTCTAGTCTTAAAAAAGGCCCTCCAGAGCACCCATTATAATATATGGAGGGAATGCTTCAAAGAGGTTCTCAAGGGCTATGAAAGGAAATCATCCATTGAAATAGGATCAAAGATTAAGGAGATAGAAGATAGGGGACGCTACACTTAACTGGTTAGAGGGTATGGTGTAGATGAAGATAACATTTATAACAGGTAACAAACATAAGGTATTGGAAGCAAAGGGGATATTCAAGGAGTTTAGCATACAAGTGGAACAAGCAGACATCAGATACCCCGAACTCCAAGGCACGCTCGAAGAAGTGGCAGAATATGGTGCGAAGTATGCTGCGAAACTCCTCAAAGAACCCGTTATCGTAGAGGATGCAGGATTATTCATAAGGAGTCTAAAATGGTTCCCAGGACCATACTCAGCATATGTACAGGAGACCATAGGCAACAAGGGCATCCTCAAATTAATGGAGAACATAGATGATCGCTACGCCGAGTTCAGGTCGGTTGTAGGGTACTGCGCACCCGACACCGAACCCGAGACTTTTCTAGGCGTGGTGAAAGGTAAAATAGGATTTAAAGAAAAGGGAGATAAAGGCTTCGCATTTGACCCCATATTCTACCCAGAGGGTGAAAATAAAACCTTCGGGGAATTAACCAGAGAAGAGAAGAATAGAATATCCCACAGAAGCAAATCCTTCAGAAAATTCGCAAAATGGTACAAAAGAGAGGTGATCCTATGAAGATAAAACCAGACTGGGTTGAATATTCTAATGAGGAGATAGAAGAACTGATAATAAAATTGTACAAGGAAGGAAACCCCCCTAGTAAGATAGGTATAATCCTAAGGGATCAATACGGGATCCCAAGCGTCAAATCAATAACAGGAATGAAGATAACAGAGATCCTAGAAAAGCATGATATAAAATTAGAGTACCCTGAGGATCTAATAAACCTCATGAAAAAAGCCGTTAACATCAGAGAACACTTAAAAGAACACCCAAAGGATCTTCACACCCGAAGAGGACTGCAACTTGTCGAATCCAAAATCAGGCGGCTAGTAAAATATTACGTGAGAACGGGTGTACTACCAGAAGGATGGAAATATGACCCAGAAAAAGCAGCGCTCATTGTTAAATAGAGGCGATGAAGCTTGCAAAATACTTAAAGAACACATAGATGAAGGGGATGTCATACGCATCATATCACATAATGATGCGGATGGCCTCTCAGCAGCTGGCATGATAGCCAAGGCCATTTCTACCAGAAATGGCCAATTCCATATTTCCATAATTTCCAGACTAACTGATAATTTCATAAAAAAACTAGCAAATGAAAAATATCAGGTTTTCTTTTTTTGTGACATGGGCAGCGCCAACCTACCTGACCTCTCACACCTCCATGGAAATGTTATAATAGCAGACCACCACCAACCCATAGATTCTGAGACAAACTCTAATATAATCCATGTCAACCCCCACCTATTCGGATTTGATGGAAGTCAAGAACTCAGCGCCTCAGGGGCCGCCTATCTAATAATTAGAGGATTAGAGGAGTCACTCGCATCATTCGCCCTTGTAGGCGCCTTCGGCGACATGCAATATTATAATGGGTTTAGAGGCATGAACCGTTTCATAGTGGAAGAAGGGATTAAAAATGGTTCGGTACAAGCGCATGAAGATCTTAGGATAGCATCAAGATACGACGAACCACTATATAAAGCCCTCGCATATACATTCAATCCCACACTCCCAGGGATAACCGCCAACATAGAAGGTTCTAGGGAATTTCTCGAAAGAATAGGAGTATCATATGCCATAAAATTCCAGGACCTCGCAGCCGAAGAAAAAGACATCCTAAAAAGTGAATTAATTAAAATAAACCCGGAAATATTTGGAGAAGTCTTCACAGACAAAAGACTCCCACCAACTATAAGATATCTTTCAGATTTCGCGAAAATCCTAGATGCTTGTGGCAAAAATAAAGAATATGGTCTGGCTATAGGAATATGCCTCGGTGAAGAAGAAAAATCCCTAGAAAAGGCTTTAAACCTTCAAAGAAGGTATCGTGAAGATATCATGAAAGGTCTTGAATGGATCAAAAGGGAAAGGCCAAAGAAAATGGAACACATACAATACATTTACACGAAGGAAAAGACCCTTAAAGGCGTGATGGGGACCATAGCCAGCATATCATTCTCATTAGGACTATCAGATCCTAACTTGCCCATACTCGCCCTTTCAAGGATGGACAACCAGGTAAAAGTCTCTGCGCGGGCCACTCCCAAGATCATTAAAATGGGCGTCGACCTTGGAAGGGCCCTCAGGGATGCTTCTTCAAACTTTGGGGGTGCTGGTGGGGGTCATGACATAGCGGCGGGGGCTATGATCCCCTATAAGGAACTTGAAAATTTCCTGCGCCTTGTAGATAACATAATTGGAAGCCAGATAGGGGAGAGTTAAGATGTATCTCACAGCCTATGAAGAGGAGATGTATGATGGAGAATATGGTGAGGCTGTTGAAAAGAGTATGAAAATTTTAGTAGCACTTGGTGACATTTACGGGGCTGAGAGGATGGTGGAGATATCCTCAGCCCAGATATCGGGTGTCTCTTATAAGACTATTGGGGATGCTGGGTTAGAATATTTGGAAGAGCTTTCAAAGGATCCTTCTGCTAGGGTGAAGGTTCAAAGTAGTTTGAACCCTGCGGGTATGGACTTGGATAATTGGCGTGAGTTAGGATTTTCAAGGGAATTTGCAGATAGGCAATCCAGGATTATAGATGCTTATATGAGGATGGATGTGATGAACACTTGCACTTGCACTCCATACCTTATTGGGAATATTCCGACGAGGGGGTCCCATGTTGCCTGGTCAGAATCTTCAGCTGTTATATATGCGAATTCTATTCTAGGGGCGAGGACTAATAGGGAGGGTGGTCCTAGCGCCCTTGCAGCTGCTATTTGTGGAAGGACTCCTGCTTATGGTTATCACTTGGATGAAAATAGGATTGCTAATATCCTTGTGAAGGTGGAGGACTCTCTAGAGGGTTATGAGTATGGTGTTCTTGGATATTATGTTGGGAAGATTGTAGGGGATGGTGTCCCTAGTTTTCGGTTTCGTGGTCAGCCTTCAGGTGATGAATTTAAATCATTGGGTGCTGCGCTCGCATCTTCGGGTGCTGTTGCATTATATTATGTGGAGGGTTTGAACCCGGCGGTTGAGTGTGAATTTGAGGATAGAATATCTGTTGATAGCGCGTCCCTTGAGGATTCTATGGATGAGCTTTCCACCACTAATGATAAACCTGATCTAATATGTGTTGGTTGCCCGCATTGTTCGTTGGGGGAAATTAGGCTGTTGGCTCGTTATTTGCGTCATCGGAGGCTCTCATGTGATTTTTGGGTTTGTACCTCTCATGCTCTTAAGGTTGCTGCGGATCGGATGGGGTATAGTGATCTTATAGTGGGGTCTGGTGGGGTTATGGTTTCTGATACTTGTATGGTTGTGTCTCCTATAGAGGATCTTGGTTTTGATGTGGTTGGTGTTGATTCTGCTAAGGCGGCTAATTATATTCCTAGTATGTGTGGATTGGATGTTGTTTTTGATGATTGGAAAAATCTAGTCAGATTATAACTTATAAGCTTATAACTTATAATTTATAAGTTATAGGTGTGTTTTGAAACTATTATATAAACGGATACGTCATAGAAAAATCCATGGTAAAATATATCAAACATCCCCTCATAAAACCAGAGAAAATCGAAGCCAGACTATACCAACAAAAAATCGCAGCAAACGTCCTCAAAAAAGGCAATTCCATGATAGTAGCCCCAACAGCCCTGGGCAAAACCGTTATCGCCGTACTAATAGCCGCTGAAAGACTGCAAGAATATAAAAAATCAAAAATCCTAATTCTCGCACCAAGCAAACCACTCACAATACAACACGAAGACAGCTTCCGAGAATTCCTAACAGTACCATGCACATCCATCACAGGCGCCGTCAACCCCACAGAACGCGTTAAACGCTGGAAAGAATCCCAGATAATATGTGCAACACCCCAAACAGTCGAATCCGACATAATAAATGGAAGATACGACCTCAAGGACGTTTCACTCATAGTCTTTGACGAATGCCACCATGCAATAGGCTCATACTCATACGTCTACCTGGCATCACGCTACCAAAAAGAAGCCCAAAACCCTCTCATCCTAGGACTGACAGCATCCCCCGGCTTTGAAAAAGAAAAAATAGAAAAAGTATGCGAAAACCTATTCATAAAAGAAATAATCATAAAAACAGAAGACGACCCAGACGTATCACCATATTTCAACCCCATAGAAATAGAATGGATAAAAGTCAAAATGGGAAGCACCCTAAAAAATATAAAAAAGCACCTGGAAAAAGCCCGCAAACACCGACTAAAAATGCTAAAACACCTCCACATCATACCCACAGTAACAGTAACCAAGAAAGACCTCCTCAAGGCCAGGGGAAAAGTCCAAAACATCATCGCGAGGACAACAAACCCGCCCAAAAAATACTACATGGGAATATCACTACTAGCCGCGGCCATCAACATAGAACACGCCATCGAACTCCTAGAAACACAGGGCATAAGCACACTACACCAATACTTCCTAAGATTACAAAAGAAGAGTACAAGAGCAGCTAAAAGCCTCATAGCAGATTCAAATTTTTCACGTGCAATGATAGAGACAAGAAGAGCATACAAGAGGGGAATAGAACACCCAAAACTTGACAAGCTAATGAAAATACTTAAAAAGGAACTTAAAAAAGAAGACATAAAAAGGATCATCGTATTCACACAATTCAGGGACACAGTAGAACAAATATACAAAAAATGCAAAGAAGAAAACATAAAAGCAGCTAAATTCTACGGCCAGGGCACCAGAACAGGGACCAAAGGCCTAACACAAAAAGAACAAAAAGAGATCATAAAAGCATTCCGCATAGGAAAATATGACATCCTCATCTCAACTAGCGTCGCGGAAGAAGGGATGGACATACCAGCCGTCGACCTTGTAATCCTATACGAACCAGTACCATCAGAGATAAGAATGATACAAAGACGCGGCCGTACCGGGAGGAAAAAAATGGGCCGCATGATGGTGATGATAACCGAAAAAACCCGAGACGAAGCATACTACTGGTCGAGCATACACAAAGAAAATAAAATGAAAAAACACCTCCAAAAGGCTAAAAACATGAAAATAGAGATAAAATCAGGAGCCGCAGAACACCAAAAGACCATGCAGGGCGAATATGTTGTCTATGCCGATTCGAGAGAGGTTAATTCACGAGTTTTAAGGGAATTAACTAGAATGGACGTTAAAGTAATCATAAAACCGATGGCGGTTGCAGACTACCAGGTCAGCGACGAAGTTGCCATAGAAAGAAAAACAACACAGGATTTCATAAATTCACTCATCGACAAAAGACTCTACAAACAAGCAAGAGAACTTGTAAAAGAATTTAAAAAACCAATCATGATACTGGAGGGGGAGGATCTCTACTCAGCATTCATCAACCCAAATGCCATAAGAGGGGCCATAGCATCCATCGCAGTAGACTTCGGGATACCAATAATCCCAACAAGATCGCCAGAGGATACCGCTGCCATGATAAAAAGGATAGCAGTCCGTGAACAATCAGAAGAAAAGGTGGAGATACAAATAAGAACCGAGAAAAAGCCATTAACCTTAAAAGAAAGGCAACTATTCGTTGTAGAATCACTACCACATATAGGTTCTGTGAACGCGAGAAAACTCCTCAAACACTTCAAAACAATAAAAGACCTGGTAAACGCTTCTGAAAAAGAATTGAAAAAGGTAGAGGGTATAGGTGAAAAAATAGCACGGGAAATTCGCAAAGTCCTAGACTCCGAATTCGAAGGGTGATGAGTTGAAAATTCTAATAGATGAAAGGGGCAAAAAATACATGCCCCCAAAAGATGAAGACTTCCAAACAGACCTGGGGATAATAAAAAGAGAAAAGATAGAGGAAAGCAGCCCAGGGGATGAACTGAAAACGCACCTTGGGAGAAAATTCAAGGTAATAGAAGCCAATATCAACGATTTCATAGAATTAATGGAAAGAAAATCATCAATTATCCTCCCCAAGGACATCGGAACAGTCATCTCATACACAGGCCTTGGGAGCGGTCAAAGAGTATTAGATGCAGGTACAGGTTCAGGGAGTGTTGCACTAACCCTCGCAAATATAGTAGGGGGTACAGGCAAAGTCTATACTTATGAGATAAGAGAAGACTTCGCAACATTAGCCAGAAAGAATATCAAAAATTCTGGGATGAAAAATATAATCCTTAAAAATAAAGATATAAAAGAGGGTATAGAAGAGAAAAACTTAGATCTCATATTCCTGGACCTCCCCAGATCCTGGGAGATCATAGAAGACGCCAAGAACGCCCTAAAGGATGGAGGATGGCTTGTATTCTACAATCCATACATAGAACCTGTTAAAATCATCCATGAAAAGGCTAAAAAGTGCGGATTTAAAGAGGTAAAAACTGTTGAAGTTATTACAAGAGAAATTGAAATAAAAAAGAAGGGTACACGGCCCCGCACACGGATGATCGGACACACAGGTTATCTTACATTCACCCGAAAAATATAGGTGATCAGATTGGGCTTCCAGTTAGAAAATGTCATATCAATAAAAGATTTCACAAAAAAGGACATCGAATTCATATTAAAAGAAGCGGAAAAAATGGAGCCCATTGCCCGCTCCCAAAAAACCTCAAAGATACTCTCAGGTAAAATATTGGGCATGATGTTCTATGAGCCTTCAACCAGGACAAGACTGTCATTCGAAGCATCCATGAAAAGACTGGGAGGAAGCGTAATAGGATTCTCAGAAGCCGCTGAAAGTGCAGCCACTAAAGGAGAAACACTAGCAGACGCTGCGAGAGTTGTAGCATGTTACGCCGATGCAATCGTAATAAGACATAATGCAGAAGGAGCAGCCCGTTACATTTCAGACATCATAGATATACCGGTCATAAATGCTGGTGATGGTGCAGGCCAGCACCCCACACAGACACTCCTCGACCTTTACACCATGAAAAGGATATTCGATAATATAGAGGGTCTAAAGGTAGCCCTAATCGGCGACCTTAAATATGGTAGGACGGTCCACTCCCTCGCATATGCACTTGCCATGTTCAACGTGGACATGATATTTGTATCCCCAAAAGAACTTAAAATGCCACGTGACATCATCCATGATCTCAAAGAACAAAGGATATCTGTCCATGAAACCACTAGGATTACGGAAGTTATAGATGATGTTGATGTACTTTATGTGACAAGGATACAAAAGGAAAGATTCCCAGATCCAGAGGAATATTCCAAGATTAAAGGTGCATATCGAATAGATGCTAAAATGTTAAATGGTAAGGATGTTATAGTAATGCATCCACTCCCCCGGGTAGATGAAATATCAGTGGATGTGGATGCCCTGCCACAGTGTAAGTATTTCCAACAAGCATTCTATGGCGTGCCAGTGAGAATGGCCCTCCTAAAAGCGCTTATAAAATAGATTACATCCAAAGGGCGTTCTCAAGGACTGACGTGTCACATTGCAATCTTATAATATTGGTTCTGCCCTTTCCCCTACCCCTTGAAACAGTATTAGTAGATATGAGTCCTAACAATTCTAATTCGTTAACGAAATCAAATATTCGCCTATAGGAGACAGAATCCCCCTGTGATATTTTCTTGTAAACCTCATAAAGCCTGCCTGATGTTATCTCTTCATCCCGTTTAGTGAGATAAAGTATGGCTTCTAATACCCTTTGTTGTTGACTTGGAAGTGTCATGATAATATCAGTGACCTTGTTATGTTCGATATAATCCTTTGCTTCCCTTACAAACTCTCCCTTAACAACATCAGAACCTTGTTCATCTGCTATTTCCCCCGCGGTTCTTAAAAGATCCAGGGCATAGCGAGCATCACCCTCTTCTTTAGCGGCTAAAGCAGCGCATAAGGGTATAACATCGTCTTCGAGCGCCCCATCATTGAATGATAACTTTGAACGTTCCTTGAGTATGTCAACTAACTGTGGCGCGGCATATGGTGGGAAAACAATCTCACGATCCCTTAAACTGCTCCTTACCCTGGGTTTTATGAATTTCTTAAAATCTACATAATTGCTAATTGAAAGTATCGAAACATTATCGGTGCGTGTCAGAGTATATAATAGGCCATCTCCATCATTTTTAAGTAGAATATCTATTTCATCGAGCACTACAATGAGTATGAGATCCTGTCCAAAAACATTTTTTTTAAAGAGGCTCCTAAATGTGTTTATAACTTCTGCCTTTGTCCATCCACGATAGGGAACGTCCTTTCCAAACTGTTGACACAATCTTGCCAGGACTTGATACTCTGTAGTGTAGTCTGTACAACGTATATATTCGGTTCTCACATTAACATTAGAATTCCTAGAGGCTTCATTAAGCTGTTTCATGGCAAATTTAGCCACAGCAGTTTTACCAGTTCCTGTCTTCCCATAGATTGTAATATCTGGTGGTGTAACACCCTTAAGCGCCTCCACCCAATACTTAGCTATGGCCTTTATCTGTTCTTCACGGTGAGGTAACCTGTCCGGTAAAAACCTATGATCCAAAAACCTCCGATCCTTAAAAACTGACTTCCTACCTTCTAATTCATCAAATACATTCATGATACCACTTCTAATTGGATTTTAGAGCCTCTTAGGTTCTACTTATAAAAATCAAATGATGTAGTACCGCACCCCCACCCGAATCTAGAACACATGATATAGTTATGTTGCAAGTGTAACTTTTCATCAACCATATTACATAAAACTTTTTATTAAAAATATACCATGAGAATATTACGAAAGAGAGGGGGGTGCATTTCAAGTGTAACACCACCAGACCACCCTCCCAGAAGACAGAGAGATCAATTTCAAGTGTAACACCACCAGAAAAATCACAGAAAAGAAAGATCCTACACACCTAAAAAATTGAAAGTCCCCCAACAATCCCAAAATAAAAAATGTTGTAATGTTCCAGCAGACTAACCCCCTCCTAGAAATCTAAATTATTCATGAGTGCAGATACGCATTGAAAATCAACAAAGAAATTACGTAAGTAGAGGAACGCTAAAGGAAGGCATTGAAAAAAATGAATGGACTAATATTTCATTAACTTTATCAGCGGAAAAGCCCCTATACGAAGACAATATTTAGTAAGGCAATATACTGAGGGAATATGTAAAGAGAAGCAAGGGAAATGTTCACCGATAAGTTCCGCATTTATCCGTCCAACACTACTGAAAATAGTTATAATATCTTGACCTTTGCACGTGGCTCAACCGCCCACCCCAAGAACAAGACAAAAACAGAAAGCCGGAAACTACCCCTAATGACACACAAGCCCTAATAGTCAAACTAAAGAATGAAAAGAGCCCTGAGCTCAAAAAAGTCCACTCAAAAGGTTCTGCAGATGGTAAACTACCACCTCAGAACAACATGACCTGAGAAAGCTAAAAAGGAACGGCAAAAGAGCGAGCAAGTTAAACTTCAAAGGATAAACCTTTAAGACCATGAACTACAAGTGGTCAGGTTTCAAAATTCGGAGGAACTGATCCTATCAAAGATTGGAATAATAAACCAGGCTACACAGACCAATACAAGGAAAAAAATGAAAGGCGTGATAATAAAACGTGAAAGTTCAAGGAAATGGGTTCGCAATCTTTCAAGTTGAAGACGAGCCCGAGCCTCCGCCAAAAAAATAACTGGAAAAGCCATAGTATTGGAATAAAACACTTCTTGACTGATAGCGAAGGAAGACAAATAGAAAACCCGAGATATGAGAACACACTCAAGAAATAACTGCATAAAAGTCTCAAAAAAAAAAAGGAAAGATTCAAAGAACCAAGAAAAAACAAGAATAAAACTATCAAAGTCCATAAAAAACCCAAAAGAGACGACTTCCTCCACAAAGACATTACGTGAAATGATATTATCTGCGTTGAAGACCTACATGGTCGGAGATCATCATCTCACCAGAATCTATAACACCTCCCGGGTCCGGTTCTTTCACATACTATCCTACAAAAGCTGAAAGGAGCTGGTAAGATAGTAAACTCAAGAGGTAGAAGCCAAAGGATAATCCTTTGATAATCGAGTACTCAACACGGGGCTGGGGACAGTCCTTTGAGCTCATGGAGATGAAGGCTCTACGGGAACTAATCCACGTTCCCGCAAGTTCCATCATTTAAACAGAAAAACCCCAACAAGGGGATAGTTCACAACAGGAGAATATGAAAAATTCC